>CACJPL010000029.1 GCA_902595285.1 uncultured Pelagibacteraceae bacterium | reverse complement strand
ACGATGGATCTTGTTTTAAAAGATACAGGTTTATTTGATAATCTGGCCAAAAAATTAAATGCTTCTTTAGAGATTTCTCCAAAGATAGTTGAGATATTTAAAGATGGTCAAAAAAAATATGGTTCTAGAGCTTGGTCGTCAATGATTGTGAAAAGAATGGAGGATTTGAATAATATTAATTTTAGAGCCAATGGTTTTCCTGATGAGTTAGTTGATAACGAACCTGAGGAAAAAGGATATGAAATTTAATTAATATGTTAAGATTACTAAATGTTAGATAAAAGAAAATTTTACATAAATGGTCAGTGGGTTGATCCGGTAAATAAAAATGATTTTGAAGTAATTAATCCATGCAATGAGGACCCGTTTGCTACTATTTCTTTAGGTTCAAAAGCAGACACAGATTTAGCAGTTAAATCAGCAAAAAATGCCTTTGAAACTTGGAAAGAAACAAGCAAGGAAGAAAGGCTCAGCTTACTTGAAAAATTATCATTAGTTTATAAAAAAAGATTTAATGAAATGGCTGAGGCTATTTCTCTTGAAATGGGTGCACCAATGGATTGGGCAACAGATGTTCAAACAGCTTCAGGAAAAGATCATTTAGATGATTTTATTTTAAGATTAAAAGAATTTAATTTTGATGAGCACTTTGATAATAAATCAAATAATCATATTTGTTATGAGCCAATTGGAGTTTGTGGGTTAATCACACCATGGAATTGGCCAATCAATCAGATTACTTTAAAAGTTGTCCCTGCATTAGCAACGGGATGTACAATGATTTTAAAACCATCAGAGATTGCTCCTATTTCTGGAATGCTATTTGCAGAAATGATTGATGAAGCAGGTTTTCCAAAAGGAGTATTCAATTTAGTAAATGGCGATGGTGAAGGAGTAGGAACTGATATTTCAAGCCACCCTGATATTGATATGGTTTCTTTCACCGGCTCAACACGAGCAGGAAGATTAATTTCAAAAAACGCTGCAGAAACAATTAAAAGAGTTTGTCTTGAATTAGGCGGTAAAGGTGGAAACATTGTTTTTGCTGACAGTTATAAAGATGCAGTAAGAGATGGCATTCGAAATGTAATGAGTAATTCTGGTCAATCTTGTGATGCGCCAACAAGAATGCTGGTTGAGAAATCAATTTATGAAAGAGCTGTTAAAGATGCAGTAGATGAAGCAAACAAAATTAAAGTAGATCAAGCTTCAAAAAAAGGAGATCATATAGGACCAGTAATTTCTAAAATTCAATATGATAAAATTATAAATCTTATTGAAAGTGGAATTTCTGAAGGCGCAACTCTTGCAGCAGGTGGCCCTGAGTTACCAAACGGTTTAAACAAAGGATACTTTATCAAACCAACTATATTTACAAATGTAACTAATGAAATGAGAATTGCTAAAGAAGAGATTTTTGGACCTGTCCTATGTATAATTCCATTTGAAACTGAGGATGAGGCAGTCAATATTGTAAACGATACCTCTTATGGTCTTGGAAATTATTTACAAACTGAAGATAAAGAGAAAGCACATAGAGTTGCAAAAAAATTAAGATCAGGATGTGTTTATATTAATGGCAATGGAACTGATGCTGGAACTCCATTTGGTGGTTACAGGCAATCGGGTAATGGTAGAGAAGGAGGTGTTTGGGGCCTTGAGGAATATCTTGAAGTAAAGAATGTTACTGGTTGGAGTTAACCGAATTTTTTAAATATCTTAGTCTTCCAATAATCTCATCTCGATCCATGTAATAACCTTGTAAATGTCTATGTCCTGAGTTTGGATCATATTCAGTTCTACCGTGTAATAATCGTCTATTGTTAAAAGAAAAAATATCACCTGGCCCTAATCTAAATTTAATTTGGAATTGATCGTCATGAAGCAAATTTCCAAATCGGTGATGAGCTTTATAAACTTTATCCATCAAGTCAGGATGACAGTCTAAAGCATCCATAGTTGCTACACTAAAACGAATATCATGGTAATCGTTATCTTTTGTTAGAGATATTGCAGGTGCATAATAACTTCTTACAGATTCTTGTGTATAATCCATATCCCTAAATTTTAAATGAA
>CACJPL010000028.1 GCA_902595285.1 uncultured Pelagibacteraceae bacterium | reverse complement strand
TATAGAAATTATTTTGTCATTTTTAACAATTACACACCCTACAGAAGGGTTTGATCCAGTCAGGCCATGACGAGATCTAGCTAGATCCAAAGCTATCTCCATGTAAAATTTATCTTTTAATGAAAATTTATGTTTTTTTGTAGACATTAAGTTTGTCCACGAATTGCACGAAATCTTTTTCTTCTCTAAAGTTTCTATAAACTGAAGCAAACCTTACGTAACCAACTGGATCTAAATCCTTTAAACCATCCATAACCATTGTACCAATTGTATTTGTAGATATTTCACTTTGACCAATTTCCTCTAATGATCTTGAGATCTGACTTATAAATTTTTCTATTGTTTCGGTGTCTATGGGTCTTTTCTTTAAGGCAATATAAATAGATTTTGAAAGTTTATCTCTATCAAATACAGATTTTCTACCATTTTTTTTTACTACCATTAATTCTCTATATTGAACTCTTTCAAAGGTTGTGAAACGAGCTCCGCAAGTACAAAGTCTTCTTCTTCTTATAGCAGTACCATCTTCTGTTGGTCTAGAGTCGACAACTGAGGTCTCCCCTTTTTTACATATTGAGCAAATCATTTACTAGAGGTTCTTATATATCGGAAATGACGAAGTTAAAGCAATAACTTCATTTTTTACTTCTTTTTCAATTTTACTGTTATCTGACGGATTTTCAGATAAACCTTTTAAAGTTTTTGTGATTAATTCTCCTACAGTTTTAAACTCACTTAATCCAAATCCTCGTGTTGTAGCTGCTTGTGTGCCTAATCTAATACCTGAGGTAATCATGGGTTTTTCCGTATCAAAAGGAATACCATTTTTATTACAAGTAATATTTGCTCTAGATAAACTTTCAGCTGCAAGATTACCTTTTACATTATATGGTCTTAAATCAACCAACATCAAATGCGTATCTGTTCCATCTGAATAAATTTTAAATCCATTATTTTTTAAAGTTTCTGCAAGCATCTTAGCATTTGCTAAAACAGATTTAATATAATCTTGAAATTCTGGCTGTAAGGCCTCCAAAAATCCAGCTGCTTTAGCTGCAATGATATGCATCAAAGGTCCTCCCTGATAACCAGGAAAGACTGCTGTGTTAAATTTTTTAGCCAGATCTTCTTGATTTGTTAAAATTATACCTCCTCTAGCACTTCTAAATACTTTGTGTGTGGTTGAGGTGACAACATGTGCATAGTCACAAGGATTAGGATAACCTTTACCTGCAACTAAACCTGAGAAGTGTGCCATATCAACCATTAAATATGCTCCAACTTTTTCTGCTATCTCTCTAAATCTTTTAAAGTCAATTACTCTAGAATAAGCGCTTCCACCTGCTATAATAAGTTTAGGCTTATGTTCCAGAGCAAGTTTTTCAACATTATCATAATCAATTAATTCAGATTCCTTATCAACATCATAACCTACTGCATTAAACCACTTGCCAGACATTGAGATTTTTAATCCATGAGTTATATGGCCTCCTGAATTTAAGCTCATTCCCATAAAAGTATCACCTGGGCTTAACAAGGCTAAAAATACTGCACCATTTGCTTGAGCACCTGAGTGTGGTTGTGCGTTTGCAAATTTACAATTAAATAATTTTTTTAACCTTTCAATAGCTAGGTTTTCAGCTACATCAACATGCTCGCAACCGTTGTAATATCTTTTTCCAGGGTAACCTTCTGCATACTTGTTTGTTAAAACTGAACCTTGAGCTTCCAATACCGCTTGTGAAACTATATTTTCAGACGCAATTAACTCAATATGTTGTTGTTGTCTGATTAATTCGTCTTTAATAGCTTTATAAAGTTCTGGATCTTTTAAAGATAAACTATCCTCAAAGAAGCTTTTGTAACTATCGTTTAAATAATTTTTTTCGCTCGACATAATTATATTTTTTTAACTCTTTTTAAGTGTCTTCCACCATCAAATTTTGTATTTAAAAAAACACTTATTAATTTCAAAGCATTTTTTTTGGTTATCAACCTTGATCCCAATGTAATGATATTTGCATCATTATGCAATCTGGATAATTTTGTTGATTTTATATTAAAACATTGTGCTGCACGAATATTTTTATGCTTATTTGCCGCAATATTCATACCAGTCCCTGATCCACACACTAAAATACCAACATTTCTCTTATTGAGTTTTACTTTTCTTGCTACTTTATGTGCATAGTCAGGAT
>CACJPL010000027.1 GCA_902595285.1 uncultured Pelagibacteraceae bacterium | reverse complement strand
TATTCTCTATTGCCTTACTGCTTAAGAGCACTAACTTTAATGCCATACCCTTTGGGATAAGATTATATTCTGCAAACCAATTTAAAAAGTTTATTGTATTTTTTTTTAATGGAGTAACGTCTAATTTCTTTATTACATTTTTAGTCTTAAAATTTTTATTGTTATTTTTTTCAAATTCGTCCCAAACAACACCAGTAATTTTAGATTTTCCAAAAGGTACCAGTACATAGTCTCCAACTTTAAGATTTAAAGTGCTTTCATAAGTGAATGGATGATTAAAAATATTTGGTACGAGAATCGGATATTTCATATTTTTATAATATGAAAAAAAGTTAATTGCACCAACCGTCTTTTTTTATAAGTGTTGGCTTATAGTCACTCACTACATGAGTTTTTACCCATAATGAAAAATGATTGCTAGGAGGACTAAGAATTCTATTAAGGTGAGACCTTTTTTATTGAGTCACATTAATTATTATTTCATCTCTATTGTCTGATGAACTACATGGCGTTTTCCAACAACCACTTAATCTTATCTCACTAGCACTTTTAGTGCTCCAGTTTACATAACCTACGTCATTGTCATTTGTGTAGCTTATGCTTAGTCTACACATTCTCTCACTAGAGTTGTAAGGATTTTTCATATCTGCAAATACTCCATTCTGCCCCCTACAAGCATTATTCATTCCATTTGCAAAGTTATTAGCATGTGTCATTGGGCATGATTGTGGATTAGAAGTAAACATTTTGTCAGCTAACCCAGCATTACATTTTACCAATTCTGTTTGTATCCATTTAGTTACATTTTTATAATTAGTTTTAGATGCATTAGCTTTAGCACTTGCGGTATAGCCGTTATAAGCAACTACACCTACAGCGGCTAAAATTCCTATTATTGCAACAACAACTAAAAGCTCAATTAATGTGAATGCTTTGTGGTTCATTAGTTAAAATTTATTTCACTAACTAATTTTTCCGCATTTGTGCACGTTCCTTCTATGCAAGTTGTAACTATCATAATGGGACTACCTTTATTCCTGGCACAAGTAGTACAATCAATAAATGTGCAACCAGGATAAAAATTACCGTTGTCACAAAAGTATGATTTAGATGGTTCTAATATATTTTTAAAACCAAGTCCTTCAAAATGTTGTGACATTTTATATACATTATTTGGCATTTGTGAAATATTCAAAAAATCTGAGCATGGAGGTTCATAATTACCTCCGCTTCCGGTAATAAGTTTTTGATGAGTATTTATTTCACATTTATTTTTTTCCAATGTAATAAATTTTACTATTTCTAAATGTTGACTTTTTAAAGCATTTTTCTTTGCACTAGCTGTATAACCATTATAAGCAACCACTCCTACTGCAGCTAGAATACCGATAATAGCTACAACGACTAAAAGCTCAATTAATGTAAAAGCATTTTTTTTCATAAAAATACTTTAACACTTAATGCTATGGGCTGCTATATTTAGTGTTTGAACCAGTATTGACAGAACTATAAGTAGTATTAGCTCCTGTGTTAACTGAAGTCCAAGTAGTGTTACATCCTGTATTTACATTTGTATATTTTGTATTACTTCCAACTTTCACTGGAGTCCATGTAGTCCCCATGTTTGTAGTTATAATTTTCTTCTGAGGAGCAGAATAAAAGCTAACAGAATAATTACCTTTGGAGGGGCTACTAATAGAAACAGATCCTTGAGAACATGGAGATTTATTTATCAAATTAGAGCCATAAGGGTTGGACATTTTTAAATTACTCGTGATAAAGCCGCTTATTGTATTAATGGATGGAGAGTTTGAACTACCACATTTATGATTATTAAATACTGTAGCAGAGCTATCTAATTCACACTTCATAAACTCAAAAATTAAAGCTTTATTGATATTTGTGTAGTTTAACTCAGCTGTCTTGGCTTTTGCACTTTTTGTATATCCATTATAAGAAACTACACCTACAGCAGACAAAGTTCCTATGATTGCTACTACGACGAGAAGTTCTATTAAGGTAAAGGCTCTGTTTTTATTTACCAAATTTTACCTGCACAGTTAAAATAAAATTCATCATTTGGAAGTTTTGATACAATTAAAAGCCAAGTATTAAATCCTTTGTTTGCACAAGCATTTCCACTTACAGCTCGAGACCCTAAACTCTCATAAGTAATACAAGTTTCACCAGGCTTCATATTTCTTGCATCTCCAATTGATGGACAGGTTGGATTATAGCCTACGCCAGCAGACACAGGGTTTTTAAATTGTGTGTCTGGATTCATCTGAAAATAATATGAAAAAACTCTACGCATTTTAAGTACAACGTCCCAATCACCGTTCCATGAACCCCAATTAGAATTACATGCTGCAGTTCTTGTATTTGTCCTACCCCATCTTTCAAAACTTAAGCTAAGCTTATCTGTATATTTT
>CACJPL010000026.1 GCA_902595285.1 uncultured Pelagibacteraceae bacterium | reverse complement strand
TCTTTCATCTTTAGAACTTTTATTTGAAAATACTTTAAATTTAATAAGTAGATAAATTATAAATTAATGTTTTCTTTAGCTTTTATTTTATCTTTAGTAACATTAATTATTTCTGTTCCAATTTTTTTAGTTTTTGGCTTAGGAAGCTCTATAGCTGCAATTGGTGGGCTTAATTTGCCTTGGTCGGTTTTAATTCAAGTGTCTTTTGGAGCTTTAACAAAACATGTTCTTATAGCTGTTCCATTATTTATATTTAGTGGAATGGCTATGTTAAAAGGAGGTGCAGCATTAAGATTAGTAAAATTTGCAACAACATTAGTAGGGCACTGGCCAGGAGGTTTAGGGGTGGCAATGGTTCTTGCAATGGGTTTTTTTGCTGCTTTTTGTGGATCAATTCTTGCAGCTATTACTGCAATTGGAACCATCATGATGCCTAAAATGGTTGAACAGGGCTATCCAACTCCATTTGTTGTAGTTCTTGCAGCTTCCGCAGCGCTACTTGAAGCTTTAATTCCTCCTTCAAACGCTGCTATTTTGTTTAGTGCTCTCACATATGTTCCTGTATCAAAAACTTTTGCTGCAGGGGTGATACCTGGAATGATACTTCTAGTTTTAATGGTTTTGCTAGTCCTCTTTAAATGTAGACATATTAAAACTGATAAAAAAGCCTCATTTAAGGAAAGAATAAGTTCTTTTGTTTCAGCTCTTCCAGCTCTAATTACTCCTGTAATAATTTTAGGAGGAATATATGCTGGTTTTTTAACACCATCCGAGTCTGCTGCTGTTGCTGGTGTTTATGCAGTTGCTATTGGTTTTTTGATTTATAAAGAATTAACTATCTCATCTTTATTAAGTTGTCTTAAAGAAACAGCAATTATTACAGCTGTAATATTTTCTATTATTGCTACAGCGACGTTCTTAAGTGTCGTTCTTACGTATACTCAAGCTCCACAAAAAATAATAACATACTTCACTGAAATGGGTGTGAGCGTAAATTTATTTTGGGTAATGTTGGGTACAATTTGTTTAATACTTGGAACTTTTATAGAAATAGTTCCTGTATTTTATCTAACAGTACCAATATTTGCGGCAATTACATTGTCTTTTAATCAAAGTCTTCTACACTTATATGTAGTATTTGTTGCTTTTGCAGGAATTGGAATGATAACCCCACCAGTTTGTGTTGGAATTTATACAGCCGCAGGTGTTATAAAAGAAAATCCTGCTAAAGCTTTTAAAGAAGTTCCCTTATTTACTGTAGTTGGAATTATATATGGAATTTTAATGATTTTATTTCCTGTATTTTCTACTTGGCTTCCAAGTCTTCTCTAGTTTGTTTTAATTATTTTTGCCTACAAGTAATTCATAACTAGAAGATAAATCTTTAATTAAATCACAGACTTCAAAATTATTATCTAATATATTTCCTACAGGGGTTACTTCTGCCGCTGTGCCAGTAATAAAACATCCTTTAAAATTAGGTAATTCATCAGGAGATATTTTTCTTTCATGTATCTTGATATTTTTTGACCTTGCAAGATCTATTACAGTTTTTCTTGTTATGCCATCTAAGAAAGAATCTGGAATTGGAGTATGTAATTCATTATTCTCATCTTTAAAAAAAATATTGGCACTTGTCGCTTCGGCAATGTTACCTTCGTGATCCAACATGAGCGAATCTGTATAACCATCTTTTTCTGCTTGATGTTTTGAAAGAGTGCAAATCATATATAAGCCAGCAGCTTTACTTCCCCAAGGCGATGAATTTTGAGGTGGCCTTTGCCACTTAGATATATTTAGTTTTATGCCATTTAATTTTAAATTTGGATCAAAGTATGTGGGCCAATCCCATATAGCAATAGCAACATTAATTTTAGTGTTTTGCGCAGATACTCCCATCATTTCACTGCCTCTCCAAACAAAAGGTCTAATATATCCGTTTTTAATATTTTGATCAGATACCAGTTTTTTTGTTGCTTCAATAATCTCCTTATATGAATAAGGAATTTTCATATCAAGGATTTTTGCAGATTTAAATAATCTATCAGTATGTTCTTCTAGTTTGAAAATTTTTGTATTATAAACTCTTAATCCCTCAAAGACTAAACTAGCATAATGCATTCCATGACTAATTATGTGGACCCTAGCATCTTGCCATTCACATAATTCATTATTAAACCAAATTTTTCCAGATCTTTTATCAAAAGGTAACTGTTCCATGATGAAAGTTTATTCCACTGACTCAATAATAGTTGCAATACCCATACCGAGACCAATGCACTGAGTAGCTAGTGCATATTTTTTATTTTCTCTTCTTAATAATTGAGCTGCTTTTCCAGTAATCCTTGCGCCTGTTGCTCCAAGGGGATGTCCTAAGGCTAAGGCACCACCTTCTATGTTAACTTTGCTTTGATCAATTTGTAAATCTTTTATACAAGCTAATGATTGAGATGCAAAAGCCTCATTAAGTTCTATGATGTCAATATCTTTAATTGTTAACTTTGCTCTTTCTAATGCTTTTTGTGAAGCTCCAATTGGACCTAAGCCCATGGTATCAGGATTACATCCTTGAATTGCAGTTGACACTATTCTTCCAAGAATTTCTAAATTATTATCTTTAGCATATTGCTCCTCACAAATTAAAGTAGCAGCTGCACCATCTGTCAGTGGTGATGATGTTGCTGCCGTTACAGTTCCATTCGGATCAAACGCTAATTTTAAACTATCCAATTTTTCTTGATTACTATTAGGTCTTATATTGCTATCTTGAGAACAATTCCCTATTGCAACAATTTCATTATTAAAATTACCTTTCGACTGAGCGTCAAATGCTTTTTGATGACTTGATATCGAAA
>CACJPL010000025.1 GCA_902595285.1 uncultured Pelagibacteraceae bacterium | reverse complement strand
TTAATTTCTTTAAAAACTTTTAATAAAGAATTATGAATTTAAAAGATTGTCATAATTTTAGTGATTTTAGAAAATTAGCAAAAAAAAAATTACCATCACCAATATTTCATTACATTGATGGTGCTGCAGATGATGAAATAACATATGCAAGAAATACGAGTGCATTTGATGACGTTGATTTGGTGCCTAATGTTTTAAGAGGTGTAGAGAATGTTGATTTATCGACAACAATATTTGGAAAGAAATTAGATTTACCTTTTTATTTATCACCTACCGCTTTACAGAGATTATTTCACTATGATGGTGAAAGAGCTGTAGGTAAAGCAGCTAAGAAATATAACACCATGTTTGGGGTATCGGCATTAGCAACAGTGAGTGTGGAGGAAATTTCTTCACTTGTTGATACGCCAAAAATGTTTCAGTTTTATTTCCATAAAGATAGAGGACTTAATGATTCATGTTTAGAAAGAGCAAAAGCAGCTAAGTTTGATGTAATGGCTCTAACGGTTGATACGATTACAGGAGGAAATAGAGAAAGAGATTTAAGAACTGGATTTACCTCACCACCTAAACTAACACTATCAAGTTTATTTAGTTTCGCCACAAAGCCAATGTGGGGAATAAATTATTTAACAAAAGGAAAGTTTGAATTACCTCATCTTCAAGATTTTGTAAAAGAGGGTACTAGCACAAACTCTTCAATTGGAAATTATTTCTCGACAATGCTGGATCAGTCAATGAACTGGAAGGATGCTGAACAACTTTGCTCTAAATGGGGAGGTCATTTTGCTTTAAAAGGAATTATGAGCGTTGAAGATGCTAAGAGAGCTGTAGATATTGGGTGTACAGGAATAATGGTTTCAAACCATGGTGGAAGACAACTTGATGGATCAAGATCACCTTTCGATCAACTTGCTGAAATCGTTGATGCTGTTGGTGACAAGTTGGATGTAATCTGTGAGGGGGGAATTCATAGAGGAACTCATATGCTTAAAGCATTATCATTAGGTGCAAAAGCATGCTCTGGTGGTAGACTTTATTTGTATGCTTTAGCAGCTGCTGGACAAGCAGGCGTTGAAAGAGCTTTAGAGAAGTATAAATCTGAATTAGTGAGAGATATGAAGTTAATGGGCTGTACTAAAATTAGTGATTTAAATAGAAGTAATTTAAGATTTAGAAGATAGTAATCATGAATATAAATGATTGTTATAATTTTGAAGACTTTAGAAAATTAGCAAAAAAAAAATTACCAGCACCTATCTTTCATTATATTGATGGTGGTGCAGATGACGAGGTTACTCTAAATAGAAATACTGAGGCGTTTAATGATTGTGATTTAGTTCCAAATATTCTTAACAGTGTTGGAGAGCCAGATTTATCAACTACAGTTTTTGGTAGAAAAATTAGTATGCCTTTATTTTTATCACCTACAGCAATGCAGAGTTTGTATGATCCAGAGGGTGATAAAGCATCCGCAAGAGCTGCTGAAAAATTTGATACTATTTATAGTATGTCTACTATGGCGTCTTTTTCAATTGAGGAAGTAGCAAATATTTCAAGTGGTCCAAAACTTTTTCAGCTTTATATTCATAAAGATAAATCAATTACTGACGATTTAATTGAAAGATGTTCTAGAGCAAATTTTGATGGAATGTGTATTACAGTTGATACGCTTGTAGCTGGAAATAGAGAACGTGATCATAGAACTGGATTTACAACACCACCTAAATTTACGTTTGATAGTTTATTAAGTTTTGCCATGAGGCCAGGATGGGTTTTTAAATATTTTACTAATAAAAAATTTGAGTTGGCGAATATAAAAAATAAAACTGATAAAGGTACAAATATAGCTAAATCAGTTATGGAATATATAAATGAGCAGTACGATCCTGCGATGAATTGGAAAGATGCTGAATATTGTATAAAAAAATGGAATAAACCAATGGCACTAAAAGGAGTTATGTCAGTTGAAGATGCCAAAAAAGCAATTGATATTGGCTGTACTGCAATAATGATTTCAAACCATGGGGGAAGGCAGCTTGATGGATCAAGATCCCCTTTTGATCAAGTTAAAGCAATATCAGATGCAGTTGGTGATAAACTGGAAATCATTTTAGATGGTGGAGTAAGAAGAGGAACACATGTGCTAAAGGCATTAGCTGCAGGCGCAACAGCATGTAGTTTTGGAAAAGCGTTTCTTTTTAGTTTAGGTGCCGGTGGACAAAAAGGAGTTGAGAGATTGTTAGAAAACATGCAAAAAGAAATTAGACGAAATATGGTACTTATGGGATGTAAATCCGTTAAAGATCTTGATGCGTCAAAATTAATATACCGAGACTAAATGCTGTTTTTAAGCTAATATTTAATAAATCCTATAAATTAATAATTAAATCAGAATAGACAAAAAAGTATTTTTCGTTTAGTTTTGCGACTTTATTTATTATGAAACTTGCTCAGTCATTAAACAGATTAGGAACTGAAAGTGCTTTCTCAGTTTTAGCAGAAGCAAAAAAACTTGAAGCACAAGGCAATCCAATGATCCATTTAGGATTAGGTCAGCCTGATTTTAAAACTCCAAAACATGTTGTTGAGGCAGCAAAAAAAGCTTTAGATGATGGACATCACGGATATGTTCTTTCAAACGGAATTTTAGAATGTAGACAATCAGTAACTAGATGGATTGAAAAGAGATATAACGCAAGCGTAGATCCAGAAAGAATTATTATAATGCCAGGTGGAAAACCAACAATGCACTATGCAATTCAATGTTTTGGTGAGCCAGGAGTTGAAATAATTCATCCAACGCCTGCTTTTCCAATTTATGAGTCTATGATAAATTATACTGGTTCAACTTCTGTACCATATGATTTAACTGAAGATGAAAACTTAAAATTTAATGCAGAAAAAATTTTATCTTTAATAACTGATAAAACTAGATTGTTAATTTTAATTAATCCAAATAATCCAACAGGAAGTTTCGTTGAAAAACCAGAGATTGATAAACTAGCAGAGGGTCTAAAAAAATATCCACATGTAACAATATTAAGTGA
>CACJPL010000024.1 GCA_902595285.1 uncultured Pelagibacteraceae bacterium | reverse complement strand
TTTTAAACATATGACGACTATAGTGCGATGAATAAAAACTATTCAATTTAAAACCCAAATAAGATTTGTAAAAATCTGCTAAACCAAATTTATTGTTAGTTTCAATGTCAAACTGTTTCAAATTACTTTCTGCAAGTCTTAATTTTTCAGATTCCTTGAAGGTTAAGTTTGTTAATATTGCATCAATTTTCGTTTTTCCTGCTTCCATATTAGCTAGGTACCTGTGATGACCATCAATAATAAAATAGTTGTCATTCTCTTTTTTAGTAAGAATAATCGGTGCAATATTTATAGCTTTTTTGTCACTAGCAAGATTTTTTTTTAATCTATCAATAAAGTTTCTATCACCTTTCCAATTTTTTGGAAAATTTGGATAGTTATAAGACTTAATTTCAACTACATTTACGTTTTTAATATACGGAAAATTCTCAGTTAAAATTTCTTTATTATTAAAATCTTTGACGTCTCTATCTGAATGATTTTTTCTTAAATATGAATTATTTTTTTCAAAAGTATTCAGATTATCTAATGCCTTTTTAAAGTTTTCAGCCAAAATTCTAAACCTTTTTCTATCTAACCCAATCCTGAAATCACGATAATGTATATGAATTTCATCAGTTACATACTCATCTTGAAGTTCAATAGTTAATTTATTATCAAGATAATAAGATTTATTACTAGAAGGGGAGTTTTCTAGATATTTTAATTGCCTAGATCTACCTCCAGCAACAATTAAAGTTGTTGGATAAGTTTGCTCCTTATAATCTTTGTTTTGTTCTAGATAATTTCTTACATCTTGAACTGACTTTTCTAGTATGTCTGAGAATTCAAAAAATTCAGGTAAAGAAAAAATTAATCTATATTCTCTATAATGAATATGGATATTTTCAGCTAAATCTACAAACATTCGAGAGTGATGCAACTCTCTATCTGGCAGATCAGCACTAGCCAAAAGTTTTTTGATTGATCCCATGTTTATTTAATATCCTGTAAATCTATTAAGTTGAAGATATATTTGATGATTAAAAATACTTTTTAATTACGACATTTTTTTGAAAGCAAGAAATGACATTTTTCCAAATTTTTTTTTATATATGAGTTTTGCGTTGTTCCTTTTGAACTCATATACATAAAATCTTGGATACCAATGCTCATTTTCATTAATATACAAAAAAACATATTTCCTAGAGACTCTTATAAGTTGTTTTACTACATCAAAAGATGGGTGTAATAACTCGATTGTTGCACCAAAAGTGTATGATGCGAAAAAAAAATTATTTTTTGCTGAATTCAAATATCTTTGTATATAATCTTGTTTAATCTTAATATACTTTTTTTCTTTAATTGAAGAATTTTTTTTGAAAACAGTTATTGCTTTCTTCATAATATCTACGCCATATAAATTATTAAATTTTCTATTATATAAATATTTTATATGTCTTCCTTGGTTACATCCTACATCAAGAATTTTTAGTTTTTTATTTTTAATTTTTTTTGAAATAAAATTCAAAATAAATAAATCATGACTTCTATAATTTTTAAAATCTTCAAATGATCTATGTTTGTTTTTGTCTCCAAATTTCCATTCATAAGTATCGTGTAAGTTTGGATAAAAATAAAATATTTTTAAAAAAATTTTTTTAATTAAATTATTTTTTTTATAATTTTTATCATATCTTTGATAAAAATTTTCATTTACTACAAAATTATATATTCTTGGCGTCAAAAATGAATTTTTAATTTTTTTTAAAAACAACAACATTATTATTTTGATTATTTGCTTTCTCTTTTTTGATAAGCCGTATTAGAAAATAATTCATAATTAAAAGATTTATAAATATTTTTTTGTTTGAAATAATGATAAAAATTATCAATTGGCAAATAATAATTTATAGTTTTTTTTAATCGTGAGTGTATTAATTCTCGTTTGACAATAGGTATCTTGCTTGCAATATTTTCTTCAGAAATATTAAAATCGTAATCTTTAATTAAATCAAAATCTAAAGAATTATGATTAAAAAATGTTTTATTTTCATCTAAATTTTTTTCTTCAAATCTCATATGAAATTGTAATCGACTGTTGTTGTAAGATCCTTTATGAAGTAAATATGGTTCAAACAAAATAACATCTCCTTTTTTTGCATCAATCACATCATAATATTTATTATTTAATGTAACTGGTAGTTTAAATTTAGTAAAATTTTGAGATATGTTGTTTGTGATTTCTTCGTTTAAATTATTTTTTTTAGAATTTTTTTTAACTATTTTAAAACCTTTTTCATCTTTAAGAATAATTGAAACTTGAACTGTTTTACCACTAATTACATTATCTTGATGCCAATGCCCTGAATAATTGTACTGACCCATGCAAAATAATCTTATCAATGAACATACTGAGTTTTTCCATCCCATTAAAGAATTTATAGCACCACCAATCTCGAGCTTTGAAAAAAAATTAATTACATCAGATCCACATATTGATTTATTTAATGGAGCCTCAACGGCTGCTAAATTATAATCAAATAAATAATCGAAGTAAATTCTTCCAAATTTATAATTATTTATTTTTGCTTTTTTGATAATTAATTTTACATGTTCTGCGTATTTTTGGATTTGCTCTGCGCTTAAACCACAGTTTAATAAAACCCATCCATTATCTTTATAATGCGAAATATCAGACGAATTTAATTTAATCATTTTAACTAAAAATTTTTTTAATTTTTTTTTGTAAACTTAATTCATTAGAAATTAATGACACTTTTTTATCATATTTATTAACTAATGAGTTTTCAATATCATAATAAATTGACTCTTTATTTGTAGTTTTAGAAAAGTAAATTGATTGGGACGTATTAGGGAAAGAAATAGTTGTTTTGAATAAATTGTAATAATTTTCTATATCTGATTGGGGATCTAAAATTTTAAAAAAATCATATTTCTTTTGTTTGATATTATTTAAATGAGATAAATTTCTACCAAAATTAGGTTTTCTTTTAATATAACAATAAATTTTTACTTTATTATTAAAATTTATTTTTTTAACAGCTGTCAGTATCGAATTTAAAAAATTTAAAATGTTCTCCTGGCTATAATAATTATTAAATTTAATTTTATAATTATTTAGAAATTTTGGTACCTTTCCCTCATTGATATCAAAAATACAAATATTATTTTTAGTTTTTAAATTCAATTTTCTTCTCTTTATGTTGTAGGAAAAAGGTTTAATTTTAATAAACTTGGTTTTTTTTTTATCAAAAAACATTTTTAGTCTATCATCACTTATAAATATTTTTTGAAAATTTATAAACTGCATTTGTGGAATAAATGAGGTATTTGATTTAAATTTATTATTAAAC
>CACJPL010000023.1 GCA_902595285.1 uncultured Pelagibacteraceae bacterium | reverse complement strand
AATCTTTTTCGATCAATTCTTATTTTATTATTTTCTTTTACAATTAAAGGCAAAACAATTTTTATAAACATGTTTTTTCTTTTTTTTGTACTTCCTATATTTTTAATTTCATTCGGTAAGAGACCAATATCTATAGGTTTAACTAACTTTGTATCTCTCACGTCCTTTAAATTGTAATTTACTTCTTTAAACAAAGAATCTATCTCGGTTGTTGTATATCTAACTAGATTTATTTCTGAATTATTTTCCTCTAAAATATCATATAACAAATCTCTTTCGTCAGACTCATCAATTAAGTCTTCTTCTACTAATTGATCTTTTTTTAATATTTTATCTAAAATATTTTTTGAATTATTGGTAAACTCTTCGTTATTAAAATTTTTATCAGCAAATTTAATAAAAATAGGAGTTATATAAAAAAAAGTAATAACAAAAAAAGAACTCAAGAAAAATCTTGAAACTATATTGAGGCCTTTATTTTTTAAAAATCCCTTTTTTTTATTTTTTGACATAAATTATTTTTATATTGCAACAACTTCTTTTACCTCAGGCAAATAATGACATAAAAGATTTTGGACACCTTGTTTTAATGTCATGGTCGAACTAGGACATCCAGAACAACTTCCTTGTAATTGTACTTTTACAATTCCATCTTTAAATTCTTTAAATTTTATATCTCCTCCATCTCTAGCAACAGCAGGTCTTATTTTTTGTTCTAGAATTTTTACAATTTTTTCCTCAATTTCACTTAAATCTGAAACATCTTCAGTAATATTTTCATCAATTACAAACTCTTTTCCTCCTGCATAAAAATCATTAATCAATGAAATTACTATATGTTTAATTTCTTCCCAATTGGTACTATCATTCTTATTTACTGAAATAAAATCGTGTCCTAAGAAAATACCCTCAACACCATTAACCGATAAAATATTTCTCACTAACTCATTTTGTAAATCTTCCTTATTTGTAATTTCATAAGGTCCACTATTAGAAACTTTCTTGCCAGGAAGAAATTTTAAAGAGTTAGGATTTGGTGTTACTTCTGTTTGAACGAACATAAATTATATATAGTGAATATTTTAAAAATTAAAACTTGATAATAAATTTTTTTTAAAAACCCACTATTTCTTTGATTCTTTCAATCTTTTTTGAGGCAACTAAATTAGCTTTTTCAACTCCGTCTAGAAGAATTTCATCAAGATATTTTTTATCTTCTAAAAGTTTTTTTATCTCATTTGAAATAGGTTCAATTTTATTTACTAGCTCTGCTGCTAAACTTTCTTTAAATTCAGAAAAATTTTTACCTGAAAAA
The DNA here is from genome assembly GCA_902595285.1 of uncultured Pelagibacteraceae bacterium. Lineage (GTDB taxonomy): Bacteria > Pseudomonadota > Alphaproteobacteria > Pelagibacterales > Pelagibacteraceae > Pelagibacter. The sequence goes on along the minus strand of CACJPL010000023.1, from coordinate 2,052 downwards.
GTTTTAACTGAATTTTCTAAAGTAGAATTAGTTAAGCTTGAGTAAATTCCTAAAAGATTTTTAGCTTCTAACCTTTTATCAAGCTCATTAATATCTTGTGGCATTGGTAATGGATCAGTTTTTGCTTTTTTAATTTTATTGATTATTTGATCTCTATCATCCGTCAAATTTATTCTACTCAAATCTGAAGATTCAGATTTGCTCATTTTTTTTGAACCATCTTTTAAACTCATTATCCTTGAAAATTCTTTTTGTATTAGGGGCTCAGGAACTTGAAGAAAATTATCTACCTCAAAATCATTATTAAATTTTTGTGCTATATCCCTGCATAATTCTAAATGTTGCTTTTGATCATCACCTACTGGAACATGGGTAGCATCATATAAGAGAATATCAGAGGCCATTAAAACAGGATAAGAATATAATCCAATACTGGCTTTCTCTTTATCTTTACCAGCCTTTTCTTTAAATTGTGTCATTCTATTCAGCCAACCCATTCTAGCTACACAACTTAAGATCCATGCCCCTTCAGAATGGGCGGCTACTCCAGATTGATTAAAAATTATACTTTTTTTTGGATCTATTCCGCTTGCTATAAAAGTTGCAACAGTTTCTCTAATATTATTTTTTAACTCTTTAGGATCTTGTTTCACTGTTATAGCATGTAGATCTACTACACAAAAAATGCATTTATTGTTATCATCATTATTCAAATCTACAAAGTTTTTGATTGCTCCTAGATAGTTTCCTAAATGAAGATTACCTGTCGGTTGAACACCAGAAAATATTTTTTTACTCATAAAATTAGTACTTTAATTTAATATCATTCATTTGAAAAGCTTTGATGGAATAACAAACTACTAAATAAAACAATAGTCCTAATATAACAGATAATACTAAGTAAAAAGATTTAATTGAATTATTAAATGCTAGTTCATTTTGAAAAAAATTTAGTATAAAATTAAAAAATAAACCCATAAGAATTGATGCAATAATTATCTTAATCAGCTTAACAAAAAATATTTGATTAAAATAAAATAATTGACGATTTTTTAAAAAAATAAATAATACTATTGAATTAAACCAAGATGCAATTGATGTTGCTATAGGGATAATAATAAAACCTATTTGATTAAAATAATAAATACTAATAAAAATATTAAGCATTACTGAAATTAATGAAATATAAAATGGAGTTTTAGTATCGTGATTTGCAAAGAAAAAACTTGAAAAAACTTTTATCAAAGCGAAAGCTGGCAAACCTAGTGCAAAATAATATAAAGCCAAACTAGAGTTTATTACTGAAGTTTCATTAAATGATCCATATCCAAATAAAGCAGAAATTATTTGTTCAGAACCAATAATTAGAGCAATAGTTGCAGGAAGACTTAAAAATAAACTTAATTCAAGGGCTTTATTCTGAATAAATAAAATCTTATTTTTTTTTCTAGATTGTATATGTTTCGAAAGTTGTGGAAGTATAACAACACCAATTGCAATACCCGCTATAGCTAAATTAATTTGATATATTCTATCTGCATAATATAAGTAAGAAACTGCACTTGCTTGGAATGAGGCTATTATTGTCCCAATTAAAATATTAATTTGAGTAACACCAGAAGAAAAGATGCTTGGTAAAAGTTTTTTGAAGAATAACTTTACTTTATTACTTGCTTCTAATTTAAAATTAAATTTTAACAAATAATACTTCGATACATACTTATATAAAAATATTAATTGTAAGAAACCTGCCAAAGAAACACCATAAGATAAATAATAAACTAACTGATCACCTAAAGATTTTGAAAAAATTAATACTAAGATTAAAACAATATTTAAAATTATTGGCGCTGCGGCGGCTGCAGCAAATTTATTATGTGAATTTAGAATTGCAGAAAAAAATGATGCTAAACAAATAAAAAATAAAAAAGGAAAAGTTATTCTTGTTAAATTTATTGCTACCTCCATTTTTTCTAAATCACCAACAAATCCTGGAGCAATAATTGAAACAAATTTGGGCATAAAAATTTCAACTATTATTGTTAAAAATAA
>CACJPL010000022.1 GCA_902595285.1 uncultured Pelagibacteraceae bacterium | reverse complement strand
CAGATCTTCTTCTCAATAACTCAGCACTAATTAATATAAGCGTAGATAAAATAATAAGACAAGTTGCAACGGCCAAAATTGTTGGACTTAATTGTTCCCTTAAACCAGTCCACATTTGAATTGGAATAGTAGTATTTTCTAAACCAGCCAAAAATAAAACAACTACAACTTCATCAAATGACGTAACAAATGCGAATAAACCACCTGAAATTACTCCTGGCAATATCAAAGGTAATGTAATTTTCATAAAAGTATTTACAGGGTTACTGCCTAAACTTGCAGCTGCTCTTGTAACACTATGATCAAAACCAGAAAGTGTTGCTGTTACAGTAATCACAACAAAAGGAGTCCCCAATATAATGTGTGCTAAAACAATACCTGTATGTGTTGCTGCTAAACCAGCTTTTGCCATAAAAAAGAATATTGCAACACCTGAAATAATAAGCGGAACAATCATGGGAGAAATTAAAGTTGCCATAATGATTCCTTTATAAGGCATATGCCTGCTACTTAATCCTAAAGCTGCCAATGTTCCCAAAATAATTGATCCAATAGTTGCAAATATTGCAATTATAAAACTATTTTTAGCAGCTAGCCCCCAGGGATTTTTTGTTCCATAAATCATGTCTTTATACCATCTTAAAGAAAATGCATCTGGATCAAGATTTTTCATTCCTTCAGAAAAAACTAAAAATTCCTCAGCATTGAATGATAATGGAAAAATTACAAACAAAGGTGCAATTAAAAAGAAAAATACAAAAGTACAAATAGCAATATAAATGTAGTGCCAAATTCTATATCTTGTCTCTGTATAACTTGGTAATGCCATATTATCCTAATTTTATATTATCAACTCCAACTAATTTGTTATAAATCCAATAAATAACCAAAACTCCAGTCAACAACATTAGTCCCATCGCTGAGGCAAAACTCCAATCAAGAGTTGTTTTCATATGAAATGCTATCTGGTTACTTATTAGTGTGCCTGAGGCTCCTCCGACTAAAGCTGGAGTTATATAGTATCCTATTGCTAAAATAAAAACTAACAAACATCCAGCTCCAATTCCTGGTATTGTTAATGGAAAATAAACTTTCCAAAAAGCAACAAAAGGTGTTCCACCTAAAGACTTGCCAGCTCTCATCAAGCTTGGTGATATTGTTTTCATAACACTATATAAAGGCAAAACCATAAATGGTAATAATATCTGGGTCATTGCCACATAAGTTCCAACTTTGTTGTACATCATTTCTGGCCTGTTATCGTCAGCGACTAATCCTATCATCACAAAGAAATCATTTACTATTCCTTGCTGTTGTAACAAAATCATCCAACTGGCAGTCCGCACAAGTAAAGATGTCCAAAAAGGCAGCAAAACACAAATCATTAAAAGGTTGCTATATTTCATTGGTAATGTTGCTAATAAATGAGCTATTGGGTATCCCATAAAGAAGCAAAAAAGTGTAACAAAAAAGGCAATTTCTAAAGTTCTAAGCCAAAGAATTCTGTGAATTCTTCTATCTTCTTCTACTTGAGCAATACTTCCATCTGCAGCTAAATACATATCCATCCCCTTTAGATATTTTGCAGCTGTATAGGGAGGTGCAGTTCTTTTAATTGCTTGCCAAAATTCTACATTTCTCCATCTTTTATGAAGTTTATTGATTTGCTCTTTTAAACTTACGCTTTCATCAATTTTTTTTCTTTTTATCTGTCTAAAAAGTTTTTTAGTAATCGTATTAAAACCATTTTTTTCTTTATTTAATCTTTGTCCTAATTTTCCATGCTGTTGATTTTCAACAAGTAATTTATAATCTTCGTAAAATGCTCGATATACTTCCTCTGAAGGTAATTCTTCTAAATTTTCCCATTTCTCCATAGCTTTAAATGTTTTTGGAAGCATATTTGTTACCATTCTGTCATCTACACTTCTCATAAACATTTCACCAATTGGAAAAATATAAGTAATTACAAGAAATAATAGTAATGGAGCTACTAGAAGAAACGCTCTAATTTTGTTCTTCTTTTCTGCTTTTTTTAAACTGACCTCTAAGGGTATTCCGTCAGTGGTTAAAATTTGTTTTGTTTCAGAGCTCATAAAAAAATAGGGCGGTTATAAATAACCGCCCTAAATATATTATATAAATTCAGTGTTTAAAACTGAAATTATAGACCTGCTTTCATTGCTTCCCATTTCTCACTGATCTCAGTATTATTATCAGCCCAGAAGAAAGGGTCTACTAAGAAATAATTCTTAGTGTTTGCAGGAGCAGTTGGCATTTGTGGCATCATTTCTGTTTTGCCATCTTTGTACCACGGCTCTCCAGCAGTAATTACATCAAGAGATGATTTTCTGTATGGAGCATATGCAATGTACTTCGCGCTACCAGCTAACATTTCAGTGTTAGTCATCATAGCTAAAGCTTTTTTAGCATTTGCTTCATCTGGTCCACCTTTAACAAGAACGAAATATTCATAGTCAAGACCTTGACCATCCCATACTTGTTTGATTGGAGCATTTTCACCTACCTCTGCATTAAAGAATCTTCCATTCCAGCCAGTTGCCATTACAACTTCACCAGCAACTAGTAATTCAGGTGGTTGAGCACCTGCAGACCAGAATACACATCCGCCTTTTGGATCTTGGCAAAGAGCTTTGATTTTATTCATAGCTCTGTCGATTCCACCGTCTTCTAAAAGTTTTCTGTAAACTCTTGAACCACCGTCACCTAACTTAACTCCATCAGCTGCTAAAGCGATTTCTAAGTTCGTTAGAGCACTTTTATAAATAGCTCTTTTTCCAGGAAATTTTTTTGTGTTAAAGAAATCTTTAATAGTTTTAGGCTCTTTACCACCGAACGCTCTTGTATCAAAAGCATAGTTCCAAGAATATAAGATATTACCTACAGCACATTCACTAGGCATTGGTGCAAAGAAATCTTCACTTGCAGCAGTTCCATCTGGTGCAGCTGGGAAGTCTTTGTCAAAATCAAATTTAACAAATAAACCTTCATCACATCCATTAATTGTATCGAATGCAAATACGTCTATAATATCCCAAGTTATAGCACCTGCTTCTTTTTGTGCTTTGATTTCTGATAAACCACCAGAATAGTCAACCCAATTGATTTCTACTCCAAGTTTTTTAGCAGTTGGATCACCATACCCAAGCTTTTGAGACTCTGTATATGCCCCACCCCATGATGCTACTGTAACAGCAAAGGCTGAAGAAGTTAGAGACACAACAAAAGAAAGAGCTAGTAATACTTTACTTATTTTTCTCATTATTCCTCCGTTTAAACGTTGATATAAATTAATTTATATAACCAAAATTACAACAAATAGGGATGCTTAAGTCAACAGCTGATTTTGTCTTCAGATTACATATATTAGATATAGATATTGTTGATTGAGATTATTTTGGGTCTAGTGCTCTAGCATCAATACTATTCCAACCAATATTTATATCTTGACTAACTTTTAATTCTAAATTGGAGGTGCTATTAGGAACTTTAAGGATAAACTCTGAACTTCCTAAAAGATTTAATCTAACTCTTGTATGATCACCATGATAAATTACTTCCTCAATCTTTCCAGTGAACATGTTATCCATTTTATCAGTTGGATTTATCAATGCTCTTTCAGGTCTCAATGAGACTGTTGTTTTCTCACCTTTAGACTTAACTGAAATTGGGTTGGCTAATATTTCTGAATTTGCTAATTTAACTTTACATTTGTCTTTGTCTATATCTATAACTTCACCATTAAAAGTATTATTTTCACCAATGAACTCAGCAACAAAGGAATTTACTGGCTTCTCATAAAGTTGAGCTGGATTTGAAAGTTGTTG
>CACJPL010000021.1 GCA_902595285.1 uncultured Pelagibacteraceae bacterium | reverse complement strand
TTTAAGTGTTTTTAAATTTCTATTGTTTATTCCAATTAATGCGTCTTTAAAATTCAAAGCTTTCTTTGCCTCTTCTACTGTGTGTACTTCAACGATTATTGACATATCTAATTTTAGAGCCTCTTCATACAATTCGTTGGCTAGTTTTTCTGAAACACCAGCTAAAATAATTAATATGGCGTCAGCACCATAATATTTAGCTAAATGAACTTGATAAATATCTATAAAAAAATCTTTGCATAAAATTGGGATATGCATGTTATCAGGGCTTAGTGGCTGCATAGGGTTACTTAAAGATTTTATTTTATAAATATCAGATAAGTTTCCTAAAAAAAATTCCTCTTCTGTTAAAACTGATAGACATGTTGCACCATTCTTATAATAAATTTTAGCAATATCCACTGGTTTATAATTTTCTACCAATATCCCAGCAGATGGACTCGCCTTTTTAATTTCAGCAATTATTGAAAAATTATTCTCCTTTATATTACTTTCAATTGCTTCTTTAAAATTTATATAATTCATAGAGTCAGGTGGATGCTGAGATATACTTTCCAAAGGTTTCTTTTTCTTCAGTTCAGAAATTCTGATTTCTTTTTTTTTAATAATTTTTTGGAGAATATTTTCAGACATTTTGAATTTTTTTGAGATGTGAAAAAGTTTTTCCAGAAAGGATAAATTTTCTTGCTTGATTATAAGCTTCAGAAAAGTTAGAAAATTTTTCTCCAACAATTAAACCTGCTGCAGCATTTAAACAAACTGCTTTTGAAAAATCATTATCTTCACCTTCAAATATTTCAATCATTTTATCAGCATTAAATTTTGCATCATCACCTACTAAATTTTTAAAATTATCTGCATTAACTCCTAAAGAATTTGGATCTATTTTTATTTCAGATATTTGACCATCTTTTAATTGAATAACATTAGTGGTTGCATATGGAGATATTTCATCTAATCCATCCTCGCTATTTACTATCCAAGCAAATTTTAAATTTAAATTTTTAAGTCCCTCTGCAAAAATTTTGAGTAATTTCTTATCAAAAACACCAACAACTTGTCTATTTACAAGTGCTGGATTGCTTAATGGACCAATCATGTTAAAGATAGTTCTTTTTCCAATTTTCTTTCTTACGGGCCCAACAAATCTCATCGCACTATGATAATTTGGAGCAAACATAAAACCAAAATTATTGGTATTAATTTCTTTTTCAATATCCTCAGGTTCTAAATCAATTTTAATCTTAAGAGCTTCCAAAACATCACCTGATCCACATTTTGAAGAAACAGCTTTGTTACCATGTTTGGCTACCTTTGTACCCATACTTGCTAAAAGAAGCGCTGAAGCAGTTGAAATGTTGAGAGTATTCATGCCATCACCGCCTGTTCCACAAGTATCAATACAATCATTTACATTCACTCTTTTTGATTTTTCTCTTAATACAAAAACACCACCAGCTATTTCATCGGCAACTTCACCCTTTTCAGACAATAGTGTTAGAAAGCTAAAAATTTGTTCATCACTGGCTTTTCCAGTCATTAAAATTTCAAATGCAGACTTACTTTCCTCAAATGTTAAATCTTTTTTATTTGTTAGTTTTTCTAAAATTTTATCCATAAATTTAATAATTTATAAAGTTTCTCAGTATTTTCATTCCAAACTTAGTTTTAATACTTTCAGGATGGAATTGTACACCATGAATATTAAATTTTTTATGTTGAACAGCCATTATAATCCCGTCTTCTGTCTCTGCTGTAATCTCTAGCTCTTTTGATAAGGTTTTTTTATCAATTATCAAACTATGGTATCTGGTAGCTTCAAATTTATTTGGGAGGTTTTTTAAAATACCGATTTTTTTAGATTTGATTTTACTTGTTTTGCCGTGCATTAACTTTCTAGCTTGAACAATTTTTGATCCAAAAACTTGTCCAATTATCTGATGACCCAAACATACTCCTAAAAAAGGTATTTCTTTGTATAATGATTTCAATATTTTAATGCAATTGCCAGATTGATTTGGGTTGCCAGGTCCTGGTGAAATAACAATTTTATCATATTTCTTTTTAACGATTTCTTTAGAATTAATTTTATCATTTCTAATTACATCAACTTTAACATTTAATGAGGAAATATAGTGATACAAATTAAAAGTAAAACTATCGTAATTATCTATTAATAATATTCTCATTATCTTAAAGCATTAATTAAAGCTTTCGCTTTATTAACTGTTTCCTCATATTCATTTTTAGGTTTACTATCCGCAACTATACCTGCACCTGCTTGTACATAGAATTTTTTATTTTTAGCAACTGCAGTTCTTAAGGCTATGCATGTATCAAATTCTCCATTTGCAGAAAAATATCCAATTCCTCCTGCATATACTTTTCTTTTTGTTGTCTCTAATTCATCTATAATTTCCATAGCTCTAATTTTTGGAGCTCCAGATACAGTTCCTGCTGGAAAACCAGCCAAGAGCGATTTAAATTTTGAAAATTTTTTACTATATTCCCCAACTACATTTGAAACTATATGCATAACATGAGAATATCTTTCAATAACAAAGCTTTCTGTAACTTTTACCGAATTTATCTTTGAGACTTTACCAGCATCATTTCTACCTAAATCAAGTAACATCAAATGTTCTGAAAGCTCTTTTTTATCTTTAAGTAGATCTCTTTCATAAAAAAGATCTTCTTTTTTAGTATTGCCCCTTGGTCTAGTTCCTGCAATTGGTCTAACAGTAATTTTATTATCCCTAAGTCTCACCAGTATTTCAGGACTTGCACCGATTATTTGGAAATCCTCAAAATTGAAGAAAAACATAAAAGGAGAAGGGTTTGTTACTCTAAGTTTTTTATAAATGTCTAATGGTTTCTTTGTTAATTTTGCCTCAAATCTTTGGCTTAAAACAACCTGAAAAATATCTCCTATTTTAATATATTTTTTTGCCTTATTAACTATTGATAAAAATTGTTGTTGCATTAATAGATGAGCATGAAGCAATGTTAAAAAGAATTCGAAAAAAAGGTAAAGTTGTAGCGCTTGAAAGTGCTAATAGAAACTATGAAACTAAGATTTTTGGACCTGATAGAGTAAAAGTTCAAGGAGTTTTAGTATCTTTATATAGAAACTTCTAAAAAAATAGTCTAAACAACATTGATGTCTAAAGTAGCAACACGTTTTGCTCCATCCCCTACTGGAGCTCTTCATATTGGAGGGGTTAGAACTGCCTTGTTTAATTGGTTGTTCTCTAAAAATCAAAAAGGAACTTTTCACCTAAGAATTGAAGATACTGACAAAGAAAGATCCAAAGAGGAACACAAAGTTCAAATTATAAAATCATTAAAGTGGATAGGAATTGAACATGATGGTGAGGAATATATTCAATCTACGAAAATAGATGATCATATTAAAGTTGCAAACGAGTTATTAAAAAATGGAAATGCTTATAAATGTTATTGCTCTGCTGAAGAGATAGATGAGCAAAAAAAAAGAGCTAGGCAAAAAAAGATGCCATATATTTATAATAGAAAATGGAGAGATGCTGATGAAAAAGATGCTCCTAAAGATATTAAACCTGTAATTAGATTTAAAAGTAAAATAGAGGGAAATTCTAAACTTAATGATTTAGTTCAAGGAGATGTTGAAATTGAAAATAATACAATAGAAGATTTTATAATTTTAAGAAACGACGGAACACCAACCTATAATCTTTCTGCAACTGTTGACGATCATCAAATGGGAATGACACATATAATCAGAGGAGATGATCATAAGATAAATACTTTTAAACAAATACAAATATACCAAGCAATGGGTTGGGATGTTCCAGAATTTGCGCACATTCCATTAATTCATACTATTGAAGGTAAAAAACTTTCAAAAAGAGATAATGCCTCAACGTTGGATGATTACTCAAAAATAGGCATAATACCTGATGCTTTAAGAAATTATCTACTCAGACTTGGATGGTCATATCAAGACAAAGAAATATTTACTCTGGATGAGAGCATTGAATTCTTTAATTTAGAAGGTATT
>CACJPL010000020.1 GCA_902595285.1 uncultured Pelagibacteraceae bacterium | reverse complement strand
TAACACTTATCTATGGAATTTTACGATTTGCAAACTTTGCAACTGGCGACATGATGTCTTTTGGGACCATGATGACAATCTTGTTTACATGGTACTTTCAATCTTTAGGCGTCTCTCTAGGTGTTTTGCCTACAGCTTTATTAGCTATTCCATTTGGAATTATTTTCATGATTCTTTATATGCTTTTAATTGATAAGTTCGTTTTCAAATACTATAGAAACCAAAAAAGTCCCCCAGTACAGTTTGCAATGGTAAGTATTGGAGTAATGTTTGTAACACAAGCCGTGGTAAGAATCATAATCGGACCTAGTGACAGAAGATTTTTTGATGGTGAAAAATTCATTATTAAAGCTCGTGAGTTTAAGGAGATCACAGGATTAAACGAGGGTCTTGCACTAAAATCAACTCAGGTGTTAACAATATTTGTTACAATAGTTTTGGTATCTTTATTATTTTGGTTTTTAAACAAAACAAAAACTGGCAAAAGCATGAAAGCTTATTCTGATAATGAAGATCTTGCTTTGTTATCAGGTATTGATCCAAAAAAAATAGTTTTAGTTACGTGGGTTATTGCTGGAATTTTAGCTACAATAGGTGGTGCTTTATATGGTTTAGATAAAAGTTTTAAACCATTTACCTACTTTAATAATATGCTTCCTATTTTCGCTGCTGCAATAGTCGGAGGAATTGGAAATCCGTTTGGAGCTTTTTTAGGTGGATATGTAATTGCTTTTTCAGAAATTTTATTAACTTATGCCTACAAGAAATTTTTTATGTATGTTTTACCAGAAAGTATGGAGCCAGATAGTTTAGTTCAACTTCTGTCTACAGATTATAAATTTGCTGTATCATTCTCCATACTTGTAATAGTTTTAATATATCGACCGTCAGGAATATTTAAGGGGAAAGTACTGTGAGAAAAAATCTTAATGTAATTGCGGCTTACAGCATCATGATGGTGCTTATCCTGATGGTTGGAATATTTCAGTCTTGGAATATTGCATTATCAATTTTTAATCTTTGTTTAATTTCTGCAGTTATGACAATGGGTGCAAATATTCAATGGGGATACGCTGGCTTAATTAATTTTGGAATTATGGGTTATACAGCATTAGGTGGTTTAGCTGCGGTATTGATATCTGTAGATCCTGTCCAAGAAGCTTGGAGGGCAGGAGGTTTTGATATTTTAATGTCATTATGGCTAATAGTAGTAATGGTATTGGTTATACGTTTCATTTTAAAAAGATTTGAAAAATCAAAAATAAGAACATACAGCATAGCTGCAATAATAATTTCTGGTATTTTGCTTATTAGGTTTTCTGCAGAACCAGGTATAGAGGCTATTGAAGCAGTTGATCCAGCTAAAACTGGTTTCCTAGGAGGATTTGGATTACCAATTATATTTTCTTGGATAGTAGGAGCTCTTTTTGCTGGCGGTTTAGCTTTTATAGTTGGAAAAGTTGCCCTTGGTCTTAGAGCTGATTATTTAGCAATTGCCACTCTTCTTATTTCTGAAATTGTTATTGCAATTATTAAACACGAAGACTGGCTCACTAGGGGTGTTAAAAACGTTATTGGATTAAAAAGACCTGCACCGTATGAGGTAGATCTTCAAACGACAGATTGGTTTATCAAATTAGTTGAAAAGTTTAATTCAGGAAAATTAAGTTTAATTGAGAATTTAGCTGACCGACAAGCTGCTTTAAATCAACTTGTGATCGAAGGATCATCAGTATTTGTAAAATTATGCTACTCTGGATTATTCCTGGTAGTTGTAATTATTCTTTTAATTTTAACTCAAAAAGCACTTTATTCTCCATGGGGAAGAATGATGAGGGCAATAAGAGATAATGAGGAAGCTGCAAATGCGATGGGTAAAAATGTTGTTAAACAACATTTACTAATTTTTATTTTAGGCTCAGCAATTGTTGGAATTGCTGGTGCAATGTTAGTTACTCAAGATGGTTTATTTACCCCAGGAAGCTATAGACCTATGAGATATACTTTTTTGATTTGGGTGATGGTAATTGTTGGAGGAAGTGGAAATAATTTTGGAGCAATTTTAGGAGGATTTGTTGTTTGGTTCTTATGGATTGAAGCTGCACCAATATCATTATTCTTAATAAACTTTTTCACTGCGGGAATTCCTGAAACAAATGCACTTAAAGCTCATTTAATTGAAAGCGTTCCTTATTTCAGATTTTTACTGATGGGCTTAGGATTGTTGTTTATAATGAGGTATAGACCTAAAGGTATACTTCCTGAAAAAATAGAAATAAAGTAAACGTAATGAAATATATTATATTAGGTGCTGCTGCTGCTTGGGCTTTGTATATGGCTGATAAGTATTTATTCTTTTAATGAATAAAAATCTTTCGTTACTTATATTAAGCCAGATTTTTGCTTTTACAGCTGCCCCAGTCACCGTTTTTTTAAGTGGTATAATTGGTTCAAAATTTAGTCCAATAAAATCTTTAGCAACTCTTCCAATGGCTTTGTCAGTAGTCGGAATTGCGTTATTTGCTTTTTTTGCTGCAAAGTTAATGAGTATAATTGGACGAAAATTAGGATTTATTTATGCATCAATAGGTACATGTTTTGCATCTCTTTTAACTTCATACTCTATAATAGTAGAAAGCTTTGTCTTATATAATTTAGGATGTTTTTTAATTGGTGGAGGAATAGCTTTTAGTCATCAATATCGTTTTGCAGCAGTCGAGGTTGTGGATAAGGACTATGCACCAAAAGCAATTTCTATCATTTTGTTAGCGGGAATAGGTTCAGCATTTATTGGTCCCAACATTGCAAATATTTCTAAAGGACTTATTACTAATCATATGTATGCAGGTTCTTATTTTGCTCTTGCAGCATTATCTATTTCATCAACAATATTTTTATTTTTTTTTCAGGAACCTATAAAGATATCAAACAATCAATATAAAACTGGAAGAAGTTTTTTCGAACTTATGTCACAACCAAGATTTCTACAGGCACTTGTAGCGTCAGCTTTTGCCTATGCTGTTATGACTTTTTTAATGACAGCCACACCTATAAGTATGCATTTGATGGAGAAAATAAGTTTGTCCAAGACTGGATTTGTTATTCAGCTTCATATAGCAGCCATGTTTTTACCTTCACTAGTTACTGGAAATTTAATTAAAAGGTTTGGTCATAGTAAAATTATGTATATTGGAGTTTTATTGTTTTTAGTCACAATTATTACTAGTTTATTTGAACAAAATTTTACTAATTACTTGATTGCTCTTATTTTTTTGGGCCTAGGGTGGAATTTTTTATTCATTTCAGGAACTAGTTTACTTGTTTTGTGCTACAGAGAAGAAGAAAAATTTACAGCCCAAGGGTATAACGATTTAATAGTTTATTCTATACAAGCAGCGGCGAGTTTATCTGCCGGAGTATTTCTTAGCCTCACTAGTTGGAAAACTATGAATTTAATTTGTCTTATTTTTTTAATTATAATAACTCTTTCTACTATAAGAGCTGATTTAAAAAAAAACCCCAGCAATTAAATTACTGGGGTTTTTTGAATTAAGATAAAAAATTATCTTTGTTTTTTAGTTTTGAATTTTCCGCCCTTAACCTCTTGTTCTAAGAAAGAACCTTCTGCTTCACCAACACTAGTAAAAGTTACTCCAGTAGCACCTTCGTAATTAATCTTTTTACCTTTTGCTAGTAAATCTAAACCTTTCTTAAGTTCACCTGGATAAATTTTAGTTCCAGGAGCGTTAGCAACATCCATTACATTTTTTGCAATAGATGCTCTATCAGCAGAGTTACCTGCTTGCATTGCAAGAACGATTAAAGCAGCTGCATCGTAAGATTCACCTGTGTAAGGACCAGAAGCTTCTACACCTCCAGCTTTTGCAACTTCGGCAAATATACCTGCACCTTTACCAGTAGAACCCGGCAATGATCCAAATGATTTACTTAAATCTTTTCCGAATGTATCAACTAAAGATTGACCAATCATACCATCTGATAAAATAAATTTATCAAATGCACCGGAGTCTAAAGAAGATTGAATAATTCCTTTTCCTCCTTGGTCAAGATAACCAATAACTGCTACAGCATCACCACCAGCAGAAGCAAGAGTTGCTACTTCAGATGAGTAATCTGCTTTTCCATCTTCGTGAGCAGTCACAGTTGTAACTTTAATACCATGAGCTTCAACTGCTGCTTTATATACATCAGCTAAACCTTTACCATAGTCGTTATTAGTATAAGTGATTGCAACACTTTTTACTTTTCTATCTTTCGTTATATCAGCTAAAATTTGACCACCTCTAGCATCAGATGGAGCAGTTCTAAAAAAATACCCCTTGTCATCTAGAGTTGTTAATCCTGGAGAAGTAGCTGAAGGTGAAATCATTACTACACCATTTGGTACAGCAACGTTAGTTGCAATAGCACCAGTTACACCTGAACAGTCTGCTCCCATAATTGCAGCTACACCACCTGAAATTAAACCTTCAGCTGCAGCTGTTGCCGCTGCTGAGTCAACACAAGTTGAGTCTGCCCTTACTGGCTCAATTTTTTTTCCACCTAATAGTGAACCTGAATCAGAAGCTTCTTTAAACGCAAGCTCTGCAGATGCAGCCATTGCTGGAGTTAGAGATTCAATAGGACCAGTGAATCCTAAGATGATCCCCATTTTAATATCTGCCATTAC
>CACJPL010000019.1 GCA_902595285.1 uncultured Pelagibacteraceae bacterium | reverse complement strand
AGATTTAAAATTTTAATTGAACAAAAAATGTATGATGGTTCCGCTTTTTATAAAGTTTCAGAAAATACTTTTGTACAAGCTGGAGATATCGAGTATGGAAATATAAATAATTTAGATTATTCCAAAATTGGTAGCGGAAAGTCTGGATTAGGATTATTAAAATCTGAACTAAGCAATGATTTTATATTTGTTGAGGGAAGTGTAGGATTTGCTAGAACAACAGATTTTGATACTGAAGATAGTGAATTCTTTATTACCCTAAAAAAAATTCCAATTTATCAAGGTGAATACACACCCATTGGAAAAGTTATTTACGGGCTTGATATACTTAAAACAATTAAAAAAGGTAATAAGGCAATTTATGTTTTAAGGCCTGACTATATTAATACTTTTAGAATGTTTGAATTTAATTAACTAAAGGTTTTCCTGTAGATAAAGTGTGCTTAATTCTATCCTGAGTTTCCTTTGTTTCTATTAATCTCATGAAAGAATCTAACTCAAGTTTATAAAGATCATCTTCTGATAAAACTTTATCAATTGAAGTATCTCCACCACTTAATACATTTGCTAATTCGGTACCTACTACCATGCCATGATCTAAAATTACCTTTTCATTATATAATTTTTCTAAAAGCTTAATCATTTTTTCTTTTAGTATTTTTCCTGGTAATTTGAACGAGATTTCAGCTGGAGGTTTAAAATCACTATTTTCCTCAATTATCCCTCTAGAGACATTTAGTAAACTATTTCTACTCATAATTTTCTTATTTTCAGGTAACAAATATTTTAATGGCTCTGCTTCGACTGGTGATGTTGCAGTCTTACCATATCCAATAATATCAAAAACTTTTAGAGGAGCGTAATCTGGATCATTTTTTGACTCATTAGTTTGTGACCATCTCCATAACATTTCTTTACAACCTCCACCTGCTGGCACAAGACCAACCATTGTTTCAACTAAACCAACTACAATATTAGTATGTGAAGCAACAAAATTACTTTGAACAAGAACTTCAAAACCTCCTCCTAAAGTTAGCCCTGAAGGAGCTGATACAACTGGATATTTGGAATATTTAAGTTCTTTACAAGTATCTTGGAAATATTTAACAAATTTTTCAATTGACTTAAAATCGCTTTTATCAGCAAAGTTCATTGTATAAGTTAAATTTACTCCAGCTGAAAATTGCATGCTTTCATTAATAATTATTAAAGGTTTATCTGTAGCTTTTTTCAATGCATCCATTGAATCATAATCAAGTGCGTTAGCTTTAGTAGTAAACTCAACAATATTATAGTCATTAAATCTATAAATTGATGCTGAACTATTTCCATCAATGCTTTTTGCTGTTTTCTTAACTTTTCCCAATGTTTCAATATCTGTATATTTTTGTCTTACACCATGAAAATTTTCATTTTTTGTTTTAGATAAATTTTCTAAAAATTTATTTCCTTCATAGTTTTTGAATTTATCAAAAAAATTAGCAACACCAATTTCCTCTAACATTTCAAATGGTCCTTTGCTCCAATTAAAACCTAACCTCATTGCTTCATCAATATCATTAAATTCATCTGTAATACCTGGAACTAATGATGAAGCGTAATTAATAATTTTAGAGATAACTGACCAAGCGTACTCACCATATCTATCATCTCTATTAATTAAAGCTTTAAGATCAACTTTTTCAGATTTAATATTTATTTTTTGTGTAGGATGGTACTCTCCTGTTTCTAAATTTATTGCTTCAAAAATTTTTTTATTATCAACTTTATTCATTCTATAGAAACCACCCTTACCTTTACGTCCTGTATATCCAGTTTCTATTAATTTTTTTACCAAAGGTATTTCTTTTGCAACTTCCTGAAATTCATCTGACTGCGGCAATTCTTTAATAAAGCTTTTTAAAACATCTGCCATCAAATCTATTCCAATTAAATCGTATAAGCCAAATACTCCTGTTTTAGGTATTCCCATTGGTCTTCCGAAAATAGCATCTGCTTCTTCTATAGACAATTTCATTTTAAAAGCTTCGGTCATAGCAACTTGCATTGCATAAACTCCAATTCTATTTCCTAAAAACCCTGGAGTATCGTTACATACTATAGCGCCTTTTCCTAAATCTACTTCGCAGAAAATTTTTAATTTTTTAATTTTTTCTAAATCACTTTTTTCATTTTTAACTATTTCTAGTAAATCCATATATCTAACCGGGTTAAAGAAATGAGTAATACAAAAATCTTTCTTATCATCCTCAGACATTTTTTGAGATAAAACACTTATTGGAATTGAAGAAGTATTTGATGAAACTATTGAATCTTTCTTTCTTTGCTTAAATATTTTTTCATAAATATCATGTTTAATATCTATACGCTCTACCACTGCTTCTACTATCCAATCAGCTTCTGACACGATATTAAAATCATCAGAAATATTCCCAACTTTAATGCCATCTATTTTGGATTTATCTATTAAAAGAGGTGGTCTAGATTTTTCTATTCTTTCTTTTGCTCTTTGACTAATTTCAGTTTTTAAATCTAATAGAGTTACTGGAATATTTGCATTACAGAGTTGTGCTGCTATCCCGCTTCCCATTGTACCCGAGCCAATAACAACAACATTATTAATTTTCATAAAAAACTTTTATATTAAATTTAATTTCGTATGTAACAAAAAAATTGTCCTAATTAATTTTTTGTTGTTTTTTTAAGTCATCTACTTTGATATGACATCTAATAGAATTTCCATTTTCACCAATTTGCCAGGGCGGAACATCAGTTTTACAGATATCTCCTAATATTCTGGGACATCGACCTTGAAAAGAACAGCCTTGTTCAGGCGGTTTCTCCTCAACTATGTCTTCTGCAACCAACTTAGGTTTAATATCTGGATCAGGCTCCAAGGCCGCACCTAATAGAACTTCTGTGTATGGATGTGAAGGTAGCTCGTATACATTTTTTGATGGACCTATTTCACATAGCCTTCCTTGATATAAAACTGCAACTCTATCACTAATAGCTCTTACTACTGCCAAGTCATGAGAAACAAATATATAAGTTGTACCGAAGTCATCTTTTAATTCTTGTAGTAAGTTCAATACGGCTGCTTGAACTGAAACATCTAATGCCGATGTTACTTCATCACAAAGAATAATATCTGGTTTTGCTGCAAATGCTCTTGCAACAGCAACTCTTTGTTTTTCGCCACCTGATAACTGACGTGGGTATCTTGTTAAATAAAATTCTCCAAGTCTAACTTTTTCTAATACTTCTATAATTTTTTGTTTTAATTCATCTCCTTTCAATCCAAAATATAATCTAAGAGGCTGTGATACTATTTCTTCAACAGTATGATTTGGATTAAGTGATTCATCTGGGTTTTGAAATATTAATTGAATTGCTCTTAAAAAACCTGGATCTCTAGTTTTTAAATCATTTGATAAAACCTTATCTTTATCAAATTTAATAATTCCATCTTTTGTTTTTAATAATCCCGCAATTGATTTTAAAATGGTTGATTTTCCACTGCCAGACTCACCTACTAAAGCAAGAGTTTCACCTTTGTTGATATTAATATTAATATCTTGAACAGTTGGATTGCTATCATCAACTTTATTTAACAATTGATCAATGAACTTTTGTTTTGTATAGCTAATTGAAACTTTTGAAATATCTAAAATTTCATTTTGAAAAATATCATTATTTATTGATTTAACAGTGTCTGAATTTTTTTCTTTTACATTTATTAGTTCTTTATATTTAAAACATCTAACGCTTGTATTTAAATCATCTATGTATTCTAAGTTAGGAGAATTATTTTTGCATTTGTCTTCTGAAAGATTACATCTCTCATAAAAACTACAGCCCATTTTAATTGTTCCTGGCTGAGGTTGACTACCTGACATAGAGGCAGGTAGACCCGGAGAAGTTAATTTTGGTATAGATTTTAACAATCCAAACGTATAAGGATGAATTGGATTTTTTAAAATACTTCTTACCGGACCATCCAAAACAATTTCGCCAGAGTACATAACGATTATTCTATCACTGACTTGTGCTATTGCTCCAAGATCGTGACTCACATAAACCATTGATGTTCCTGTGTCTTTTGCAATAAAGTTTAATAATTCTAATACATGTGCTTGGGTTGTTACATCTAATCCTGTTGTAGGTTCATCTAATAATAAAAGTTCAGGATTGCCTGCTAGAGCCATAGCAACAGCCACTCTTTGCTGTTGTCCTCCAGATAATTCATGCGGGTATCTTTGGGCAATTATCTCAGGTGAAGGCAGTCTAACTTTATTAAGTAATTCTGAGATTTTTTTATCTCTTTCCTCTTTCTTAAGATCTGTATGTAATTTTAAAGCCTCATCAATTTGATATCCAATCTTAAGATTTGGAGTAAGAGATTGACCGGCATTTTGTGGGATCATTGCAATCTTTCTCCCTCTTATATTTTCTAAATCTTTATTTTTCATTTCTAGAAGATTATTAGAATGAAATAAGCACTCTCCAGAAATGGTATAAAGCCCATGCTTTACATAGCCCATCATAGCTAATGCAAGAGTACTTTTTCCTGACCCAGACTCTCCAACAATTCCTACAGTTTCGCCTTTTTTAATAGTGGTTGAAATATTTTTTAAAATTGAAATCTGTTCCCCTTTTTGACTTGTAAAACCAATTGTAAGATTATTAATTGTTTGTACTGAATTATCCATTTTAAACAGGAGCCTTTGTTGATCTGTCAATTCCTAGTGCTTTTGCAAATGCATCAGCTGTTAAATTAATTCCAAT
>CACJPL010000018.1 GCA_902595285.1 uncultured Pelagibacteraceae bacterium | reverse complement strand
AAACTTAATTCTTTTTCTATCAACTATCTCTCTTTTATACTCTTTAAGTTTTAAAACTTCTTTAACAAGATTTGTTCTGTATTTAATTAACAATAGCAATTTGTTATCTAATTTATCTAATTTTGATCGAATTTTTTCTAATTTTTTTTTGTTTTTAGGCGACATTTAATTTATTGGTTTAATTAATAATTATTATATTTATCTATTCATGTACAGTCAGAATTATTCTTTAAATTCTCAACTAAAAATATGGATGATCACTTTATTATTCATGATTGTGCTTATTATCTTAGTAGGAGGTCTAACCAGATTAACTGACTCTGGACTATCTATTACGAGTTGGGAACTTTTTATTGGCTCATTGCCACCTTTAACAAATGAAAAATGGATAGAATATTTTGATCTTTATAAAAAAATACCAGAATTTAAAGAGCAAAATTTTAAAATGAACTTAAATGAATTTAAAATTATTTTTTGGTGGGAATGGGCTCATCGTCAATTAGGTAGACTAATTGGTTTAACTGTCCTTTTACCTATGATCTATTTCACAATTAAAAATGGTATCTGGATTTTACGAGAATATTCAATTATTTTTTTCTTAGTGTGTTTTCAAGGATTTATTGGATGGTATATGGTTTCAAGTGGATTGATTGATAGAGTTGATGTTAGTCATTATAGGTTATCATTGCATTTAGTTACAGCTTTTATCATTTTATCCATAGTTTTTTGGAAATATTTAAATCTAACTGACGTAAAAATTAATCAAATTAATATTAAATTAAACTCAGTTAAATTCTTTCTTTTATTATTATTTTTCCAATTAATAATTGGAGCATTTGTTTCAGGGATGGATGCAGGAAAAATTTACAATACTTGGCCCTTAATGGGCTCATCATATTTTCCTGATGATAGTGTGATCAGTGACCTTTTTAATCTCACATTATTTGATGATCAATCACTTGTTCAGTTTATTCATAGAAATTTAGCATATTTAATTGTCATAATATATTTTTACATACTTTATGTTGTTTTAAAAATTGGAAATAAAAATTTAAGAACTTCAATTTTTATTATTGGAATAGCTTTATTGCTTCAAATTTTTTTGGGGATTTTTACAATTTTATCTGGAGTAAAAATGCTTTATGCATCTCTACACCAGATAAATTCTATTTTAATAATACTCTCAACTTTGTATTTTCTATATATTGTAAAATATAAGAAACCTATTTATTAGTTCTATTTGTAAACATCAAAACCTGAAATTAACTAACAGCTTTTAAATTACCTTTTGAAGATTTATTCAATGCTTGATCTAGATCCTCGATAATATCATCAATGTGCTCAATACCGATGCAAAGTCTTACATAACTTTGAGTAACGCCTGATGCAGCAAGTTCTTTCTCATTTAATTGACTATGTGTTGTACTTGCTGGATGAATTGCTAAACTTCTAGCATCACCAATATTAGCTACGTGATAGAACATTTTTAAAGACTCAATAAATTTTTTACCAGCCTCAATTCCACCTTTAAGCTCGATACCAATCATTGGTCCATTTCCACCTTTAAGATATTTTTTTGCTCTATCAGCAATAGGTTTATCGTGCTCTGTAGAGTAAATAACTTTTGTAACTTCTTTATGATTTTTAAGAAAATCAACTACATACTCAGCATTAGCACAATGTTGTCTCATTCTTAAAGCTACTGTTTCAAGTCCTTGAATTATTGCAAATGCATTATCTGGAGCTAAAGCTGATCCTAGGTCTCTTAGTAAGCAAACTCTTGCTCTAACTGCAAATGGTACATTTGCACCAGTTAGTTCTGGTACAGCTTTCCCCCAAATTACATTGTTATAACTTGCATCTGGCTCATTAAAAAGTGGTTGTCTTTTTGGGTCCGCTGTCCAATCAAAGTTACCACTATCAACTATACTTCCTGCAACTGCTGTACCATGTCCACCTATGTATTTTGTTAGTGAGTGAATTACTATAGCAGCTCCATGTTCAATCGGTTTACATATTACTGGTGCAGCTGTGTTATCCATTATTAATGGAATATTATATTTTCTCCCAATGTCAGAAACTTCCTTTATTGGAAACACTCTCAAATATGGATTTGGTAAAGTTTCACCATAAAAAGCTCTGGTTTTGTCATCTATTAACTTTTCAAAATTTTCAGGATTACTTGGGTCAGCATATCTTATCTCTATACCAAGTTTACTGAGTGTATGCGTGAATAATGATACAGTGCCACCATAAAGATCAGTTGAGCTTACAATATTATCACCAGCTTGAGCTACATTTAATACAGCAAACGTTGAAGCAGTTTGACCTGAGGATACTGTTACACACGACAGACCACCTTCAAGAGCGGCAACTCTTTTTTCCAGGACATCATTTGTTGGGTTCATTATACGAGTGTAGATGTTACCAAATTCTTTAAGAGCGAAAAGGTTAGCGGCGTGCTCTGTATTGTTAAATTGGTATGATGTTGTTCTATAAATTGGAACAGCTACTGCGTTCGTCGCTGGATCACTCCTATAGTCACCACCATGTATGGCAATAGTTTCAGGGTTATTTCTTTTTTTAGTCATTTTACTCCTTTTTTAGTGCTTCAACAATATGTTAGGCGCACAATATAGTTCAAATGCCTACCGATTTTATTAATTTTATGAATTTCCTTTTTAGCAGTTATAAGCCCGCAATAGGATCAAATCGGCAACTGATTTTTAGCATATTAGCTACATATTTCAAGCTAAATATAAAATTGACTTTGTAATTATTAATAGTATTAATCCTGGCACAATGACAAAATTCACTAAAAAAGACCAATTATATTCATCTTGGTATGAAATAGACGCGAAGAATGCAGTAGTTGGAAGATTAGCAACTGTTGTTTCCAAAATCATAAGAGGCAAGAACAAAAGTACATACACACCTCATATGGATGATGGTGACTTTGTTGTTGTTAAAAATATTGAACAAGCAAAATTTACTGGAAAAAAATTTCAAGATAAAAAATATTACAGACACACTGGTCATCCAGGTGGAATTAAAGTTACAACACCTGAGAAACTTCATGAAAAAAAACCTGGAGAAACTTTAAAAATGGCAGTTAAAAGAATGTTACCTGGTGGAGTATTGGGGAGAAAACAATTAACAAAATTAAAAATTTATGCAGGAAATGAACATCCGCATTCAGCACAAAATCCGACTGTAATAGAGTTAGATAAATTAAACAGAAAAAATATAGCTAGAAACTAAGATGGAAAATACTCAATCAGCATCAAAATCTCCAAAACTAAAATTAGATTTTAAAGATAGTAAATATGCTACTGGTAGAAGAAAAACATCAATTGCAAAAGTTTGGTTAAAAAAAGGTTCTGGCAAAATTTATGTAAATGGTAAATTATTTAGTGATTATTTTGCTGACGAAACTCATAAAATGCAAATTACAAGACCTTTTGAGATTATTAACCAGGCTACCGATTATGATGTAAGATGCAGTGTAAAAGGAGGAGGCCCTACAGGCCAAGCAGGGGCTATGGTTCACGGTATTTCAAAAGCTTTAGTATTATTTGATGAAAATCTAAAATCAACCTTAAGAACAGAGAAACTTACTACCAGAGACTCTAGGGCAGTTGAAAGAAAAAAACCTGGTAGAAGAAAAGCTAGAAGAAGCTTCCAATTCTCTAAAAGATAATTTTTTTTTAATTTTTAACTGTTATAATAAAAAATGCCTAAGCTTAACGCATTAGTTGCTGGATCAACTGGATATATTGGTGTTCAATTAATTAAATTATTAGTTAAACACAAATATATTAATATTAAATACCTTTGTGGAAACTCTTCTGTGGGTAAACACGTCAAATTTTACGATAAATCTTTATCTAAATTTAAATTACCAAAAATTTTAAAATTTAATAAAAAATTATTAAAAGACGTTCATGTTATTTTTACAGCACTTCCAAATGGGGAAGCACAGGATATATCTAAACATTTAAGCAAAAATCATACTCTAATAGATCTTGCTGCTGATTTTAGATTAGAAAAAGCTTCTGATTATTTTAAGTGGTATCAACAAAAACATCGAGCAACTAATATGATAAAAAAAAGCATTTATTTGCTTCCTGAAATTAATAGAAAAGAGATTAAAAAATATAATATTATTTCATGCCCAGGATGTTATCCAACATCAATATTGCTTCCTCTATTTCCTTTATTTAAGAAAAATTTAATTAAATTAAAAAATATAATAATTGATTCAAAATCTGGATATTCAGGCGCTGGCAGAGGAGTTCACAAAAAGTATAAAGATAAAAATCTATATGAATCTTTAAGTGCATATGGAGTTGGTTATCATCGTCACAATTCTGAAATAGATCAAATGTTAAGAAAATTTACTAAGAAAAAATTTCAATTTAGTTTTACTCCTCACTTATCACCAATGTTCAGAGGTATTTTGAGTACTATATATGTTGATTTAGAAAATAATATTTCACAAGCTAAAGTATTAAAAGCATTAACTAATTTTTATAAAAATGAGAGTTTTGTAAAAATATTAAACCCTGACTCTTTGTTAAGCACTAATGAAGTAATAAATACTAATAACTGTTATATTTCTGTGTGCAAATCTAAATATAGTAATAAAATAATCATTCTATCTGCTGTTGATAATTTGATAAAGGGTGGAGCAGGTCAAGCTGTACAAAATTTAAATAATAAATTTAATTTTCCTGAAAAGACTGGATTAAAATGAGAAAATTTATAATAATTTTTTTTTCATTAATATTAGCTAATTGTTCTTTAAACAAAGATTCTCAATATTGGACAGAAAATTCTATTGAAAA
>CACJPL010000017.1 GCA_902595285.1 uncultured Pelagibacteraceae bacterium | reverse complement strand
TTATGCCATTTTAAAAAACTTTTTAGCTCATCTAAAACATACCAGGTGATATCACTCAAAATTATTACGTCTGGGTTAATTTTTTTGTATAATTTAAAATTTAAGAACTCTGATAAATATAACCTTTTTTTTAAATATGGATATTTTATTTTAGATTTTCTTATGCAAGTTTCTGAATTATCAGTTCCATGAACATCAAACTTGTTAAGATAAAGATAAGATAGATTTACAGGAAAGCCACATCCTATTTCGAGAATTTTTAATTTTTTTCTTTTTTTTAAAATTTTCAAAAAATTACATAAATTTAAAATAACATTTTTTTTAAAAGTAAAATTTTTCTGATCTAATCTGATAAGGGACCAAGGATCCTTAACCTTCGAATAAAGTTTTTCTGAATTATGTATTAATTTTTTTTTTTTAAATATTGGATAAAATTTTTTATCTGTCATCTAAAAATTTATTAAATTAGTATCAATTTTATCTCAATAAAAAATTTTTTTCAGTGCATAAATCAAGCCAATTGAGCTATTAGTACTGGTCAGCTGCACGCATTACTGCGCTTCCACATCCAGCCTATCAACGTGGTGGTCTACCACGGCTCTATAGGAAGAACTAGTTTTGAGGTGAGTTTCCCGCTTAGATGCTTTCAGCAGTTATCTCGTCCATACTTAGCTACCCGGCACTGCAGCTGGCGCTACAACCGGTCCACCAGTGGTATGTTCAACCCGGTCCTCTCGTACTAGGGTCAACTCCTCTCAATTCTTCTACACGCATAGCAGATAGGGACCGAACTGTCTCACGACGTTCTGAACCCAGCTCACGTACCACTTTAATTGGCGAACAGCCAAACCCTTGGGACCTGCTCCAGCCCCAGGATGTGATGAGCCGACATCGAGGTGCCAAACACTGCCGTCGATATGAGCTCTTGGGCAGTATCAGCCTGTTATCCCCGGCGTACCTTTTATCCGTTGAGCGATGGCCCTTCCACTCAGAACCACCGGATCACTATGACCGACTTTCGTCTCTGCTCGACTTGTCAGTCTCACAGTCAGGCAGGCTTATGCCATTGCACTCTACGAACGATTTCTGACCGTTCTGAGCCTACCTTCGCACGCCTCCGTTACTATTTGGGAGGCGACCGCCCCAGTCAAACTACCCACCATACAATGTCTTGATGCCGGATAACGGCAATCAGTTAGATACCAAGAAAAACAAAAGAGGTATTTCACTGTTGACTCCACAAAAGCTGACGCCCTTGCTTCAATGTCTCCCTCCTATGCTAAATATGTTTTTCCTAATACCAATGTAAAGTTGCAGTAAAGGTGCACGGGGTCTTTCCGTCTAACTACGCGAACTCCGCATCTTCACGGAGAATTCAATTTCACTGAGTTGATGTTGGAGACAGCGGAGAAATCGTTACGCCATTCATGCAGGTCGGAACTTACCCGACAAGGAATTTCGCTACCTTAGGACCGTTATAGTTACGGCCGCCGTTTACTGGGGCTTCAGAAGTTAGCTTGCACCAACCGCATTAACCTTCCAGCACCGGGCAGGCGTCAGACCCTATACATCCACTTACGTGTTAGCAGAGCCCTGTGTTTTTGATAAACAGTCGCTTCTCCCTGGCTTGTGCCACCCTCTAATAGTTGCCTACTAAAAGGTCTTCCTTATCCCGAAGTTACGGAAGTATTTTGCCGAGTTCCTTCAACATCATTCTCTCAAGCGCCTAAATATACTCTATTAATCCACCTGTGTCGGTTTAGGGTACGGTCTAACGATGGAGCTATTTCTTGGAACCTTTTCGCGGCAAGCTCAATCCATTAAGAACTTACAACTTACAAGATCCGTCACTACCATCTGGTTAAGGAATATTAACCTTATTTCCATCGACTACGGCTTTCGCCCTCGCCTTAGGTGCCGACTAACTCTGCGCGGATTAACCTTGCGCAGAAACCCTTGGATTTTCGGCGAAGAAGTTTTTCACTTCTTTTATCGTTACTTATGTCAGCATTCGCACTTCTGATACCTCCAGGATCCCTCACGGGTATCCCTTCACAGGCTTACAGAACGTTCCGCTACCAGTTATAACTTTCGAAAAAGTTATAAATCCACAGATTCGGTATATGATTTTAGCCCCGTTACATCTTCGGCGCAGAAACTCTATTAGACCGGTGAGCTGTTACGCTATCTTTAAAGGATGGCTGCTTCTAAGCCAACCTCCCGGCTGTTAAGGAATTTCCACATCCTTTCACACTTAATCATAATTTGGGGACCTTATCTGGTGGTCTGGGCTCTTTCCCTCTCGACCATGGACCTTAGCACCCACAGTCTGTCTGCTGAAGAACAACATTTAGCATTCGGAGTTTTATTAGGTTTGGTAAGAATCTCTTCCCCCTAGCCCATTTAGTGCTCTACCTCTAAATGTCTATTTATTCAACGCACTACCTAAATAGTTTTCGCGGAAAACCAGCTATCTACGAATTTGGTTGGCCTTTCACCCCTTACCACAAGTCATCCAAAGACTTTTCAACGTCAACTGGTTCGGTCCTCCGGTAAGTGTTACCTTACTTTCAACCTGCTCATGGTAAGCTCATTCGTTTTCGGGTCTAATTCATTAAACTAATCGCCCTATTAAGACTTGCTTTCGCTACGCCTACACCTAGATGGCTTAAGCTTGCTTAATAAATTAAGTCACTGACCCATTATACAAAAGGTACGCCGTCACTCTAAAAAGAGCTTCGACTGATTGTAGGCATGCGGTTTCAGGTTCTATTTCACTCCCCTAATAGGGGTTCTTTTCACCTTTCCCTCACGGTACTAGTTCACTATCGGTCACTGAAGAGTATTTAGGCTTAGAGGGTGGTCCCCCTATATTCGAGCAGGATTTCACGTGTCCCGCTTTACTCAAGAATTTTGTTAAACGTTACTCATACGGGACTATCACCCTCTATGGTTAGCATTTCCAAACTATTCAAATTTTTTTAACAAAACTACTGGCCTAGTCCGCGTTCGCTCGCCACTACTAACGGAATCTCAATTGATTTCTTTTCCTCTGGTTACTTAGATGTTTCAGTTCTCCAGGTTGTCTCTTTAAACCTATGTATTCAGTTTAAAGTACCATATAAAATGGTGGGTTTCCCCATTCGGAAATTTTCGGATCAAAACTTACATACAGCTCCCCGAAACTTATCGCAGTATATCACGTCCTTCATCGGCTTTCAGTGCCAAGGCATCCACTACACGCCCTTAAACGCTTGATTTATGCACAGAAAAAAATTCTGTGTTGAATCAAATTTTTATTTTGAACATTAGCTAATAACATTTCTAATGTTCGGATATAGATATTGATATTAATTATTATTTTATTCACAATTTTTATAACTAAGTGTTTTGGTGGAGGATAGCGGGATCGAACCGCTGACCTCCTGAATGCAAATCAGGCGCTCTCCCAGCTGAGCTAATCCCCCATTGATCTATATTTGGTGGGCCGAGAAAGACTCGAACTTTCGACCCCACCCTTATCAAGGGTGTGCTCTAACCAACTGAGCTACCGGCCCCCATGCAAGAGAAACACTACTTTAAGAAGAGAAATGAGGACGGTCAACATTATCCATGTATATTATTTAGAATGAAATTTAAATTTCATTCATCCTTAGAAAGGAGGTAATCCAGCCGCAGGTTCCCCTACGGCTACCTTGTTACGACTTCACCCCAGTCGCTGACTATACCGTGGTCAAGGGTTTTAAACCTTGCCTTAAGGTAGAACCAACTCCCATGGTGTGACGGGCGGTGTGTACAAGACCCGGGAACGCATTCACCGTGGCACGCTGATCCACGATTACTAGTAATTCCAGCTTCATGCACTCGAGTTGCAGAGTGCAATCCGAACTGAGGTATTTTTTAAGGATTTGCTAAACGTCGCCGTCTTGCTTCCTGTTGTAAATACCATTGTAGCACGTGTGTAGCCCAACACGTAAGGGCCATGAGGACTTGACGTCATCCCCACCTTCCTCCAGCTTATCACTGGCAGTTCTTTCAGAGTGCCCAACTAAATGATGGCAACTAAAAGTGAGGGTTGCGCTCGTTGCGGGACTTAACCCAACATCTCACGACACGAGCTGACGACAGCCATGCAGCACCTGTGTTTCGTCCGGCCGAACCGAAAACTTTAATCTCTTAAAGTCGCGACGAACATGTCAAGTGTTGGTAAGGTTCTGCGCGTATCTTCGAATTAAACCACATGCTCCACTACTTGTGCGGGTCCCCGTCAATTCATTTGAGTTTTAACCTTGCGGTCGTACTCCCCAGGCGGTGTGTTTATCGCTTTCGCTGCGACACTGAAAATAAATTTCCAACGTCTAACACACATCGTTTACGGCATGGACTACGAGGGTATCTAATCCTCTTCGCTACCCATGCTTTCGTTCCTCAGCGTCAGTATTGATCCAGAAAGCTGCCTTCGCAATCGGTATTCTTTCTAATATCTACGAATTTCACCTCTACACTAGAAATTCTGCTTTCCTCTATCAAACTCTAGCTGAAAAGTTTTGATGGCAGTTCCAGAGTTAAGCTCTGGGATTTCACCACCAACTTTTTCAACCACCTACGAACTCTTTAAGCCCAGTAATTCCGAACTACGCTAGGTCCCTTCGTATTACCGCGGCTGCTGGCACGAAGTTAGCCGGACCTTCTTATTCGGGTACAGTCATTTTCTTCCCCGACGAAAGAGCTTTACAACCCAAGGGCCTTCTTCACTCACGCGGCATCGCTGCATCAGAGTTTCCTCCATTGTGCAAGATTCCCCACTGCTGCCTCCCGTAGGAGTTTGGGCCGTGTCTCAGTCCCAATGTGGCTGATCATCCTCTCAAATCAGCTATTGATCACAGTCTTGGTAGGCCATTACCCCACCAACAAACTAATCAAGTGCAGGCTCATCCAATGGTGCATAAAGCTTTCTCCGTAAAGACTTATCCGGTATTAGCACAAGTTTCCTCGTGTTATTCCAGGCCAAAGGGCAGATACCTACATGTTACTCACCCGTCTGCCACTAAGTATTGCTACTTCGTTCGACTTGCATGTGTTAGGCGTGCCGCCAGCGTACGTTCTGAGCCATGATCAAACTCTCAAGTTTAAAAACGGCGCACACTAGCTTCCATATAAATTCTAAGAATAAAATTTATATGATGTTGAAGTGTGTACGACAAATTTTGGTAACCTTAACCGTCCACACTTCTCTTCTTAAATTTTTACTTTTAAAATAGCTAATTGGACAAAAAAGCCCAATAATCCTCACTTATTTATTGTTTAAACAATAATTTTACTGAGAAAGTTCAGTGCTTATAGGCTAAAAATAAAGGAAAT
>CACJPL010000016.1 GCA_902595285.1 uncultured Pelagibacteraceae bacterium | reverse complement strand
TTGATTTTCTTGACTGTATTTTAAAAATAATAAAAAATAAATGACTGATACATTTTACATATAAATTATGAGAGTTAATATAAATCATTCAAAATTAAAAAAATATATTTATACGTACAATAAATTTGGTTTTGTAAGAATACCAAAAGTATTTGATATGATTGATATTAATAATATTAAAAATTCATTAGAAGAATTTATTGACTCAAATAAAAATAAACTAAAAGGTAGAGAGTTAAATTTTGCCTCTAGTAGTAAGAAAATTAACTCAATTCATAATTTAAAAAAATGTAAAATTGTCAAACAATTGAAGAATAATAAAGAAATTATTTTTATTGCTGAAAAGTTTGTGGGAGAAAAACCAAAAGAATTTGGAGCAGAACTGTTCGCAAAACCCAAAAAAATTGGTATGGCAGCTCCAGTGCATCAAGATAATTACTATTGGAATATAAGTAAAGACAATGGTATTACCATAAGAATTGCTTTGGATAAAAGCACAAAAAAAAATGGATCATTATACTATTTTAGTGGTAGTCATAAGATAGGCATTCAACAACATAAAGCATCAAATGTTGCTGGGACTAGCCAAACAATTAAAAATATAGATATCTTAAAGTTTTTTAAGAAAAAATTATCACTATTACATCCTGGAGATATAGTAATACATCATTCAAGCGTTATTCATGGGAGTGGTCATAATAAATCAAATATAAGAAGGATGGCGCTTAATTTAAGATTTATTCCCAAAAAAAGTAAAATCAACTATTACCTAAAAAAAAATTACGAGAAAGATTTAAAAAAAAAGTAAATTACAAATAAATACTATTACTGTGATAACAAACAATTACTATGAATTAGCTAAAAAAAAACTATTCAAGCTAAATAGAAGTATCACAGGTAAAGATACAGAAAAAACTCTTAAAATAATAAAAAAAAATTTTACAAACCTAAAAATCAAAAAGGTAAAATCTGGAACAAAAGTATACGATTGGGTTATACCTCCAGAATGGAATATTTTTGATGCGTACGTGAAAGATAAATATGGGAATAAAATTATAAATTTTAAACAAAATAATCTTCACTTAGTGAGTTATTCAAAGAAAGTTAGTAAAATTATAAAAAAAGATGATTTAATTAAAAAACTTTATACAAGTACAAAATTAAATGATTCTATTCCCTATGTAACTTCTTATTACAAAAAAGATTGGGGTTTTTGTGTTTCAAACAATTTTTTAAAAAAATTTAAAAAAATGTATAAAAGTGATGATAAATTTAAAGTCATAATTGACTCGGAACATAATAAAAATGGTAAATTACAATATGGAGAAGTGCTAATTGGAAATAAAAATAATAAAAAAGAAATTTTAATTTCTACATATATTTGTCATCCGTCTATGGCGAATAATGAACTATCAGGTCCAATAGTTGCTATGTACTTAATGAAATATTTCAAAACAATTAAGCTAAATTTTAATTTAAGATTTATTTTTGTTCCAGAAACAATTGGTTCGATTATTTTTATAAATAAAAATTTTAATCACTTAAAAAATAACATAATAGGTGGATTCAACTTAACTTGTTGTGGAGATGAAAGAAATTATTCATGTATTCTCTCACCTTCAAAAAGAAGTCCCTCAGACCTTGCTCTTATTGATAGTTATAAAAAATTAAAATTAAAATATAAGATATATGATTTTTTAGAAGCAGGATCTGATGAACGTCAATATAATTATCCAGGCGTTGACTTGGGAATTACAGTTGTATGTAGATCAATGTTTGGGAAATATAAAGAATATCATACCTCTAAAGATAATTTTTCTTTGGTTACCAAAAAAGGTATAAATGGTACCTTCAAATTAATGAAAAAAACTTTATTTGAAATAAATAAAAAAATATTTCCAAAAGCAAACACAATCTGTGAACCAAAACTTGATAAATATGATTTGATTAAAACTCTTTCATTTGGTGGCCAAAAAAATAAGTTTTTAGACTTGTTAAGATTTGCTGATGGTAGAACAAGTTTACAAGAAATTTCAAAAAAAATTAAATTGCCTTATTATTCAACAAAAAAAATTTTTTTAATTTTGAAAAAGAAACATTTAATAACTTAAATTTAATTATTTTTTAAAAAAATTATCTTTTGAGAAAACCTTTAAAATTTCTGATGTTTTTGATCTATAGTTTAACTTAAATTTTTTTACGTAATAACTAATTTTCTCAAAATCTTTTTTGTAATTTACATCAATACTAATAGATCTATATTTTAAAGGAATATTGCTTAAACTCGGTGACAAATATTTACTTTTATTCCACAAATGTAATGTTACATGTTCTTTTTCGTTCATGGCATAAACTTTATCATAAAGATATCTTAATAAAGTAATATTAAAAATTTCTGCACCAAAGCCATCAGCAAATTTAAAATTTCTGTAATCCCTGTCATTAAATGAATATTTGTATTTCGATGAAACGAAATCTTTAATTAAAAGATCAATTTCCAAAGGACAGATAAATGGATTATCTGCACATATCCTAACAATATTTTTAACATTATATTTTTTAGAAACATCAAAAAAACGCTTTAATAAATTTTTTTCATCTCCTTGAAAAAAATCAACAAAATGTTTGTTTGCTATTTTTTTAATCTTGAAATCTTCAGGATTTTTAGTTGTTGCTATTACAATTTTTTTACTATTTTTTACTCTTTTCAATCTTAAAATTACCCACTCTAACAAAGTTATATCTCCTATTTTCATGAGAGTTTTTTTGGGTAATCTACTAGAACCCATCCTGGCTTGTATTATAATTAAATTCATTTAGAATTTTTTTGAAGAAAACTCCATTTTAATACACTATTTTTCTGTAAATTTTTTTTAAGCTTGTATTTTACAATCTTATCAAAATATCTTGGTTCAATACCTGTAGCTGGTCTTTTACAAATAATATCTTTTTTACTTATTTTATCTCCTTTAATCATGTCTCTATTGATAACTATGCTTCTTCTTGCATTTTTTCTGGAGATCTTCTCTGATGAAATATATCTTTTGTTGTGAATTTTTCCTAAAGTTTCAAAAATATAATTAGATTTTTTAATAAACATTTTTAAATCTCTTTTATCCATAGAATGATAGTGGTCATTCCCTTTTTTATTTTTGTTGTCTGTAAAATGTTTTTCAATAATAATTGCGCCTAAACTGTAAGCAATTTGAAGATTAGTCATATTACTGTCTGGCAAAGTGTGGTCTGAGTATCCCACTAAATTTTCTGGAAATCTGTATTTTAAACTTTTGATCATTGAAAGATTTGCATCTTTATTTGCTGTTGGATAATTTAAAATACAATGCATAATTGCTACGTCTTTATTATTGTATTTTTTAATTAACTTTATTGCCTCTTGTATTTCATTAATAGTAGATGCGCCTGTAGATAGTAGGATGGGCTTATTCGTCTTTGCAATTTTTATAATTAATGGAAAATTTGTTATATCCGATGACGAAATTTTGAAAAATTTTACAAGAGGTTTCAAAATATCTACTGCATCTAGATCAAATGGAGTTGATAAAAAATCAATTTTTATTTTTTTACAGTATTTATATAGTTTTATATAATCCTTTTTCTCAAACTTATCGAACTTATTGAATAAGTCGAATTGATTTAGAGTACTCTCTTCATTAGT
This sequence comes from uncultured Pelagibacteraceae bacterium, assembly GCA_902595285.1. Taxonomy (GTDB): domain Bacteria; phylum Pseudomonadota; class Alphaproteobacteria; order Pelagibacterales; family Pelagibacteraceae; genus Pelagibacter. The sequence goes on along the minus strand of CACJPL010000016.1, from coordinate 3,971 downwards.
ATTCCAATAAGCTTTGGCATCTTTACTTGCGATAGTATCAGCTTTATAAGTTTGAAATTTCACGGCTGCAGCACCAGAGGATTTTGCCTGTAAAATAAGCTTTTTTGCTTTTGATACAGAGCATTCATGATTTACGCCAATTTCTGCAATAACATATGGTTTAGAAAATTCACTTAAAGCCAATTCTTTCGAAATTTTAAATTTGGCTTTCAAATTTATACTCCTTTGGTAAGACTGTTTTTATGTCTTTTGTATCTATATAATGGTAAAGCAATTCGTTCTAGAATATACTTTTTTACAAACCTCTTCATCAGATCTTTTTCCTCATTAATTCTAAAATTTTTATTATACAATCCAATTTTTTTAATTTGTGATTTTCTAAAAATAATTCCACATCCAATAGGTTTTTTTAAGCAATTTTCTCTAGACAAAATTTTTTCTTTATTATCTACAGTAAAATAATCACAAGCTACAGCATCTGCATTTTGATTATGATTTATATATAAATAAAGAATTTGTAAAAAGTCTTTGTTAACATAATCATCAGAGTCTACTCTGACTATATATTTTCCATTAGCTTTTTTTATACCCAAATTTAAAGAGGCTGAAAGGCCTTTATTTTTTTTATTAGTATAAATTTTTATTTCATCTGAATAAGATTTTAAAATTTTCGATGACGCATCAGTACTCGCATCATCAATAGTAATTATTTCAAAGAAATTTCTTTCTATGCTTTGATTCATAAGTGATCTAATGCATCTTCCTATATATTTTTCTCTGTTAAAAATTGGAACTACTACAGAAATTTTTAATTTATTTTTCATTTCATTTTACTAGACAAAATTTTGTAAATTTTAATAGGGATTTGTTTTTCCATTTTATACATTATTGGTAAAGAAACACATCTTTTTAAAATATTATGTGAAGTATTAAAAGTAAGTTTCTGTCTTTTTTTTAATTCTCTCATATGACTCCAATATTTTGCAAAATGCCATGTTAATGCCTCTGGAAGTATTTTTGTGTTAATTCCATTCATTTTTAATTTTTTTGAATAAAATTTTGCAAGTTTAGAATTTTTAAAAATTATAACTAAAGCTTCACTGGCGTCTGTTGAATTTTTAGGCTTTTCTCTGAATTCTAGGTAATCAATTTTTTTTAACACATTTGAAATTTTTTTTTTATTTTTTTGATGAGTTTTAAATATTTTATTAAATTTCTTTAATTGTGCCAGACCTACAGCCGCTTGAAGTTCACTCATTCTAAAATTAAAGCCACTACTTTTACGCGTATCTTCGTATCTTGGAAATTTAGGATTATTTTCATGACCATGATCATGCCATGCCAAACCTTTATTATACATTTTTTTTCTCTTATATACTATCATTCCACCCTCTCCAGTCGTCAAAGTTTTTGCATGATCAAAACTAAAAGTTCCCACGTCCCCTATTGTACCTAAATAATTTTTTCTAATTTTTGCTCCGATTCCCCATGCGGTATCTTCAATTATAAAGATATTTTTTTTGTTACAAATTTTTTTTATTTTTTCTAAATCTGCTGCCACACCAAGCATGTGAACAACTATAATTGCTTTTGTTTTACTATTAATTTTTTTAATTAAATCTTTAGGACACATATTTAAACTTTTATCAATTTCAGTACAAACAGGTGTTGCGCCACTTTCAATAATTGCTTCAACAGTTGCAACAAACGTAAAGCATTGAGTTATAACCTCGTCACCTTTTCCAATACCAAGTGACGCTAATGCTATCCTTAGTGCAGCGGTTCCTGAAGTTGTGGAATGAGAATATTTTGAGTTAAAGTGTTTTCCGAACCCTTTTTCAAATTTTTTAACTCTAAAAATATTTTTTCTTAATTTTTCAAAACCATGTCTAAACAATACACCGCCTGATTTTGTGAAAATTTCATTTAAATATTTTTTTTCTAGATTTCCAATTACTTCAAATCCTGGCATAATTTTATGAATTTAAATTACTATTATATTTAATTATAACTTAAAAAAAATAATAATTAATGTTTAAAATAAAGTATTAAATGATAAGTGTATTTCTAGTATCATAACAATAAAAATTTCTTATTTTGAGGAAAGATAATATTATACTTGGCATCAATTGGGAGCAAAATTCTACTGCTGCTCTAATGATAAACGGAAAAATTGTTGGATGTTGTAGTGAAGAAAGATTTTCAAATTATAAAAATGATGAAAGATACCCATTAAATGCTATCAATTTTTTATTAAAAGAACACAGTATTAATAAAAAGAATATAAATAAAGTATCAGTGATTTCAAAAAACTGGAGTCCTGATTATATGCTAACAAGAAGATATTCAACTTTTGCTGTTCACGATTATAAAAAAGAGCAAGATCTTTACTGGTATAAAAAAATTATTCTAAAAAAGCATTTAAATTTTTTAAAAGTATTTAGAAAAAAGATTGATTTTAATCAATATCCAGGAAAAAAATTTTGGAAAAAAAATTTAAATATTAAAAATAATTTTAATTCACAAGATTATGGTAAAATACTGAGAGCAAAAGTTATAAAAAAACATCTTGAAGTTGATTACAAATTAATTGATTTTATTGATCACTCTAGTGGTCATCTTTACTATGCTTTTTTTTCTAACAAAAATTTAAGGTCTAAAGAAAAAATGGTAATTAGTTTAGAAGCATTTGGAGATAACAATAATTATAGAGCAGCAAAATTTCAAATCAAATCTAGAAATTTTCATAAAAAAAACATTGTAGAAGGGAAAGATTTCATAATAGGTCGTTTATATAGATCAATAACTTTGATATTAGGTTTTAAACCGAACGAGCATGAATATAAAATAATGGGTTTAGCACCATATGGACAAATAAAATATTTCAAACATATATTAGATAAATTTAAAAATGTTCAATTAATTAAAAATAAAAAATTTCATTATAAAAACAAACCTGAAGATCAATATTTTTTCTTTAAAAATATACTTGATGGTAATAGATTTGATAATATTTCAGCTGCCTTACAAAAATATACTGAAGATTTAATTTCTTCTTGGGTGAATAAATTATCAAATAAAAAATTTGAAATTTGTCTGGCAGGTGGTGTAGGTATGAATGTTAAGAACAATTTAATTCTCAGTAAATTAAAAAAAGTTAAAAATATTTATATTCCACCATCACCAGATGATAGCTCACAAGCTATGGGTGCCTGCTATTATACTTTTGTTCATTCAAATAAAAAATTCATTCAACCATTGCCTCTAAAAGATGCTTATTTAGGGTATGAAATTAAAAATGAAAATATACAATCAATGTTAAATAAAATTGACAAAAGTAAATATAAAGTTCATTCGAAAAATATTCATAAAAAAGCAGCAAACATATTATTTAAAGGAAATATTGTTGGAAGATGTGCTGGAAAAGCTGAGTTTGGTGCAAGAGCTCTTGGAAATAGATCTATTTTATGCGATCCCTCTAATTTACTTGTTAAGGAAAAATTAAATAATACTGTTAAAAATCGTGATTTTTGGATGCCATTTGCTGCAACCATACACAGCGACTATGCTAAAAAATATTTAAACTTAACTACTCAAGTTGAAAATTATGAATATATGACTTTATGTTCAGAAACAACATTATTGGGTAGAAAAAAATTAAAGGCAGCTATTCACCCTAATGATAAAACATGCAGGCCACAAATTTTGCAAAAAAATACAAATAAACAATATGAAAAATTATTAATTGAATTTGGAAAAATATCAGGAATATATGCCCTACTTAATACATCATTTAACCAGCATGGCTATCCGATAGTAAATAACGAAAAGACTGCTTTTAAAATTTTTTCAAACACACCTATGAAAGCTTTAATATTAAACGATGTTTTAATTGAAAAAAAATAATGGGTAAAATAAATATTAAACAAATTAAAGATATAAAATTAATTAAAAATTTAATCAAGAATTCT
>CACJPL010000015.1 GCA_902595285.1 uncultured Pelagibacteraceae bacterium | reverse complement strand
AAAATAGAAAAATTAAGAGAAAATGGAATTCCTACGATACCCTCAACTTTAAAAGAGGAATTGAAGTGTAATATATTTTTAAGAGCAAAAGATGTTAAAACTTTTTCAAAATTAAGAGATTTTAAGGATAATTTCTAATTAATTCGGCTTGACTAAAGGCTGGCTACAACTATATTGCGGTAACTTTAAATTAAATCATACTATGTCATACGCAGTAATAAAAACAGGTGGAAAACAGTATAAAGTAAAATCTGGAGAAATTCTAAAGATTGAAAAACTACCAGACTCTAAACCTGAGAGTAAAATAGAGTTTAATGATATCTTGGCATATGGTGATGATAAATCAATTGAAATTGGAACTCCAAATGTTGAAGGCGCAAAAGTAGAGGCTGATTTAATTAAAAATAGCAAAAATAGAACTATTTTAATTTTCAAAAAAAGAAGAAGACAAAATTCAAGAAGAAAAAATGGGCATAGACAACAATATTCTATGATAAGAATTAACAAAATTTTTTCAAAAGATGGTAAAGTGTTATCAGAAGCTGAAAAAATTTCTAAAACTTCAAAAAAAGAAGAAGTTAAGGAAGCAGTAAGCAAATAGTTATTAGGTAAATTATGGCAACAAAAAAAGCAGGCGGATCATCACGAAACGGACGAGATAGTGCCGGTAGAAGACTTGGTGTAAAAAAGTATGGTGGTGAAACAGTAATTCCTGGAAACATAATTGTTAGACAAAGAGGAACTAAGATTTTTCCAGGTGAAAATGTTGGTATGGGTAAAGATCATTCAATATTTTCAGTTGTTAAAGGGAAAGTTGTTTTCAAAAAATCTAAATCAGATAGAACTTTCGTTTCTGTAAAGCCCAATTAATAGTACAACCAATTAAAATAGATGTTGTATTATGAAATTTCTCGATCAAGTTAAAATTTATATTAAAGCTGGAAACGGTGGAGACGGATCTCCTAGTTTTAGGAGAGAGAAATATGTTGAGTTTGGTGGACCAGATGGTGGGGACGGTGGAAAAGGTGGATCAATTATTTTGAAGTCAGAGGAAAATTTAAATACTCTTATTGATTATCGATATCAACAACACCACAAAGCCGAACGTGGAGAAAATGGTTCTGGTCAAAACCGAACAGGAAAAGGTGGTGAAGATTTAATTTTAAAAGTTCCTCTAGGTACACAGGTATTTGAAGAAGATAACAAAACTCTTCTTTTTGATTTTAATAAAAAAGGTGAAGAATATGTTGCAGCTGCTGGTGGAAAAGGAGGTTTGGGAAACACAAGATTTAAAAGTTCTACAAATAGAGCTCCAAGAAAATTTACTAAAGGCACTATTGGAGAAGAATTTACAATATGGCTTCAATTAAAAACAATTGCTGATATCGGTATTATTGGATTGCCAAATGCGGGAAAATCAAGTTTGTTAGCAGCTTTAACAAACGCAAGTCCAAAAATTGCAAATTACAAATTTACAACTATTAATCCAAACCTAGGCGTGGCTTCTTACGATGATAAAGAAATTACCATTGCAGATATTCCAGGATTAGTTGAAGGTGCTCACGAAGGTATAGGGTTAGGGATACAATTTTTAAAACATATAGAGAGATGTAAGTCTTTACTGCACTTAATTGATGTCACCAACTTAGATCTGAATGAGTCTTATAATCAGGTGAAAAATGAATTAAAAAGCTACAGTGCAAAGTTATTAGAAAAAAAAGAACTAATTGTGCTTAATAAAGTCGATTTGATTGATGAAGAAACAGTAAATGAAGTTATAGATCATTTTTCAAAGGGTAAAAATTGTGAGATTATGACAATGACAACTCTGGAAAAAGAATCTGTATCAAAAATTAAAGCAAAGCTTTTGTCTTATGTATCTTAAAAACTCTAAAATAATTGTTGTCAAAATTGGATCATCTCTCCTAGTTGATCAAAATAAAAAAATTAGGAAGCAATGGTTATCTAGTTTTGCAAAAGATATTAAAAAATTAAGAAATAAAAATCAAAAAGTAGTTATTGTTAGCTCTGGTGCTATAGCTTTGGGTTGCAAAAAAATGAATTATAACAAAAAAAATATCAAATTAGATAAGAGTCAAGCTATTGCTTCTATTGGTCAAATAGAGCTGATGAATTTATTTTCACAAACTTTCTCAAAGTATAAATTAAATATTTCTCAGATTCTGCTTACATTAGAAGATACTGAGGAAAGAAGAAGATCTCTCAATGCAAAACGAACTTTTGATAATCTTTTTGAACTTGATTTTATTCCTGTAGTCAATGAAAATGACACTATTGCAACGAGCGAAATAAAATATGGAGATAATGATAGATTGGCGTCTCGTGTTGCGCAAATTACAAACGCAGATACTTTAATTTTATTATCTGATGTAGATGGTTTATATACAAAAAATCCTAAAATTTTTAAGGATGCTAAACTAATAAAGAAAATTGATGATCTGAAAATAGATCTAAAAAAAATTTATATTAAAGGTGTAAATGAATATGGAAGCGGTGGTATGCATACAAAAATTGAAGCAGCAAAAATATGTCAGCTTGCTGGTACTAGTATGGTTATTGCAAATGGACTATATACAAATCCTATTTCAAAAATAATTGAGAAAAATAACTGCACCTGGTTTAGTCCGAAAATTTCAAAGTTAGATGCTAGAAAAAAATGGATAATAAGTTCTGTAGCACCTAAAGGAGCTTTAATAATTGATGATGGTGCTAAAAAAGCATTAAAATCTGGAAAAAGTTTATTAGCAGCAGGAATTAAAAAAGTTTCAGGAAGATTTAACAAAGGTGATCATATTAAAGTATTAGATAAAAAAAATAATGAATGTGCTAGAGGTTTAAGTTCCTTTACTTCTGATGAGGTGACTAAAATTATGGGTCACCACTCTAATGAAATTGAAAAATTGTTAGGCTATGTTGCAAAATCAGAAGTTATTCATAAAGATGATATGGTGGAAATTTAAATGATTAAATATATGAATTTAATTGGAATAAAAGCTCGAAAAGCTAGTGAGTATAAAGTTACAACTGAAGTAAAAAATAAAGTCTTAAATGATTACGCGAAATTAATTAAGGATGAAAAAAAATTGATTATTAATCAAAATTCAAAAGATATTAATTACGCAAGAAAAAAAGGGTTAAAAGAAAACTTAATCAAAAGACTTCATTTAAATGAAAATAAATTAGATGGAATTATAAATTCTATTTTAAAAATAGCTAAATTAAGGGATCCTATAGATAGCACTTTAGAAAAATGGAAAAGACCAAATGGTTTGAATATTAAAAGAGTTTCAATACCAATTGGAGTTATTGGGGTTATTTATGAAAGTAGACCAAATGTAACTTCAGATGTTGCTAGTCTTTGTTTTAAATCTGGAAATGTAGTGATTTTGAAAGGAGGCTCTGAGGCCATAAATTCAAATAAAGCTTTAGCTAAGTTGTTTAGAAAAGCACTTAAAAAAAATAAAGTTAATGAAAACTTTATACAATTTATTGATTCAACACAAAGGAGGCTTGTGGATATTATGCTTTCTAAGATGAAAAAACATATCGATGTCATCATACCTCGTGGTGGAAAAAATTTAGTTAAAAAAGTTTTAGAATTATCCAAAGTACCTATAATTGGGCACTTAGAGGGGCTTTGTCATACTTATATAGATAAAGATGCAGAATTAAAAATGGCTAAAGAAATTGTCTATAACGCTAAATTAAGAAATACAAGTATTTGTGGTGCGACTGAAACTATTCTTATTCATAAAAATATAGTCAAAAAATTTAGTAATCCTATTTTGCAGGAACTTGAAAATAGTGGTTGTAAAATAATTGGCGATAAGATTTTGAAAAGTTATTACAATGGTCAAGTATATCCCGCAAAAGAAAAAGATTGGTCAACTGAATATTTATCATCAATTGTATCTGTTAAAGTTGTTAAAAATTCTGAAGAGGCAATTAAGCATATTAACAAATACGGAACTATGCACACTGACTCCATCATTACAAAAAATAAAAAGACAGCAAAATATTTCCTAAAAAATGTTAAAAGCTCAATTGCAATGCATAATACCTCAACTCAATTTGCTGATGGTGGTGAATTTGGATTTGGTGGAGAAGTTGGAATTTCTACTAACACACTACCACCAAGAGGTCCTGTAGGTTTAAATCAATTGATTTCATATAAATATGAAATCACTAGTAATGGTAAAATAAGAAATTAAATTGAATAACACAAAAATAAAAATTGGTGTATTAGGTGGATCGTTTGATCCTGCTCACAAAGGACATTTAGCAATTTCTAAGGAAGCAAAAAAAAGATTTAAACTCAAAAAAGTTATTTGGGCAATTACAAAAAAAAATCCATTTAAAATAGAGAGCAAGACATCTGTTTCTCACAGAATTAAATTTTGTAAAAAAATAATTGGTACAAATTCATTTATAGAGGTTAAATTTTATGAAAAAATTATTAAATCAAATAAAACTATAAATTTAATCAATCATTTAAAAAAAGATAAAAGCATTGAAATTTATTTTTTAATGGGTGCCGACAACCTTATTAATTTTCATAAATGGTATAAATCTAAATTAATTTCACAAAAATGTAATATTCTAGTTTTTGACAGACATGGGTATAAAAAAAATTCTTTAAAATCAAAGACATTTAAGCAACTTAGCAAGACCAATTTAGAGTTTATTGAGTTTAATAAAGTCAACATTTCATCTTCTCAATTAAGAAAAATTTGATAATCTAAAATCAATTAATGGACAAAATTTCAGACTTAAAAGAAATTGTAATCAACACACTAGATCTCAACAAAGCTCAAGACATTGTAACTATTGATCTTAAAGACAAAAGTTCTATGGCTGATTACATGATCATAGCAAGTGGAACCTCATCTAGACATATCCAATCTTTGTCAGAACAAGTTTTAGAAAAACTAAAAAATAACGGTGTAAAAGAATCTAAAATTGAAGGTAAAGAAAGTGGAGAATGGAAACTTGTTGATGGGATTGATTTGATTGTTCATATTTTTCATCCAGAAAAAAGAAAATTTTATGAATTAGAGAAAATTTGGTCAGAACTAATTCCAAAAGAAAAAGTGATGATATGAAAAAAATTAAATTTTTTTTATTAGTTTTTTTCTCTATTTTTTACTTAACTAAAACAGTTATTTCAGCTGAAATTGATATTTATAAAAAAATTGATCTTTTCGGTGAAGTTCTAGAAAAAATTAATAAAGAATATGTTGATGAGATCGATCAATCTGAAAGCATGGATTCTGCGATTAATGGTCTTTTACAATCACTCGATCCATATTCAGTATACATGTCTCCTAAAATTTTTGAGGAAATGCAAACTGAGACTAGTGGTGAGTTTGGTGGATTAGGAATTGAAGTTAGCATGGAGGCTGGAGTAGTAAAGGTAATTTCACCAATAGATGATACACCTGCATCTAGGGCAGGATTAAAAGCTGGTGATTACATAGTCAAAATAAATGACGTTCAGGTTCAAGGAAAATCATTAAGTGAAGCTGTTGATTTAATGAGAGGACCTGTAGGTTCTGGAATAGAGTTAACAGTAAGACGAAGAGGTGAAAGAAAAGCGCTAACATTTAATATCATAAGAGAAGTTATTCAGGTTCAATCTGTAAAATCTGAAATTATAGATGAAAATATTGGATACATCAGGCTTACTTCATTTAACGATAACAGTAGTGATCAAATAGAAAAACAAATTAAAAAACTTAAAAAAGATAAAAACTTAAATTCATTTATTTTAGATTTAAGAAATAATCCTGGAGGTCTTTTATCTCAAGCAATAAAGATATCAGATTTTTTTCTGGAAAATGGAGAGATAGTTTCAACAAAAAGCAGAAAAAAATCTGAAAATAGAAAATGGTTTGCAAAAAAAGGAGATATTACTGACGGAAAAACACTATTGGTTTTAATTAACTATGGTTCAGCATCTGCATCTGAAATTGTTGCTGGAGCTTTAAAGGATCACAAAAGAGCAATCATCGTTGGTGAAAATAGCTTTGGTAAAGGTTCTGTCCAATCAATTATTCCTTTAAAAAATCGTGGTGCTATCAGATTAACTGTCGCAAAATATTATCTTCCTTCTGGAAAATCTATTTCTGAAGTAGGTGTTAGACCAGATATTGAAGTAAATGAAGAAGGTGATGATTTTAGAATAAAAACTGATACTGATAATCAATTAAACTACGCTATTAAGTTACTTAACGGATAATATGAATAAAAATTTTAAAGATTTACCACTGAGAAGTGGGGTCGGAATTGTGTTATTAAATAAAGAAAATAAAGTATTTGTAGCAAAAAGAATAGATAATCCTAAAAATTTTTGGCAAATGCCCCAGGGTGGTGTTGATGAGGGAGAGGATAATTTAAAAGCTGCATTTAGAGAATTAGAGGAAGAAACAAGTATCAAAAGCGTTGAACTTATAAAAGAATTAGATGGTACATTAACCTATGATTTACCTGATAGGTTACTAGGTATTATTTGGAAAGGTAAGTACAAAGGTCAAAAGCAAAAATGGTTTTTAATGAGATTTATTGGAAATGACAATGAAATAAATATTAATACATCTAATCCAGAATTTTTAGATTGGAAGTGGATTGACTTGGATTTAATTACTGATGTTGTGGTTGATTTTAAACATCATGTTTACAAAGAACTTAAAGAAAAAGTAAAAAGATTAATTTAGAGTTTTTAAAACGTCAACTTTTTGATCTGCTAAATACTTAGATTGATCATTTATATCAGTTTTATTAGCCTCTTCTTCTGCCTGTTTAAGTAAATCTTGTTGCTTAGATTTGTCGATGTCAGAAAGATTAAAAATTGTACTTGTTAAAATAGATAAATTGTTATTTTTAAACTCAACAATTCCATCTTCCACATAGTAGTTTTCATCACCTGATTTTGACAAAATCTTTATAATCCCAGGTTTCAAAAAAGAGATAATAGAAATATGATCTTTCAATATCCCCATTTCCCCCTCAAAAGCAGGAACTACTACTTCCGTAACGTCTTCTTTTACTAAAAAAGATTTTTCAGGATTTACAATTTCTACTTTAAACTCTTCGCTCATTAAGCAGCAGCTTCTTGTTCCATTTTCTTAGCTTTTTCTATAGCTTCTTCAATTGTACCAACCATATAAAAAGCAGCTTCGGGTAAGTGATCATACTCACCTTTACAGATTGCATCAAAACCTTTGATTGTTGAGTCAAGATCAACAAGTTTTCCTGGTGAACCAGTAAATACTTCTGCGACGAAAAATGGTTGAGATAAAAATCTCTGAATTTTTCTAGCTCTTGCAACAACTAGTTTATCCTCTTCGGATAACTCATCCATACCAAGAATAGCTATAATATCTTGTAGTGATTTATATGATTGTAGAATTCTTTGAACATCTCTTGCTACTCTATAATGCTCGTCTCCAACTATTCTTGGATCTAAAATTCTTGACGTAGAGTCAAGTGGATCTACTGCAGGATAAATACCAATTTCTGCAATTTGTCTTGAAAGTACAGTCGTTGCATCTAAGTGAGCAAACGATGTTGCTGGAGCAGGATCTGTTAAATCATCAGCAGGCACATAAATTGCTTGTACAGATGTAATTGATCCTTTGTTTGTAGTCGTAATTCTTTCTTGTAGGTTACCCATGTCAGTAGCTAATGTCGGTTGATATCCAACAGCAGATGGAATTCTTCCTAACAAAGCTGAAACCTCTGATCCTGCCTGAGTAAATCTAAAGATGTTATCTACGAAGAAAAGTACGTCCTGACCTTCCTGATCTCTAAAATATTCAGCTACAGTTAACCCTGTAAGTGCAACTCTTGCTCTTGCTCCAGGAGGTTCATTCATCTGTCCATAAACTAAAGCAGCTTTTGAACCAGCTCCTTCTTTTTTAATTACCCCAGATTCAATCATCTCATGATAAAGGTCATTTCCTTCTCTAGTTCTCTCTCCAACTCCTGCGAAAACTGAAAAACCACCATGAGCTTTTGCAACGTTATTAATTAATTCCATAATTAAAACTGTTTTTCCTACTCCTGCTCCACCAAATAATCCGATCTTTCCACCTTTTGCATACGGTGCAAGCAAATCAATTACTTTGATACCTGTTACAAGGATTTCAGTTTCTGTTGATTGGTCATTAAATTCAGGTGCAGCTCTATGAATTGGCCAACTCTCTTTAGTCTTAACCTCACCTCTTTCATCAATAGGTTCACCAATTACATTTATAATCCTTCCAAGTGTTTCAGGTCCAACTGGAACTTGAATAGGAGCATTGGTATTAATAACTTCATCACCTCTTTTTAGTCCTTCAGTAGCATCCATAGCAATTGTTCTAACAGTAGTTTCACCTAAGTGTTGTGCTACCTCTAAAACTAGTCTGTTATCACCGTTTTTACATTCCAATGCTGTTAAAATTTCTGGTAGTTCACCATCAAATTTCACGTCTACTACCGCTCCAATAACTTGTGTGATTATTCCTTTGCTCATAATTATAAACTTTCTGCTCCTGATATGATTTCTATTAGTTCTTTTGTAATTGCTGCCTGACGACTTCTATTATATTCGATAGTAAGTTTGTCAACCATTTCACCTGCGTTTCGGGTTGCATTATCCATTGCGCTCATTCTAGACCCTTGCTCGCTAGCTGAATTCTCTAACATTGCTTTAAATATTTGCGTAGAAATATTCTTTGGCAATAAATTGCTTAAAATTTCATCTTCATCTGGTTCAAATTCGTAACTTTCTTCTGAACTACTTTCTTCACCTTCATTATTTAAAGGGATTATTTGCTGTGCTTGAGGAATTTGAGTAATTACATTTTTAAATTGATTATAAAAAATTGTACAAACATCAAATTCGCCTGCTTCGAATTTTTCAATTACTATTTTCCCAACTTTGTCAGCATCAAAATAATTTGCATTTTTAGACTCTTTGAAAGAAATATTTTCAATTATTTTATCACCATAAACTCTTTTTAGTTGATCATTTCCCTTTGAGCCTACTGTAATAATTTTAAGATCTTTACGTTCATCTAAAATTTTTGCAAAATAGATTTTAGCTTTTTTAATAATATTAGAATTAAATCCACCACATAAACCTCTATCAGAAGTCATCACCACACAAAGATGAGTTTTTTCCTGACCAGTACCTGACAATAACTTTGGTGCATTTTCTTTATCAGATATACCATTTGATAAATTTAAAATAACATTATTCATTTTTTCAGAATACGGCCTTCCCTTCTCGGCGCTTTCTTGAGCTCTTCTTAATTTAGCTGCTGCAACCATTTTCATAGCCTTAGTAATTTTCTGTGTAGATTTTACACTAGCTATTCTTTTTTTTAGGTCGTCTAAACTTGCCATAAATTATTAAGATTTAAAATTTCCTTTTAATTGAGTTATTACCTCAACAAGTAATTTTTCTTTATCTTCCTCAAGTTTTCCTGAAGTTAAAATTGATTCGATAATTTCAGGCTTATCTGATTTACATTTTTCAATAATCTTGTTCTCAAATTCAGCAACGTCTTTTAAATCAATATCATCCAAATAACCTTTTACTCCACAAAATACTGAAATAACTTGTTCTGCAACAGTCATGGGTGAATATTGTTTTTGTTTTAAAAGTTCAGTTAGTTTAGAGCCTCTATTCAAAAGTTGCTGAGTAGATGCATCTAAATCAGATCCAAATTGAGCAAAAGCTGCCATTTCTCTGTATTGTGCTAGCTCTAATTTCATTGAACCAGAAACTTTTTTCATCGCTTTTGTTTGAGCTGATGAACCAACCCTAGACACTGATAAACCTACGTTAATTGCAGGTCTTATACCTTGGTTAAATAGTTCTGTTTCAAGGAAAATTTGTCCGTCTGTAATTGAAATAACGTTAGTTGGAATGAACGCGGATACGTCTCCACCTTGTGTTTCAATAATTGGCAGTGCTGTAAGTGATCCACCACCATGTTCATCACTTAATTTAGCTGCTCTTTCAAGTAATCTGCTATGAAGATAAAATACATCTCCAGGATAAGCCTCACGTCCCGGAGGTCTTCTTAATAGCAATGACATTTGTCTATAAGCAACCGCTTGTTTAGACAAATCATCATAAATTATTAATGCGTGCATTCCATTATCTCTAAAATACTCACCCATAGTACAACCTGTATATGGTGCTAAGAATTGTAAAGGAGCAGAGTCAGATGCAGTAGCAGCAACGATTGTTGTGTACTCCATAGCTCCAGCTTCTTCTAATGTTTTTTGAATTTGTCTTACTGTTGATCTTTTTTGTCCAACTGCAACGTATATACAATACAGTTTTTGTTTTTCGTCACCAGATTCATTGATTTTTTTTTGATTAATAATTGCATCTACTGCAACTGCTGTTTTACCAGTTTGTCTATCACCAATAATTAATTCCCTTTGCCCTCTTCCAATCGGGACTAGACTATCAATTGATTTAAGACCAGTTTGCATTGGTTCACTTACTGATTGCCGTGGAATAATACCAGGAGCTTTTACTTCAACCCTGCTTTTTTTAATTCCTTTATCTAATGGTCCTTTTCCATCAATAGGATTTCCTAAACCATCCACTACTCTTCCTAATAATTCTTTTCCAACTGGAGTATCAACAATATTACCAGTTCTTTTTACTACATCCCCTTCTTTAACATTTCTGTCATCACCAAAAATTACGACACCAACATTTTCACTTTCTAAGTTTAGAGCCATACCTTTTGAACCATCTGCAAACTCTACCATTTCACCAGCTTGAACATTATCCAAACCATAAATCCTAGCAATACCGTCTCCAACTGATAAAACTTGACCAACTTCTGTGATTTCTGCTTTATCACCAAAATTTTTAATTTGTTCTTTTAATATTTTTGTAACTTCTGAAGGATTTATTTCCATTTATGCCTCTATCATTCTATTTTCGATTTGTTGTAATTTATTTTTAATTGAGGTATCGACCATAGTACTTCCTA
>CACJPL010000014.1 GCA_902595285.1 uncultured Pelagibacteraceae bacterium | reverse complement strand
AGCTGGTAGAGCAATTGATTTGTAATCAATAGGTCCGCGGTTCGAATCCGTGCGGGGGCACCATCTCACTGACTTTATGATCAAAATTTCTATGTTAAAAATTACTTTTGCAACATTAAGTGTTGCAGGATTGTTGCAAGATTGTTGCTTAATCAAGTAATCGTTTAAAATTTTATTATATCTCTAATAAAAGTACTATAAGTGTAAATCTTTTTTGCCTCATTGTAATTGTATTGAGTTATTTAATACTTCTCCATCTTTAACTTTTGTATCAATTATAATTTTGCCACCAGACACTATTACTTGTGTTTCTCCTAATTTCCCATTTCCTATAGTGCCTGCTCCAGCACCAGAAACAGCTTGTTGACAATTTCCACTTCCATCTAATAATCCATGCGGATTACAGGTAGGTGGAGCATTAAAATGATAAATAATTGATTGTGCCATTTGTGAAACATTGTTTGAGACAACAAATGGACAAAGATCATTTGTATAAGTAATTTTACCAGTGGCTTTACTGAAACTATATTTTAAAATTAACTCTTGTCCTAAATCACATTTTTTAATTTCTGCAGACATAGATTTAACAACATTTTTATGAATAGTTTTTGATGAATTTACTTTTGCAGACGCTGTATAACCATTATAAGCAACCACTCCTACAGCAGCTAGAATACCGATGATGGCTACAACAACTAAAAGTTCTATTAAAGTAAAAGCTTTACGATTCATAAATTAATTTAGTGAAACACTATCTGTTAGTGATTTACCTTTACCATTACATACTTCAGTTAAAGGTTCAGGTTCACATGTATATTTTGTATCAATAAATAATACTGATGGAGAACTAGATTTAGTAATCAATTTTATTGCACCTGTTGTTCCATCCCCAATCGAACCTCCAGCTTCAACAGCTTCTGCACACTTGCTACCACCTATCCAACCAAATTGATTACACCAATTTAAAGATAAAAAATGGTTAACAAATCTAGTTGCCATTTCGTTTGCATTGCCAGCTGAAACATAAGAACATAAGTTGCCTGTATTTGTAGTGGGATTTTGTTTGAGTATTAATTCTTCTCCAATTTCACATTTCATTATTTCTGAACTTATAAACTTTACAACATTTTTATGGTTTGCTTTTACTGCATTTTCTTTTGCACTCTTAGTATATCCATTATAAGCAACTACACCTACTGCAGCTAAGATACCTATGATAGCTACTACGACTAATAGTTCTATAAGAGTGAAAGCTTTACGATTCATTAATTATTAATCTCAATAGATAATGTGTCACTAATAATTTTGCTGTTTGTGTCTCCACAACACTCCACGATTATTGTGCTTGAATTTCTATATTGTCTTACGCTTATTCTGCCTCTGTCGTTTGAATTACATGGATCTGAAAGACTGTTTGCAAAAAAAGCTGTATATATGCCTGCACGCTGATCTTTTTGTGAGTCAAAAGGATTTTGATAATTAGCAGCTTGAGAGTCCATACAAGCTGTAGCAACATCGTCTGCAATATACTTTGAGCAATTTAGTTTATTATCCATTGCATTAGAATTTCCCAAAACACATTTCATCACTTCTGCTTGAATATATTTTTTTACTGAGGCACAATTTGATTTTACAACATTTTCTTTTGCACTTTTAGTATACCCATTATAAGCAACCACTCCTACTGCAGCGAGGATACCGATGATTGCTACTACAACTAATAGTTCTATTAATGTAAAGGCTTTACGATTCATCTAAATTTTCTAAACAAATAAACAATTAAACCAAATATAAATAATCCTACTAAAGATAGGTGGAGTGAGTCTATTGAAATTATTCCAACAAAAGTTTTGCTGAAAAAAGGTTCAAATGGTTTGACATCAAAGTGCATAAAGCTATCTAACAAAATATGGCTATATGCTCCAAAAAATGCACCTGTAAAAGATGAAACAACACTTATATCAGACTCGGTACTAAGCCATTTTAATTTTGCTAAACTTTTTTCATTTTGCAAATTATTGTTCCAAAATTTAAGTGCTCTCTCACAAATAGGTATACCAATAATTGCACAGCACAAGGCGATAATAGATGATCCAATTAATGTATGAAAGAATTTATGAGAAGCTTCGCCTACTGTAAAAATATAATATATTACCTCTACATCTATAATAATATTTGTTAATGCAAATATTGACCAACTAAAGTGTTTGTTAAAAATAGACTTAACTGCAAATCCAGCAATAATATGGAAAGGTGTTATAGGCATTTAAAACTCTACCACTGTTACCATAGTGCTACCACTTTTGTAGACCAATCAAGTAGTCGTTACCACTGATAAAAAGATACTTGATCTTCAATTCTATTTTCATCTTTATTACATGGTGATTTAAAACATGTAAACATGTTTACCCATACCTCTCTATTTGAGTTTGATGGTACTTGTAAAAAGACAAATCCTGCATGAGTGTTTGACATATTTCCTTCTTGTAAGACGTACATATTTTTTCCATTCCAGTTAGTTACACTAGATTTATTAATCCAATCCATCATGTTATTTATATGATTTTTAAAATATTCTGGAAAAAACGCCTGAACATTCCCATAGCAAGTATGTGTGCTATAATTTTTGCTATTTAACGTACTCATTAATTGAACGCTACCTCCAATTTCACAATTCGTAATTATCAATTTTACCTCTTTAACAACTATTTTGTGATTTGACTTTGTCACTGCAGCTTTAGCACTACTAGTATAACCATTATAAGCAACTACTCCTACTGCAGCTAGAATACCGATAATAGCTACAACGACCAAAAGTTCTATTAATGTAAATGCTTTTTGCTTCATTATGGTACTATAATATCTTGTTTTGACATATCTCCACTAAAATTATTATCCCATCTCATTTCTAGTCTCATAGTTTTTGGTGAGCCTGATACATTAGTTATAAAAACATATCCTGCAGCTTGACTATTCATAAGTTTAGATGATGGGTAACCAGAATTTGAACAATGAAGCACATATTCACTATCGATGTTATTTTTTATATAGTGATCTGTGAAGGGATTTTTCCATTTTAATGATTTAAAATGTGCTGTTAAGATATGACAAGCACCTAAAGGACTATTATTGCAATATCCATTAGTTACATCTTTAGAATTCCCGGATTGATCATTCATTATCACTGGCTCTCCTAAATCACACTTGGTATAATTTAAACTTATGAAATTAACAATTTCATTGAAGTTGTGTTTTATTGCATTCTTTTTTGCACTAGCCGTATAACCATTATAAGCAACTACTCCTACTGCAGCTAGAATACCGATGATTGCTACAACGACTAGAAGTTCTATTAGGGTGAAGCCTTTTCTATTCATCTAATTTGGTGAGTCTGTTTCACCGACCCACGGTGCTTGTCCCTCCTCGTAACAAGTACCTATTTTAAAATAACTGCGCGGTGTATCCCAACTTGTTATATAAGTATATCCTACCTCGTTTGCTCGACATGTAGTTGGGATTTGATGTCTATCGACTCCAGAACAGCATCCATCCCATGCACCATTTAATGCACCATATGGATTTTTGTGAATTGCTCTATAATAATATGCAAGCGAAATACCTTTACCCCAGTTATTTGACTGACAATCAAGATAAGTTCTAGTGCCATAAGGATCTATATAATACCAATAACGTTCTCCACTCAACTCACACCACATTAATCTTTCACCAATATTTTTTAAAATTGAGGAATGTCTATTTTTTAAAACATTAGTTTTGGCACTCTTAGTATATCCATTATAAGCAACGACACCTACAGCTGCTAGAATACCGATAATTGCTACAACGACTAGAAGTTCTATTAGGGTAAAGCCTTTTTGTTTCATTTTAAAACTCTATCACTGCTGCCAGATTGTTACCAAGTATAATTTAAAATTTATTTTTATTAAAAGCCAGAAAATTTGATACCCTAAAATATTCTAGATGCGGATGGTATTGATTTATTTTAATTAATTTTGATGAACTTACTCTGTAAAGGTCAAATTGTCTTTCAGTAAAAAAATTATAAAAATCTTTAAAAAAAACTCTACCATCTACTGATGCAGGTCCAAACTCAAACTGTATTAATTTAATTTTTTCTAAAAATTTACCTGCACCTAACAAAGCATTCATTTCATTTCCTTCTATATCTATTTTACACAAATCAATAGTATCGATGTTCAGGTCATTCATTAAGGTATCTATTCTACATAATTTAACAGTTTGTTTTATATTATTTTGAATTTTTAAATGAGAAAAATTTTGATCAATTAATGATCCTTGAAGAGACCCCTCTCCGTAAGAAAAAAAAGTTCCCATTTCATCTTTGTCTGATATTGCTGAATTAATAACTTTAATATTTGCATTACTCAAAAATTTATTTTTTAAAATTAAAAAATTTTTTTGATCAGGTTCAAATAAATAAAAATCTGAATTAGGATTTTTTTTTAAAATTTCTTTAGTATAGTCACCATGATATGAACCAACATCAAAAACTGTATTTAAATCAATATTATTTTGATGTGCAAATTTAATTATATTTTGGGCCTCTACTCTTGGATCTGAAAAACCTCTACCTTGTGCGATGGAAAACAAATTCTCAAACTTTATTAAAATACTGTTTGGTAATAAAGATAACAAATATATTATTAGATTTTTCAAATGACTTAGATTTATTTTAATTATTAATTTTAATTAAATTACAATTTTTTATACAATATTATGAAATTTATTTTTTAAAACAAAAAACACTAATTGTTCAAAGAATGAGTAATAATATATATGTTTAATGATAAAAATTAATTATTCTGTTTAATACTTGATGAATTATTTAAAAAAAATTAGCAATTTAACTATTAAAGAGAATCATTTTTATTTTTTTACTTTTTTTTGGGCTTATGGGATTTATGGAGCTGGTACAGATAAATTTTCAAGTATTTCTTATATACATATCTTTTTTCCAATTATCATTCTATTAATCGTTAATTTTTTTAATAAACAAAATGAAGTAATCTTTGAATTTAAAGAGATTTTTCAATTATTTAATAAAGACAAAAATTATTTATTTTTTTTTATAATTTTATTTTTACTATTCTTCTTATCTTGGGAAAAAATATCCTTAAGTATAACAGATGATGAAAACGCATATGTATCCTTGGGAATTATACATTCAAATTTACTGATTGAAAAAATATATAACCATTTTCAAGCACTATATAATTTTAAAATTAAATCACTAGTTCAGTTAATTTCTCTATTTATAATAATTGGAAGTTCTATATTTTTTTTAATATTAAAAATTTTTTTTAAAAAAAAATTTTTTCAAATATTAATTTTATCATTTGCAATTATTTTATTAAGAATTTTAATAAATAATTTTGGTGGAAATATTTTTCCTCACCCACCATTTATTGGTCTTCCAGCTTTGTTCTCTGTATCTATATTTGGATTATCTGATCTCGTATTAAAGTTTTCACATTTTATATGTTTTAGTTTATTTGCCTACTACGTTTTTTTAAAAATAAAGGAAGAAAATAAATCAATCCTATCTTTAATTGTTACAATAAGTTTATTTTGTATACCCGGTGTATTGTATTTAGGTATTTCATATGAGCAAGCATTATGGTCAATGATTTGTTACACATTGATTTTACTAGAGACAAGAAAGGAAAATATCAATTATAAAAAAATATTTATTATAATAATTTTTTTCTCATTCTTCAGAATATTATCAATCCTTTCACTGGCATTAATCTTTTTTTATGTTTTATATAAATCGAAATCTATTCAAGAATTTTATAAAGAAACAATTTTAATAATTAAAAATTCATATCCATTATTAATTATTTTACCATTTTTGTTATTTTCTTTTTTTGATAGATCTAATATCACTGTTGATCGGGTTGGATTTGAATTTCTTAATTATAGTTTCATAACCTACAATTTGCCTAAAATGATATTTGATAGTTATTTTTATCACGTAGGTTTTTTAATTTTACTTTGTTTAATAATAGCAATAATTTTTTTTAAGCGGTTTAAAATAATGTTGTCTTTTATAATTTTATTAATAATTATCTACTCTAATGTTATTACGGCTAACTCAAAATATTTGTATGAAATATTTTTTCCTCTGATAATATTTGTGACACTATATTCTAATTTATATTTCAAAAATTTAAATTTAAAAAAATATTTATTAAGTTTAATAATTTTATTAATACCTTTTAACATTTATTTGCTTAAAAATTTTAAAAATGTTTGTTTAGATAAAAATAATCCCTTTAATGAATTACATAAATATGAGGTGAAATATGGATGCTGGTTTCATGATAATCATCCATTTAATTTAAAAAAAGCTTATAATTTTTTAGAACAAGATAAAGATTTTTCATATAAAAATTTATATGTACCTGGTGTTTATTATGGAATTATTCCCTCAATAATAAATGGGATGAAACTTGAGGATCTTAAAGATCATAAAATAATTAATAAAAAACAAAATAAATTAAATCTTGAAAATAATGTTAGCTGGCTATCAGCAAATAGTGAACTTATAAATTCTGACCCAAAAATAAAATATGTTTTAATAGCTGATATGCTTGAACCTTTAAAATTAGAAAAAGACTTAATTAACACTGGTTGGAAAAAAATTTATAGTGATACTGATAAATCTTATTTAACTAAAATAGTTGTTTTATATAGAGATAATTAGTTATAAATATAATTTCAATACTAATGAAAAAAAAAATTTTAAAGTTTGCTCAACTGTGTATAGAACAAAATAAAGATATAGTTCAGAGTAAATTGGTAATTCAAAACTTTGGTAATGTTAGTATTCGTTTTGATGCTGATCATTTTCTAATCAAACCAAGTGGAGTAAATTTAAATAAAATAAAAGCTAATGATGTTCCACTTATAAATATTAAAAATGGAAAAAAAGTATTTGGAAAACTTAAACCATCTAGTGATACTGAAACACATTTAGAAATTTATAACAAGTATTCTGATATAAAGAGTATTACTCATACTCATTCTACTTATGCTACGGGTTGGGCACAATCAGGAAAAGCTATTCCACTTCTTGGAACAACACATGCTGATTTTTGGAAGAATGAGATCCCAATTACAGAATTTATTTCAAAGAAAGAAATCGAGAAAAATTATGAAAGATACACAGGTAAAATAATTATTAAAACTTTAATAAAAAAAAAATTAAATGCCTATAATTGCCCTGGAATATTAGTTATGGGACATGGTCCATTTGCATGGAGTAAAAAAATTGATGGATCAACAAAAAATGCTGAAGCTTTAGAATTTATTGCAAAACTAGCCTTTATCAGTGATCAATTGAAAATTAAAAAAAAAATACCTAATCATATTTCTAGGAAACACTATAATAGAAAACATGGTAAAAAAGCTTACTATGGTCAATAGATTTCTTTAAGATAATAGTAAATTAAAATGGTTAATTTTAAAAATTTAAACTCAAGACAAAATAAGCTTTTCTTGAAGTATTGTTTGATTGGTGTCTTGTCTATTTTGATAGAGCTTATTATTAGAAAATATTTATTATCTTTGGAATTAAACCAATTATCAATTATTGTTTTACCATTACTAGTTGGTATTTTTTTTGCATTTATATGTAACGTTAAGTTAAATTTTAATATACCAAGATATTATTATAAAAAATCTTTTTTTTATTTTACATTAATATCATTGTCATCATTTTCACTACAGTATTTTTTATCTAATTTTTTTTTAATATCAAATCTAAATTATGAGTTTACAAGATTCTTAATGTCAGGCTTGGTATTTATAATTGCTTACAATTTTCATATTAAATTTTCATTTAAAAGAAATAAAAAAGTTGGTGTTGCTATATATTTAGATAAGGATGAAAATATTGAAGAAATATTTTCAAAAGTTGGTTTTTATCCAGATTACATTCATATTGATATGGTAGATAAAACTATGAATAAAAATGTAAATGAACCTGAATTAAAAAAAATTTTAGAAATTAAAAAAAGATGGCCCAATCATCGAATTGAGTCTCATATAATGTCTATGTACCCACTTAAATATCTTGAAGAATTTGGAAAATATTCTGATGTTATATATTTTCATAATGAAATTAATGAAGATAAGAATTTAGTAAAAGAAACCATATTAAGCTTAGGAAAAAAACCAGGAATAGTGATTCACGCATCTAAAAAAAACTCTAATATTAATGATATTATTAAAAATTTTAATGAAATTCTTCTATTATGCATTGAAAATCCTGGAAGATCTGGACAAAAATTTATGCAAGAAACTTTCTCAATATTAAAAGAAGTTAATGATTTAAAATATAGATCTAGTTTTTTACTTTGTGTTGACGGCGGTCTATCTCAAAATAATATTAAGAATATTGATTGTGATAAAATAGTCTCGGCTTCAAATGTTTTTCAAAGTATAAATCCAAAAAAACAAATTATAAGTCTTCAGAAAATTTTAAATAATTAAAATGTATGAAAACAAAGATAAACTGAAAGCATCTAGACTTATCAAAGAATTATACAAAGATAAAAATTCATTATCAGTAACTTTAACTGGCTCTTATAGTGAGAATTTCGATATTAAAAAGGCAGGGGATATTGATATCATTATAATTTGCAAAAAACTTTCTAAAAATTATTTTAACAAATGTATAAATAAACTTAAAAAACTTAAGAAAAGAATTTTTGGAAATGAACTTGAATTAATTATCAATACTACATTTGGGCCAATTAAATTTTACAAAAAAGATACAATTGTATTTCATTTAATGATTTATGATTTAGATTCACATATTGACCATACAATTAAAAGCCCTTTCACATGTTATGATTGGGAACGAAGTAATTTTTATGTTGGTAAAAGTTTAAAAGAACTAAGTCCAGTTTTTAATTTGCAATTAAGAGACTTTTATGAAGCGAGAAGGAGCACACTTGAATATCTTAAAGATATAATGAAAAATCGCATTTCTTATCGAGAATATAAGTTTGTAAGAAATAAATATTATCTTGTTAAAAAATATTTTGTAATTGATGAAATAAATAAGAGAGATTTTATATATCATACAATAAAATTCTTATTAATAAATTTTATAAAATTTGAATCAAACCTCAATAATAAAGTGAGTGAAAAAAAAATATATGAGAAATTTTATCAAATTGTAGATAATAAAAATTTATTAAAAAAATTTAAAGAACTTAAAAAATTAAAAAATACTAAAAGCAAAGAAAATATTACAAATGCAAAAAATTTAGCAATAAAGTTTATTAAAAATTTTGATAAACATATCAAAAATAAAATTAAAACTAGTAGAAAAATATATTTTATTAGACATAAAAAAACTAGAATTAGTAAAAATATATTTTTAGGTCAAAAAAATAACCCAGGTATAATTGATAATAATATACCTTTAGAATTTAAAAATTTAAAAATAGAAAGGTGTATTTCTAGTCCATTGTTAAGGTGTTTAGAGACAGGAATGCTTTTGTTTAAAGAGAGAAATATTTATATTAATCACTACTTAAAAGAAATTGATTATGGAAAAGTTGAAAGTCTTAATTTTAATGATCTTAAAAAAAAATATCCTAAAATTATAAAAATGTGGTCAAAAGGAAAAGATCCAAAATTCCCTGGTGGTGAGTCTACCAAAGATGTTTTAAATAGATTAAATAAGTTTCTTAAGTTTTTAATTAAAAATATATTTAAATTTAAACAAGATACCTTGATCATATCCCATAATGTAGTTTTAAGATGCCTTATAGGAAGTCAATATAATATAGCTGTAAAAGAATGGTTTAATATTAATATTAATTATATTGATTTACTTGAGTTTAGTTTAGAAAAAAACAATATTAGACCCAACGTGAGTAGAAAAAAATTTTTATATTTATTTTCTAAATTTTATGCTGGTAAGAAATAATGTATAAAATTGCTGCCTTTATAACATTCAATAAAAAAATCGAAAAAAATATTTTATCTAAAAAGGCAAAAGTTAAAGTAAAATTTGGAAATCAAATTTATTTAAATCACCCTGTTCATCTTACTCTTTTTACCATTAGTGTAAAAAGTATTAATTCTCTTAAAAAAATTTATAAGAATTTAGGCAATGAATTTATAAAAAAAAAGTTCAAAATTAATATTAATAAAACAGGTGCATTTTTAAACGATCCTTTAACAAAAGGTCATACCTTGTATTATGGTATTAAAAAAAATAATTTATTAATGAAACTACAAATGAAACATTTGAAATTGATTAATAAAAAAATGTATGTTTCTAAAAATTTAAATTTAAAAATTAATTCAAAATTAAAAAAAAATTATAAAAAATATGGGTTTCCGTTCTCTGGTAATATTTGGATTCCACATATTACTATAGCGTCCATAGAAGGTATTTCAGAAAAAAATGCATTTATTAAAAAATTTTTAAAATTAAAGTTAAATTTGTCCTCAGAAGTAGATAAAATTAAATTTTACAGAGTAAACAAAGATAAACATTATTTCTTGTTTAAAACAGAATTAATTTAAAATGTCTAGAATAGTTAACATTATGCCAATGGCAGGACTGGGTAAAAGATTTTTAAATAGTGAATTCAAATTACCAAAACCGTTAATCAAAATTAATAATAAACCTATGTTTATTCAATCTGCAAAAAGTATGCCTGAGTCTAATTTAAATATATTTATATGTAATAAAAATCTGATCACTAACTATAAAATTCAAAAAATTATTAAGAGTGAATATAAAAAAAATTTTAAAATAATATCAGTAAAAAGAACTACTAAAGGGCAAGCTAATACATGCTTGTTGGCTGAAAAATATTTAAAAAAAAATGATAAAATATTTATTCATTCTTGTGACAGTCTTATTAAGTATAAATCTAATGAATTAATAAAAAAAATACATTCAAACGACGCTGTTATCCTAACTACAAAACCTAACAGCATTCATTTAAAAAATATAAAGTCTTATGGATGGGTTAACTGTATAAATAATAAAATTAATAAAATAACTTGCAAAACCAATGCTAGCAAGAGTCCAAAAAAGGATTTTGTTATAGTAGGTTCATTTGCATTTAAGAATAAAAATGTTTTTTCGAGAACCATAAGAGCTCTATTCAAATCAAAAAAGAAAATTAATAATGAATATTATATGGATATGGTATTTAGCAATGCTTTAAAAAAAAATTATAATCTTTCTAATTTACTTGTAAAATCTTACATAAGCTGGGGTACTCCTCAAGAATTATTAAAGTGGAAAAAAAATAGTGGAAAAATTTGAAAGAAAAAGCTTTTTAGAAATTTATAGATTTTTAATAGTAGGTATATGCTCTGTATCCATTGATTTTTTATTTTACTATCTATTTATTTATTTAGATTTCTTAGACCCAAATGTTTCAAAAAGGATTAGCTTTATAATTGGTGCAATTTTTGCGTTTTATGCAAATAGACATTATGTATTTAGAGTTGATGAAAAAAAAATTTCACAATACCTAATGTTTTCTTTTTTATACTTTACATCTTTTATTTTAAATAGTTTAGTTCATGACTATATACTTCTTATGTCAAATTTAACTTTTCTATCTTTTTTATGTGCAACTTTTGTATCTACAGTCACTAACTTTACAGGGCAAAAATTTATAATTTTTAAAAAAAGAAAATGAATTCACTTAGTATTGTTATTCCATGTTACAATGAAGATGAGAATATTTTTCCGTTATTTGATAAGATAAAGGAATTATTAATACATGATAATAGTATTGAAGTTATTATAGTTGATAATGGTTCTACAGATAATACAAATAAAAATATTTTATCATCAAACTTATATTTAGAAAAAAAAATTAAAGTAGTAGAAATTAAAAGCAACATTGGATACGGACATGGTATAATGAGCGGTGTTAATATCGCCCAAGGCCAATTTATAGGCTGGTGTCATGCTGATTTGCAAACAGAGCCCATGGATATATTTAATGCTTATTCATCTAATATTGATAATTTAAAACATGAAAATTGTATTATTAAAGGACTAAGAAAAAATAGAAATTTTTTTGATGCATTATTTACATTTGGCATGTCTTTATTTGCCAGCTTAATATTTTTGAAAAAAATAAATGATATAAATGCACAACCTAAATTATTTCCAAGATCTTTTCTAAAAGTTATTAAGGATTATCCATCTGATTTTAGTTTAGATCTATATTTCCTAATAATGGCAAAATCAAATAATTATAGAATAATTAATCATGAAGTGATAATGAAGAAAAGACTTCATGGTGAAGCCAAAGGTGGAGGAACTCTTAAAGGTAAAATTAAATTAATTAAAAGAACATTAATTTATATATTTGAACTTAAAAAAAAATTATGGAATTTATAATTCACAGAATTAATAAAATAAAAGATTTAAGATTCATTCCTAATGAATTTGGTACTGAAATAGATATAAGATCTAGTGGTTCTAATTTAATTTTAAATCATGAGCCTTTTGCTAAAGGAGATAATTTTTTAAATTATTTAGAGAATTATAAGCATAAGACATTGGTATTAAATCTTAAAGAGGCTGGAATTGAAGAAGAAGTTATCAAGCTAGTTAAAAAGTATAAAATTAAGTCCTATTTCTTACTAGATGTTGAAATGCCCTATATGTACTCAGCAACTAAAAAAAGTATAAAAAATATTGCGGTAAGATTTTCTGAATATGAAGATATAGAATTAGCGAATTATTTTAAAAATAAACTTAACTGGATATGGGTAGATACTGCAACTAAACTTCCAATAAATAAAAAAAATCTAAAAATAATTAAAAAATTTAAGAGTGTATTAGTTTGTCCAGAAAGATGGGGAAGACCAAGAGATATTAAAAAATATAAAATAAAATTAAATAATCTTAAATTTAAACCTCATGCAGTCATGACTAGTATTAAGTATTTAAAATACTGGCAAACCTAATAATTAATTATATTCAGCAATA
>CACJPL010000013.1 GCA_902595285.1 uncultured Pelagibacteraceae bacterium | reverse complement strand
GAAAATCTATAATCTCTTTAAAACTAAGCTTTTTCTTTCTTTTTCCTTTATTTCTCTCAGCGCCTAATAAAATATTTTTTTCAACTGTATAATGAGGAAATAAACTGTTGTCCTGAAAAGCTAAAGATACGTTTCTATCTTCAGGTTCTACATTTTGATCTTTAGAAGATAATAATTTTCCGTTCAATTTTATTGAACCTTTATCAATTTTTTCTAAACCAGCTATAGTTCTAAGTATTGTAGTTTTTCCAATTCCTGAAGGACCAAGAATACATAAAGTATCCCCTTCTTTTTCAATAGCAAAAGATGCATTCTTGACTTTAATCTTTCCACCTATAGTGAAATCAACATTTTTAATCTCTAAATAACTATCGCTCATTTTCCCTCAGTATATATTTAGATGTAAGCATTATAAATAGAGTTGCAATTAAAATTAAAAATAATGAAGGAACAGCAGCGGCTTCTAATAAGTCTTCTGAAGCAGATATATAAGCTGTAGTTGCAAATGTTTCAAAATTAAAAGGTCTTAAAATCAAAGTAATTGGCAATTCTCTTATTATTTCTAAAGAAATTAGTATTCCAACAAATAAAAGAGAATTTCTTAAGAAAGGTAAATGAATATTCATAAAAGTTTTCTTTTTAGAATAACCAAGTAAATATGAACTTTCATCAACAGAAATATTTATTTTCTCATAACCAGATTTTATTCCATTAAAAGCTAAAGAATAGAATCTTACAAAATAAACTAAAACAAGTCCTAGAATAGAACCAATAAACATTTTTTTAATAGATAGAAAACCTAGTGCTTTTACAACATTGTCATCAAACCAAGCAATAAAAGTTATAAATGCCACTGCTAAAATTACTCCTGGAATTGCATAACCAGAAATAGATAAAGTAGATAAAGCGTTTAAAGTTTTATTTTTAGAAACTCTATTTCCATAATTAGAAATTAAAGAAAAAATTATTAAAACTAAGCTTGATAATAACACCAAGTACAAGGTGTTTAATGTTAAAGTTACTACTGAAATATCAAAAAGATTTTCTGGAAATTTTAAAGTCCAATAAAGCATTTGACTTAGTGGAAATAAAAAACTTAGGAAAAAAACTAAGAAACAAATTAAGAATGCAAAAAATGCTTTAGTTCCTGATAGTTGAATTTTTTCTTTTTGTTTAAATCCACCTTTAGTATTGGCGTGATACCTTGCCTTCTTCCTAGATAAATTTTCTAAAATAAATATTGCAAAAATGAATAAAAGAAGAAAAAAGGATATCCTGTTTGAGAAAGCTAAGTCATCAAATGTAATCCAAGAATTGTAAATACCTGTTGTTAAAGTATTTATAGAAAAGAAATCAACCGCCCCAAATTCGGCTAAAGTTTCCATCGCAACTAGAGAAAGGCCTGCAACAATTGCTGGTCTAGCGGCAGGTAAAATTAAAGAATAAAAGGATTTTGCTTTTGAAAATCCTAAATTTCTACCTAAATCAATTAAATTTTGAGATTGATACTGGAATGATGCTCTTGAGAGAATATAAACATAAGCAAATAGTGAAAAAGATAGCGAAAGCACGGCCCCTATCAGGCCATCAAACTTTGGAATGCTTTGATTATAATTTGCCTCTCCAAATAGATTTTTCAATATCGAATATAATGTTCCATAATTTTCAAAGAAAGCTGTCAATGAATATGCGTAAATATAAGGAGGTACAGCAAAAGATAATATAAGTGCCCATTTAAAAAAATTGCTTAAAGGGAATTTGTAAAAAGAAACTAAATAAGCCGTACTAGTTCCAATTAAAAAAGTTAAAACCAACACACTAATTAGCAAAACTAGTGAATTAAAAATGTATTCAAACAAAAAAGTATCTTTTAGAATTTGATAATAATTTGATGTTTCCTCAAAAAAACTAGTAAATACAGTTACAATTGGTATAGCTACAAAAATTGACACCAATAAAGAGCTTAAAAACCAAAAATTTATTTTTTTTAAATACATTTTACCCTTTTATTCAGTGAACATAATCAATAGTAGGGTAAATAACTATTGAATTATGTTCACGTTTTGAAAATTAACTTTTTAAATCAAAAACATTAATGACACGATCAATATCATCATTTCTGATCTCAGATAATTTTCTATTATTTATTTTTTTTTTAATTTTTTCACATTGTGACAAGCATGGCTCACAAGTTATCTGACCCTCTAGAGAACCACTCTTGCCTGGAGAAGTGTCTAAATTAAAATTAAATAAATTTTTTCTCACTTGTTCCTTACTTCCATCCAGCAGCTGTCATTACCTCTAATGCAGCAGCTTGATTTTTTCCATAGCTTGAAACTTTAGTTGTTAAATCTTGTTTAAAATCTAATCCTAAATTATTCACTACTAATGGATTTGGAGATACCCCGGCTATCATTGGAAACTCAAAAGTATTATTTGTAAAATGTTCCTGAGCCTCTGGTGATAATAAAAAGTCAACAAGAGCAATAGCATTTGCTTTATTAGGAGCCCCTTTTACTAAAGCTGCACAACTAATATTCATGTGTGTTCCTCTATCATTTTGATTAGGAAAAAATGCCTTAACTTTTTTAGCAGCCGCTTGTTGTTCTGCTCCTTTATTACCAGATAGCATTAGTGCCAAGTAATAAGTATTTGCTACAGCAATATCAGCTTCTCCAGCTGCAACTGCCATAATTTGAGCTCTATCGTTTCCTTTTGGTGTTCTTGCCATATTAGCAACAACTCCTTTAGACCATTCAGCTGCAGCTTTCTTTCCATTATTCTCAATCAATGAAGCTACAAGAGATTTGTTGTAAATGTTGCTTGATTTTCTAATTACTAATCTACCTTTCCATTTTAGATCAGCTAGACCTTCATATGTAAGACCTGATAATTCAGCACCACTAACTCTTTCTGGTGAATAGTAAATTATTCTTGCTCTTTTAGCTACTCCTACCCAGTGTGTAGTTCTAAAATTTTTTGGAACAGAAGATTTAATTGTTGGAGACACCAAACCACTTTGAGTCATTCCTTTAGCCTTGAAAGCTCCACATCTTCCAGCATCAGCAGTAATATAAAGATCAGCTGAAGAGTCAGTCCCCTCTTCAATCATTCTTTTTTCTAATGCACTGGCCTTTCCATTAATCAGGTTTACTTTAATTCCAGTTTTGTTGGTAAATTTGCTATAAAGCTCATTATCTGCCTTGTAATGTCTTGCATTGAAGATATTTACTTCATTTGCAATCGCAAAAGGCGAGACTATTAAAGAAACAAATAAACTTATTATTGTTACTTTTTTCATTGTATCCTTTTCTTTACCCTAATTGATTTGCGAATGAGAATTATTCTCAATGCGAATGATTATCAATCGCATATTTTGTCGCAGAATACAAGGACTATTTGATATTATTTATAGAGGGTATTTTTATTTCCAGTCGCCAATTTTACTGAATAAGAAATTTCTAAAAGCTTGAACTCTAGCTGTGTTTTTTAATGATTGCGGGTAAACAAAGTGAGCTTCCGTTATTGGTCCTTCTACTTTTGGAAGTACTTTAATTATACTGCTAGTATTCGATACCAAATATTCTGGTAGTGCTGCCAATCCTACTCCAGATTCAACTCCATAAAGTAATCCGCTTACACTGTTTACTTTCATAATAGATTTTCTTTTCTTTCCATCATGCATACCTATTTTTAATGCCCAATCAGGATTGTAAACTGGTGAAGGCGCACCTTTTCCAAAAGAGATAAACTTATGTTTATTTAAATCATTAACTGTTTTTGGCATTCCATTTTTTTCTAAGTATTTATTTGATCCATAAATATAGTACTTAATATCAACTAATTTTTTTTGAATATAATTGAGTTGCTTTGGTCTTCTCATGAAAATTCCAATATCAGCTTGTCGAGTACTTAAATCTAATTCTTTATCGTCAAAAACTAGCTCGATCTCAATCTCTGGATTAAGCATCATAAACTCTTGAATTCTTGGTGTTAACCAATGTGTTCCAAAACTTCTTACAGTAGTAATTGTTAATTTTCCTGTTGGCTTACTTTTTTGGTCTCCTAAAGATGTTTCAACTTCTTTAAGTTTACTTATCACTTCATGAGCAGTTTTAAAAACATATTCTCCATTTTGTGTAAGTGTCAATCCTCTTGCGTGTCTTTCAAACAATTGAACTTTTAAATCTTGTTCTAAAGATTGGATTTGTCTACTTATCGCAGATTGACTGAGATTTAGGTTAACTGTAGCGTTTGTAAAACTACCAGCTTCTGCTACAGCATGAAAAATTTTTAATTTATCCCAATCCATTATTTATTTAAATCAACTAATACTCTTCCAGCAATTTCACCTTTTAAAATTTTTGGATAAGTTTCAACTAATTCCTCCAAACTAACAGTTAAAACTGATTTTTCAATTAAATCAAAATCAATTAATTTAGATGCTTCTCCCCAAATAAATTCTCTTCTTTTAATACTACAGTTTGCAGAGTCCATTCCCCATACTTTAATACCTCTTAACATAAATGGAAGTAAATTTGTATTTAACTCATTGCTGTTTGCATTTCCACAAACTGCTATAATTCCATTTGATTTTGTTTGTGCTATTGCGTTTGCTAAAATTTTTCCACCAACCGTATCAACTACTCCATCCCATAAACCTTTATCTATCGGTCTTGGATCTTTGTCAAATTCAGCCCTATTTATAATGTTTTTAGCACCTAACGATTTTAAATAGTCTGACTTAGAATCTTTTCCTGTAACTGCAGTAACGTTATAGCCTAATTTTGTTAAAGCCATAACAGCTAAACTACCAACTCCACCTGTTGCACCAGTTACTAAAACATCTTTAACTTTTTCTCCTAATAAAATACTTTCTCTTGCTTGAATAGCAAATGCACTCATTAAAGAAGTTAAACCTGCTGTTCCTAAAATCATAGCTTGTTTGCAAGTTAAACTATCTGGTTTTTTAACTAAAAAATCTCCACTTACTTTTGCAATTTGTGAAAACCCTCCAAAAAAAACTTCTCCTACTCTAAATCCAGTAAGAATTACTTTGTCACCTTCTTTAAATTTTGGATTATCGCTTCCAATAACAGTTCCAGAAAAATCAATTCCTGGAATATGAGGATATTCTTTAACTAATCTTCCTCCATTCTTTAGAATCATTCCATCTTTAAAGTTTAAATCTGAATAATCTACTTTTACAGTCACATCTCCATGTTTTAAGAAACTTTTATCTAAAGATTTTACCTCACGCGAAAAGTTTTCGCCTTCTTGGTTAAGGACTATTGCTTTGAATTGATCAGACACATTAATCTTTTAACGTAGTGCTGATAAATCGTAAATATCTATTTTGATAACTTAAATCTTCTTTGAATTGACCTAAGTAATAATTAGTAACCGTAGTTGCTTGTTCTTTTTTAATACCTCTCATTGTCATACACTGATGAGTTGAATCAATTGTAACTGCAACTCCTTTTGCATCTAATGATTCCATTAAAGTGTTGGCTATCTGCATTGTAAGTCTTTCTTGTGTTTGTAATCTTTTTGAGAACACTTCAACCACTCTCGCTAACTTACTTAAACCTACAACTCTATCTTTTGGAATATAAGCTACGTGTGCTTTTCCAATTATTGGGGCCATGTGATGTTCGCAATGACTTTGTACTGAAATATTTTTTTGAACAACCATGTCATCATAACCTTCAACATCACCAAAAGTTTTGTCTAAGATTTTATTTGGATCTTCTTTGTATCCCTTGAAATATTCTTTAAAAGCTTTTACCACTCTCTTAGGAGTTTCTAATAAACCTTCTCTACTTGGATCTTCACCCATCCAAGAAAGGATAGTTCTAAAAGCGTCTTCAGCTTCTTTGTCTGAAACCTGCTTTGTATCTAAACTTTTGTCATCTGTGTCTTTTACTAATTTCATAGCGCTTTTTTATACAGTAATTACTTCAATTTAAAAATATTTAATATATTCATATATGTGCTACATAGTCACCGCATATGTTCAAAAAAAGAGAAAATATCTACGATATTGAAGAAGGAAATCTTCTGTCACCAAAATTTGATAATGATGGATTAATCCCAGTTATTACTATGTGTTCAAAAACAAAGGATATTTTGATGCATGGATATATGAATGTAGAAGCCCTAAAAAAGACGATTGAAACTAAAGAAGCGCATTATTATAGCAGATCTAGAAAAGCTATTTGGCATAAAGGTAAAACAAGTGGGTTTACCCAAAAAGTAACAGAAATTAGAATTGATGATGATCAAGACTCTATATGGTTAACAGTTGATATAGGTGATGGGGCTAGCTGTCATGTAGGATATAGATCATGCTTTTATAGATCTGTTCCTATGGGACCAATTGATGATGGAAGAAAAGTTGAAATGGAATTTCTTGAAAAAGAAAAAAAATTTGATCCAGAAGAAGTTTATAAAGGACAACCAAACCCAACAAAAATTTAAATGAGTGAAAAACAAAAAAATGTCTTAGGTGAAGACTTGGAAGAATGTTCAAATGATCCTTTAACGGGATGGTTTCGCGATGGTTGTTGTAATACTGACGAGAATGATCATGGACTTCATACAGTTTGTGCTAAAGTTAATACCGAATGTTTAGAGTGGATGAAAGAAGCGGGTAACGATTTAATTACTCCACATCCTGAATTTGGATTTCCAGGTTTAAAAGATGGAGATGGATGGTGTTTGTGTGCTAGTTGGTATGCAAAAGCAGTTGAAGCCGGTAAAGGATGTCCAATATTTTTGAAAAGAACTCACGAAAACACTCTTAAATATATACCTATTGAAACTTTAAAAAAGTTTGCAATAGATTTGTCCTAATTTACATATTTCCATATCTTGGACCACCGCTACCCTCTGGAGTAACCCAAGTAATATTTTGAGATGGTTCTTTAATATCACAAGTTTTACAATGAATACAATTTTGAGAATTAATTACAAATTTATTTACATCATTTTCTTTTTGAACTTCATACACACCTGCAGGACAATATCTTTGTGCAGGTTCATCAAATTTTTCTAAAGTATAATTTATTGGTAAATCAGGATCTTTAAGTTTTAGATGAACTGGTTGATTGTCTGCATGATTGGTTCCTGTTAGATAAACTGAACTTGTTTTATCAAAAGTTATTACATTATCGTATTTTGGATAATCTATTTTTGGCATTTGATTTGCAGGTTTTAATGTTTGATGATCAGCATGTTTATGTTTAAGTGTAAAAGGAAGTTTTCCTCTAAATAAAATTTGATCGATACCTGTGAAAATTATTCCTAAAATTAATCCCCAGCTAAAACTAGGTTTCACGTTCCGAGCTTGATAAAGCTCTTTATGTAACCAGCTATTTTTAAATTTATCTTCATAAATAGATAGATCTTTGTTTTCTTTTAAATGTTCATTTATTGTATCAGCAGCAATAATTCCACTTTTCATAGCAGTATGAGAACCTTTAATTTTTGGCATATTTAAAGTTCCAGCATCACAACCAATCAACAAAGCTCCAGGCATAAACATTTTTGGCAAACTTTGAAATCCACCTTCTATTAAAGCTCTTGCGCCGTAAGAAATTCTTTTTCCGCCTTCTAAAATTTTTTTAATTTCTGGATGTGTTTTAAACCTTTGAAATTCATCATAGGGAGATAAATGAGGGTTTTTGTAATCTAAACCAATAACATAACCTAAAAAAACTTGTTTATTTTCCGCATGGTACATGAAACTTCCACCGTAAGTATTGTTATCTAGTGGCCACCCAGCTGTATGCATAACCAAACCTTCTTCATGATTTTTATCCTCTATTTCCCAAATTTCTTTAAATCCAATTCCATATTGCTGAGGATCTTTACCTTTACTTAATTCAAATTTTTCTATTAGTTGTTTTCCTAAATGACCTCTGCATCCCTCTGCAAAAACAGTCACTTTACCTATAAGTTCAATTCCAGGTTCGTAACTATCTTTTTTATTTCCTTCTTTATCTATTCCCATATCTTGAGTAGCTACTCCCTTAACAGATCCGTCCTCATTGTATAAAATTTCGCTAGCTGGAAATCCTGGAAAGATTTCAACACCAAGAGCTTCGGCTTGTTCACCAAGCCATCTACATAAATTTGCTAAACTGATAATATAATTTTTATGATTTTGTTGAACTGCTGGAAGTAGCCATGTTGGCCAACTTAAAGATTTAGTTTTTCCTAAAAATAAAAATTTTTCTTTAATTACTTTTGTTTTGATTGGAGAATTTAATTCTTTCCAATTAGGTAACAATTCATCTAGTGCGCGTGTTTCAAATACATTGCCACTTAAAATATGAGCTCCAATTTCTGAAGCTTTTTCTAATAAACAAACATTTAAATTTGGATCTAATTGTTTTAACTTTATTGCAGTTGATAACCCTGATGGTCCTCCACCTATGATTACAACATCATATTCCATCGATTCTCTAGACATACACTAGTTTTTAACTGTAAGGATTATTTTTGTATAGTGTTTAATTTGTTTAACTCTTCCATGAACTGAGGTATTGCCTCAAATAAATCTGCTTCAAGACCATAATCTGCTACACTAAAAATCGGCGCTTCACCGTCTTTATTTATTGCTACAATCACTTTACTTTCTTTCATTCCAGCTAGATGCTGAATTGCTCCTGAAATTCCAATAGCAATATATAAATCTGGAACAACTACCTTTCCTGTTTGCCCCACTTGATGATCATTGCTTATATATCCAGCGTCTACTGCTGCTCTGGATGCTCCAATAGCCGCACCAAGTTTATCAGCAATTTCTGTAATTAATTTAAAATTGTCTCCACTTTGCATTCCTCTACCACCTGAGACAACAATTCTTGCTGTTCCAAGTTCAGGTCGATCAGATTTAATTTCTTCTC
The DNA here is from genome assembly GCA_902595285.1 of uncultured Pelagibacteraceae bacterium. GTDB lineage: Bacteria > Pseudomonadota > Alphaproteobacteria > Pelagibacterales > Pelagibacteraceae > Pelagibacter. The sequence continues at coordinate 8,779 of CACJPL010000013.1, read as the reverse complement.
TTTTGATAAACTTGGTATTTGAAAATTCTTCACTTGCGTCTACTTTTTCTATTGAGGCTGATCCACCTGTGCTCTCACAAGGATCGAAAGAAGTAGGTCTTATTGTTACACATTTTTTTGGATCATTGCTTTTAATTGTTGCAAAAGCGTTACCAGCATAAATTGGTCTCAAAAAAGTATCTGGTGATATTACTTTAATAATATCACTTACTTGTGATGTATCAAGATGAGCAGCAATTCTTGGCATCAAATTTTTTCCAAATGTATTTGCTGAACAAACAATGTGAGAATAACTATCTGCAAGTTTAACAATCACTGGAGCAAAATTTTCTGCAGTGAAGTTTTCATAGTGAGCTGCTTCTATACTTAATACTTTTTTTACAACTGGAAGCTCTGATAATTGTTTTGCTGCTTCTGTAGTGTTTTGACCAATAATAACTGCATGAACATCAGAATCAATTTGAGAAGCTGCAGTAGCTGCATTTAAAGTGAATGGTCTTAATTCTTTATTATTATGTTCCGCTATAAGTAAAACTGCCATTATATTACCTTTGCCTCGTTCTTTAATTTTTGAACTAATTCTGCTACATTTGCTACTTTTATACCTGCTTTTCTTTTTGGAGGCTCCTCTACTTTTATTTGTTCTAATCTTGGTGACACATCTACACCCAAATCAGAAGCAGCAATTTCCTCAATTGGTTTTTTCTTTGCTTTCATTATATTTGGTAATGATGCGTATCTAGGTTCATTTAACCTTAGATCACATGTTACAATAGCTGGAACATTTATTTCAATTGTTTCAAGACCTTCGTCTATTTCTCTGGTTACTTCTAATTTATTATCTTTCACATCAATCTTTGATGCAAATGTTGCTTGTGGCCAATTTAATAAAGCACTCAACATTTGTCCTGTCTGATTACAATCATCATCAATTGCTTGTTTGCCCATGAACACTAAATCTGGTTTTTCTTTATCGACTACTTTTTGCAAAATTTTTGAAACAGCTAAGGGTTCAAGTACTCCATCAGCTTTTACATGAATGCCTCTATCTGCACCAACAGCTAAAGCTTTACGCACTGTTTCTTGAGCTTTTTCTTCTCCAACAGTTATTGCAACTACTTCAGTTGCTTTACCTGCTTCTTTAATCTTTACAGCCTCTTCTATAGCATTATCATCAGGAGGATTAGTTGACATTTTCACATTATCAGTAACTACTCCGCTTCCGTCTTCTTTAACTCGGATTTGTACGTTGTAATCAATAACCCTTTTTACAGCCACTAAAATTTTCATTAAGCTCTCAATAAATTATTTTCTGAATCGTATGGACTTTCATCAAGTACAGTAGCCTCGTACATTTCACCTAATATATCAACTTGTAATTTGTCGCCCACATTTGAACAATCTGGTTTTACCATTGCAAGAGCTATTGATTTATCTAATCTAAATCCAAATTCTCCTCCAGTTGCTCTTCCAACAACTTTTCCGTCTTTAAAAATTGGGTTATTTCCAAGCACATCTGCATCTTTAGTATTATGAACCTCTAAAGTAACTAATTTATTATCAAAACCTTTTTCTCTCCATTTATTAAGTGCCTCTAAACCAATAAAGTTTCCTTTATTTGGATGAACAAATCTATCAAGACCAGACTCATATGGTGAGTATTCAATTGATAATTCTGTGCCAACTAATTTATAAGATTTTTCAACTCTTAAACTGTTCATAGCTCTAATTCCAAAAGGTTTTATCCCTAAATCTTTACCCGCTTCCATTAGTTTATCAAAAATATGATTTTGATATTCAATTGGATGATGTAATTCCCAACCAAGCTCACCAACAAAGTTTACTCTCATTGCATTTACTGGAGCATATCCAACATTTACATTTTTTGCAGTTAGCCATTTGAAATTTTCATTTGAAAAATCATCTGTTGAAACCTTTTGCATTAATTTTCTAGCTTTAGGACCTGCTACTACTAGAACTCCTGTACTATTAGTTAGATCTTCAAAAATTACAGATCCATCATCTGGCATCCATTTTTGTATCCAATCATGATCTAATCTTAAATTTGCTCCAGCAGAAACTAGATAATAACTATTTTCAGCTTCTTTCATTATAGTAAATTCTGAATGCACTCCACCTTTAGTGTTCAAAGCATGACATAAATTTATTCTTCCAATCTTTTTTGGAAGTTTATTTGCAACTAAATAATCTAAAAATTCCTCTGCTTTGGGTCCTCTAATTCTACATTTTGCAAACGCAGTCATATCTAAAAGACCTACATTTTCTTTTACATTTTGACATTCTTTTTTAATAGCATCAAACCATTTCGATCTTCTAAATGACCAATCATCTTTTTGTTCCATTCCATCTGTTGCAAAAAAATTAGGTCTTTCCCATCCAAATTTCTGACCGAAAACTGCTCCTAAATTTTTCATACGTTCATAACAAGGAGCTGTTCTTAATGGTCTTGCCGCTTGTCTTTCTTCATCTGGATAGTGAACAATAAACACATGACTGTAAGCTTCCTCATTTTTTGCTTTTAAATAAGATTTAGTTGCATAGTTTCCATAACGTCTTGGTTCAACACCTAACATATCAATTGTAGGCTCACCATCAACTATCCACTCTGCTAATTGCCAGCCCGCACCACCTGCTGCTGTTATTCCAAAACTATGTCCTTCATTAATCCAAAAATTTTTTAGACCCCAAGCAGGTCCAACAATTGGATTTCCATCAGGAGTATAACAGATTGCTCCATTATAAACTTTCTTTACTCCAACTTCTCCAAACGCGGGTACTCTATGAATTGCTCCCTCAATGTGTGGAGCTAATCTGTCTAAGTCTTCTTGAAATAGTTCATATTCAGAATTTTTTGAAGGTCCTTCTACATAACAAGCTGGTGCACCATCTTCATAAGGGCCTAAAATTAATCCTCCAGCTTCTTCTCTCATATACCATCTGCTATCACTATCTCTTAAGACACCCATTTCTGGTAATCCATCTTTTTTTCTTTTTTGAATTGCAGGATGCGGTTCTGTAACAATGTATTGATGTTCAACTGGTATTACTGGAATATCTAATCCTACCATTTCACCTGTTTGTCTCGCAAAATTTCCAGAACAAGAAATAACATGTTCGCACTCTATTGATCCCTTATCTGTTTCCACAATCCATCCATCTTTAGTTTGCCTCATTGATAGGACAGTTGTGTTTCTATAAATTTCTGCCCCTCTATTTCTTGCACCTGTTGCTAATGCTTGTGTTAAATCTGCAGGTTGAATATATCCATCTTCAGGATGTTGTATTGCACCAACTAAATCATCTGTATTACATAATGGCCAAATTTCTTTCACTTGTTCTGGTTTTAAAAATTTTACATCTACTCCAATAGTACGGGCAACACCTGCATATTGATGATACTCATCCATTCTATCTTTTGTACTTGCTAAACGGATATTTGAAACAACACTAAAGCCAACATTTTTTCCAGTTTCTTCTTCCAATGTTTTGTAAAGATTAACTGCATATTTATGAAGTTGTCCAACTGAATAACTCATATTAAACAAAGGCAATAAACCTGCGGCATGCCAAGTTGATCCTGATGTTAATTCTTTTCTTTCAACCAAAACAACATCAGACCAGCCTTTTTTTGCTAAATGATAAAGGGCACTAACTCCTACAACTCCTCCACCAACTACTACGACTTTAGTTTTTGTTTTCATTCAGCGATTCCTACTAAATTTTTAATTATTACGAAACAAAAATGTATGTTGAAAATCAAATTGAGCTTCCTAGAGGGATTGGGCTAGATACCATTGTAGTTAACCAGCAGTCTTTTAAACTTCCATCCAAAGTATACTTTTCAACTTGCCAATTAAACTTGTGATAAATCTTATTTTTATCAAGAATAATTACTTCAAATTGTGCCCATTTGTCACTACTTCCAAGCTCAGTAATTGTATGACTTAAGTGATTAATCATCATCCCATAAGAGTCACTTTTTAACATCATCTTAAAATTGCTTAATGGTCCTGTTACTCTCTTATTATTTGGGTGAGCAAAATTCCAAGTTTGTTCAATTCCACTATCTTTATATCCTTGATCATTATCTTTTAAACCAGTAAGTTGAATACTTACAACCTCTTTTGGACTAATCGAGTTATTTGGTTTTAGCAATTCAGCATTTGAAAACGAAATATTCATCAATATCAATAAAAGTACTTTAATAATAATTTTCATTTTAAAAATATTTATTCTGATGTTTTGTATTTACTATTATTAATAATAAATACAAAAAATATAGGAAGAATTAATGTTAAAAGTGTCACAACAATCAATAAAATCCCAAGTTCAGAATAATCTGCTGTTGTTTGAATTTCACCAGAAACTTTATCTTTTACTTCTCGTGTAACTGTGAATATTTGGTTTAAATATTTTGTCCCAAGTGAACTTGCAGACAATGCAAGATTAGTAAAGGAAGCAAAAACTGCAAAAAAAGTTGCTTTTAAATGTGCTGGAGCATTTTTTGCAATCCAAGCAAGTAAAGGTATCATGGATACTTGTCCTAATGGAGACTCCAACGCTGTATTAATTAAAGCTATAAATTTTGCATCAACAACCCCTCCTGTTAAAGAAGCTGTCCAGTTATGAAAACCGTAGTACATCCCAACACTTGGTAAAAATAAAACTGCACCAGCAATACTTAATACAACAATAATTTTAGCAATTGAATTATTTGCCATAAATGGTCTTAACAAAACAATTCCAGCTAGCGTTAAAATTGATGCAAGCAAAGATAAAATTGAGAAAAACTGCTCATTAAATCCAAGAACATCAATTTCAAACCAAGTAAGACCTGGTCCTGGGCCAGGCATTGCTCGAAATATAAAAATAATTACAGCTGTACCAACAATTGTTAGTCTTAAATCTTCTGGCAACTCTTTGATAAGTTTAAACATCAAAAATAAAATAATAACAACTGAACCTAAAAAAACTATTTCTTGGGCAAATGGCACATTGAATGAGCCGACAGATAAAGTGAAAATAACGAAGACTAAACTACCTCCCAAAATCCACCAATTTACTTTTGTTTTTTCACTTCCCCTCTCATCTTTAAATTCTAAACCTTGAGACTTTAAATTTTGTATTTTTTTATATCTTAAATAATTAGCTAAAATTACACCTAAAATAGAAACTAAAGGAATTATAAGAGCGTAAAGATAAATAGTTCCATATAAATTAATTTTATCAGTCTGCTCTAAACTTTCCACATCTCTAAATAAAATAACATTTACTAATGCAACAAGAACTGTGCCACCAATAATTGCAAACCGACCAAGTGTTTGCATTGTTGTATGCATTATTTTTATTTGATCTTTAGAATAATCATTTCCTGACTCGTCAATTAAAGGAACGGCCTCTACAGTCATTGCATCTGCAACAACATCTTGAACTACATAACCAACAGGAGCTAAAATAACACTAATTACAAACCAAGTTTCTACCGAAAAAACTTGGGACATATCTTCTGTATGAATAATAAGCCCATACATAATTAACAAACTTAGAGCTATTAATGATGCTCCAAAGTAAACCATAATATTTTTTCTTTCCCAAATAAGATCAACAAGATGTCCTAATGGCATTTTTAATGCCCAAGGAATTCCTGCCCAAAATCCTAATCCTGCGAGAAAAGCAGCTGATAAATTTAAATAATCCTTAACAAAAAATGTTCCAACTATTCCAGTTAATCCAGAAATTCCAGCAGCCATATAAACCATTAATGGTGGTAAGTAAGTCCATTTGAACTGACGACCCAAATCTAAAAAAGTATTATCTAAGAATTTAAATACTTTATTCATAAAAATATTTAACTCTAAATTTAGAAGTTTTAAATTTTAAGATCAAGTCGAGGTTTCCAGAAGGGTCTAAATAACTCAATTTTTGGACACCTATTCATAACTACCTTAAGACCTGCCTCTTCAGCTAACTTGGCAGCATCGTGATTTATAACACCAATTTGTCCCCACAAAACTTTTGCATTTATAGCAATTGCCTCTTCAGCGATAGAATATAGATCTTCTGGCTTTCTAAATACCTCTACCATATCAACAGGTTTATCAATTGCTTTTAGATCAGGATAAACTTTTAATCCTCTAATTTCAGTTATATCTGGCCGTGGATTTACGGGAATCATATTATAACCAGTTTCATGCAACACTCTTAGCACCCCATAGCTAAATTTTGTTTTGTCAGGACTTGCTCCTACCATTGCAATAGTTTTAACTGAACTAAGAATATCTTTTAAATACTCATCACTGTAAGGTTCATTATGATTCATCTCTATTATTTTTTTTTATTTTTTTTGCTAGCAATATCAGCTTTTAACTCATGAGGTGCAAGTGGGTCAAGAAAAGGATTGCGATAAAGTTTATCATGACTCTCGACACCAATTTCAATTGTGCAATCTGTTTTCGGTCTTGCAACACATAAAATTATATAGCCATTATTAATTTGCCTGTTGTTAAGTGCAACTTGTGAACTCTGATCTACTTCACCTTTAATTAATTTTGCTGCACATGTAATACATCCTCCATACTCACATCCATATGGCAAATCAACTCCTTGCTCTCTTAATTCTTTAAGTAAAGACATTCGTCCTGAAACTTTGTAAACAATATTTTTACGATTTGAGATTGTAATCTGCATTAAAGCCATATATCGCTTGTGCAATCTCCACCAGGATATCTACTTTCATGACACCTGCTTGGTCCATTTGGTTCTTTGCCAAAATCAACTATAAAATCTTTGTTAATTTTCATCCCACCATTTTCTACATCGCAATCAATCATCATCATTGCACCCCCTTGTTTACGAATTTCAGGATAAAACTGATTGTCCCAAGTTGAAAATAATGAAGTCGTCACATACATACGCTTTCCATCTAAAGACAACTGATACATTTGTGGACCACCTGCAATCTTTACACCATTTATAACAGGTGCCTTGCCCAAAAGACCTCCCATCCATACCTGGCCTGTTAATTTAGGATTATGAGGATCTGTAATATCATACTGTCTCATATCTCCGTGTAGCCAATTATTTAAATAAAGATATTTATCATCCATTGAAACAAGTATGGCTGACATTACTCCAGGTACAGGAATAGGCCATTCAGGATGTGGTTCGTTTGCAACATCTATAATTTTTTCCCATTCCCATTTTCCTTCTTTAGATTTCCAAAAATGGATAACATTTGCACTTAAAGCTGCTCCACAAAATCCATGACTGCTATCAGGGTTATGCATAAATTTTACTTCTAAGGGAATAAGACCATCTTCGCCAAGATACATAGTTTCTATTGGTTCCTTTTTTTTGAAATCCCAAACATGCAGTCTACGACCATACTTTAAATGTCCTACCTCTTCTAAATCAAAACCTGGCATGAAAGTATTTGGCGCTGCCCACTCTGAGCTTATCATCACGTTATGCCTTGGTTGATACCAAAAATCATAGCTAAAAGGAATATCACCCATAGAATTTTCCCATCTTCCAACAATTTCAAAATCTTTATTTAAGTGTAAATATCCGCCTGGAGCCTCACCTCTAGCGTTACCTAAAAAAGAAATAATAATCTCTGAACCTAAGCAATGAACAGTATGTGGCCCAGACAAATTAGTTTTTGATTTTATTTCTGAACCTTTAACTATTTTGTGAATTTTAGGAGCACGTGGGTCACTTGCTGTATCTATTATATGAATATTATTTGATCTTACACCGGGTACTAAAAGGTATTTTCTACTCATGCCAGTGTCTCCATGACATGACGAACAAGCATTCCACCCCATATGATGAAGCTCATCTCCTATTCCCGGCATTTCTAGACGGTGAATAACTTTTGAATAATTTGGACTATTTGGATCAACATCAATAGTAGCAAGATAATCTGGTTTTTGAATTCCCGTACCAGTATAAATAGCTATAGTATATAAAAGTTTTTCATTTGGTGCCTTTATCGCTTCTGATGGACTGGCATAACCGGGACCACAACATGATTTATCCATACTTTTATATTACTCCTTACTTATTTTTTTTGATCTGTTCCTCACAAAATTTTTTTGCTTCTTCCAAATCTGTTACTTTTGATTCAGATAACTTTTGACTACCAGCAAGACATGCATCAACTGCCCTTTTAAAATTATGATCGTTAAAACTCATAATAAAATACATTCCTGAAATAACAAAAATAAAAATTAAAATATTTTTTTTATTTAACATTATTTATTTTTCCAATTAGGTTTTCTTTTTTCTAGAAAAGCTGAAATACCCTCTTTTGCATCCATTGCCATCATATTAATAGTCATCATTTTACTAGTATAATCATATGCTTTTCTAAGTGGCATTTCTAATTGCTTATAAAAAGCTTGTTTGCCAATTTTAATTGTTAGATTTGATTTTGATGCAATTTTTTTTGCAACTTTTAAAACTTCTTTATTTAATTTTGATTTTGAAAAACTATCATTAATCAAACCAATTTCCTTTGCGTAGTTTGCTTTAATTGGTTCTCCAGTTAATAGCATTTTCATCATTGGTTTCCTGTTAATTTTTCTACTCACTGCAACCATTGGTGTACTACAAAATAAACCTATATTAACACCTGGTGTTGCAAACATACTATCGTTGGTGCTGTAAGCTAAATCACAACTTGCAACCAATTGACATCCAGCTGCAAATGCAGCTCCATGAACTTTAGCAATTACAGGCTTCCTACCTTCAACAA
>CACJPL010000012.1 GCA_902595285.1 uncultured Pelagibacteraceae bacterium | reverse complement strand
ATTTGATAAAGCTTTTCCATAAAGTCCTTTAGATAAAGGACCAGGGAAAATCTCTGGATAAAGTGTAAACACTTGAGCTTGCCACATAAATAATCTTTAAATTATTTTTTTTCCTCTGCTGGAGCTTCTTCTTTAGGAGCTTCTTCTTTAGGAGCTTCTGCTGCTGGAGCTGCTTCTGCTTTAGGAGCTTCTTCTTTAGGAGCTTCTGCTGCTGGAGCTGCTTCTGCTTTTGGAGCTTCTTTATTATCCTCTTCTTTTTTATTTCTCTCTTTTTTTGGCACTGCTTTATTTGGATTATTTCCATTTGCAGGCATAGGCATTAGTTCTTTCTCACCTAAAATTCTTGCTACTCTAGTTGTTGGTTGAGCTCCTTGACCAAGCCAATATTTAATTCTCTCAGCTTCTAGACCCACTCTTTCTTTTTTCTCTTTTGGTAATAGAGGATTAAAGAAACCAACCTTTTCTATAAATCTTCCATCTCTTGCAAAACGACTGTCGGCAACAACAACTTTATAAACAGGACGTTTTTTTGTTCCACCTCTTGATAATCTTAATTTTAACATTTCTTCTCCTTTTTACTTTAATTGGTTAAATAGCTCTGGCGGTATACCTTTATCAGACATACCTTTCAGATTTCCTTTTGACATCTTTTTCATCATTTCAGACATCATTTTAAATTGCTTAAGCAATTTATTGATAGTGGCCGGATCTGTGCCAGAGCCATTAGCAATTCTTTTTTTTCTAGAACCATCTATTATTTTTGGGTTCTCTCTTTCTTTTTTTGTCATTGATAAAATTACAGCTTCATTTTTAGTAATTATACTTTCATCAATTCCCGCTGAATCCATTTGAGATTTAATTTTAGAAACTCCTGGCATAAAAGACATAATTCCGTCAATGCCACCCATTTTTTTCATTTGTCTTAATTGAGATAAATAATCTTCCATAGAGAATTGACCTTTTTTTAAATTTTCCTCTGCTTTTTTAAGATTTTCTTCTCCTAAATCTTGAGCCGCCTTTTCTACAAGGGATACGATATCCCCCATACCAAGTATTCTGTTTGCAATTCTATCTGGATGGAATACTTCAAGATTATCTATTTTTTCTCCTATACCTAAAAATTTAATTGGGACGTTTGAAACATATTTCATACTCACTGCGGCTCCACCTCTTGCATCACCATCAGCCCTAGTTAAAATAATTCCAGATAAATTAACTGTATTTTTGAATTCTTTTGCCACTGAGGCTGCAACTTGACCTGTTAAAGAGTCTGCAACTAAGAAAGTTTCTGTTGGATTAATGACAGCTTCAATTTGCTTAATCTCACTCATCATTTGTAAATCAATTTGAGTTCTACCAGCAGTATCAAATAAAATTATTTCAGCTCCATTTAAATTAGCGGCACTTATTGCTCTTCTACAAATATCAGCAGGTTGCTGACCTTCTATAATAGGTAAAGTTAAAATATTATTTTGTTCTCCTAAAGATCTAAGTTGTTCTTGTGCAGCTGGTCTGTAAATATCTAGACTGACCATCATTACTTTTTTCTTTTTATTATTTTCTAAAAATTTTGCTAATTTTGCTGTTGTTGTTGTTTTTCCAGAACCTTGTAACCCAACTAACATCATTGGCACGGGCGGTACTGCGTTTAAGTTTATCTCATTATTTGTTGCACCTAATAAGTCTACAAGCTCATCATAAACAATTTTAACAACCATATCCCCAGGAGAGGTAGACCTTATTATCTCTTGGCCTAATGCTTTTGGCTTAACTTTTTCGATAAAATCTTTTGCAACATCCAAAGAGACATCTGCTTCAAGTAAGGCTTGCCTAATACCTCTTAAACCTTCATCTACTTGAGCTTCATCAAGTGAAGGTGCCTTTTTCAGAGAAGAAAAAATTTCTTCAAATTTATTTGTTAAATTTTCAAACATATTTATTACGCATAGCAATAATGCACTAGTGGGCGAACCCTCGCTGACTAGTGTCGATCTCTTTGTTTCCAAAGACACCGCAAAGTTAATGTTTTTGCGGAAACGGCAACAACCTATAATAGAGGTTCAAAAAGTCAATAAATAAGTTAAATATCTATATATGGATATTAAAGCTTTTAAAATGGACGGTTTAGGTAATGATTTTGTCATCATAGATAATAGGCAAACAATTACAAATTTGACGAAAGAGCAAATAATAAAGATTTGCGACAGAAAATTTATTGGTTGTGACCAACTAATATTGATTAAAAAAAATGATATTTCAGATGCTTCACTAGAATTTTATAATTCAGATGGAGGAATGTCTGGTGCGTGCGGAAATGGTACACGATGTATTGCTGATTTATTAGGCAAAGAAAATAACAAAAAAGAAATTATTCTAACAACTTTATCTGGCAAATTAAAATCAAATATTGTTGGAGAAAAAATGGTTTCTACAGAAATAGGTGTTGCAAAAACAAAATGGGACGAGATTCCATTGTCTAAAGAATTAAATACGAATAATTTAGGAATTAAAATTAATGACAAAAATAATAACGAATTTTCTGGCGGAACTGCTGTAAATGTTGGAAATCCACATGTAGTTTTTTTTGTTGATAATAACGAAAATTTTGAAATTGAAAAAATTGGACCAAAAATCGAAACCCACTCTCTATTTCCAGAAAAATGTAATGTTACTTTAGCAACTGTTGTTAACAAAGAATTGATAAAAGTTAGAGTGTGGGAAAGAGGAGCTGGACTTACCAAGGCTTGTGGAACTGCAGCTTGCGCAACAGCTTTTGCCGCAAAACAAAACGGACTGGTAAATGATAAAGTTGATATTGAATTTTCTACAGGTAGATTGACAATTTCAATTGATGAAAACAATAGTATTCATATGAAAGGACCAGTTTCAGATATTGAGGAGATAAATTTTAAAATTTAATGGGAATTTTTGAAAAATTTAAATCAGGTTTTAAAAAAAGTGCATCAGCTTTTACAACGGGTTTAAGAGATATAGTTGTAAAAAAAGAGATTGATGACAAAACATTAGACAAAATTGAAGATTACTTAATTCAATCCGATGTTGGTATTGTTTCTGCTTCAGAAATAAGAGAAATAATTTCTCAAACAAAAATTGATCCCAATAAAGATTTAACCGACGAAATAAATAATATTTTAAAAAATTATATTATTTCAATTATGAAACCTTTAGAAAATATTGAATTCTTCAAAAAAAAAGAAAAATTAAACGCAACATTAATTTCAGGTGTCAATGGTGTTGGAAAGACAACCACTATTGGAAAAATAAGCAAAATATTAAAGGGTAATGGAAACAAAGTAATGCTAGCTGCATCAGATACTTTTAGAGCAGCAGCTATAGATCAACTAGAAAATTGGGCAAACAAAGTTGATGTTCAAATTACAAAATCATCTCAAGGTTCTGATCCTGCATCAGTTGCTTACAAGGCTATTGAAGAAGCATTAAATAATAATTTTAACCAAGTTTTAATTGATACAGCTGGAAGACTACAAAATAAAAAAAATTTGATGGAAGAATATAAAAAAATTGCAAACGTTACTAAAAAAATTGATCCTGATGCTCCACATGATGTTATTTTAGTTTTGGATGCAACTTCGGGTCAAAATGTAATTAATCAAGTTGAAGAATTTAATAAAATTATTCCAATAACTGGTCTTATTATGACAAAATTAGATGGTACAGCGAAAGGAGGTATTCTTTTAGCTGTTGCTAAAAAATATAAACTACCAATTATTGCACTTGGATTGGGTGAAAAAGAAGATGATTTGCAAATTTTTGAGGCCGAAAAATTCGCCGAGGCATTTACTCAAATTAATTAATTAAAGTGCTAGAAATTAAAGGTTTATAAAAACTACATTTGTAGTGATCTTTAAATTCATAATGTCCACAATTTTTAGCTATCGAAGAAATAATGAAATCAAATTTTCCATTTATAGGATAAAGCTCTAACTTTTTTTCAACAATATCAAATTTAAAGTTAGCTTTTAAACTTTTTACAGCACTAATCATCACCAGAGTTTTGTTATCTTTTAAAAGATAATATGCAAAATCATCTGGGAAAACTGGGAAATTATACTCTTGTAAAAAATATTTTGCTGTTTTGGGAAACCATTCATAAGAAATTAATGGCAAAGACTCTTTTGTTTTGTAGTTATAAATATAAAGATCTTTTGGAAAATCATTTATATAATTTGAATTTTCTCCTCGAGCCAAAACAGCTTTTTCACGAGTTTTAAAATATAATGCAAAATTTTCATCGTGCGAATTCATTTGATCAATATGAAAAAGACTGTCTACAGATGCTAGATTTTCTTTGGCATTTGATAAATTATTTAAAGAAACAAAGACAATAAAAAATAACAAAAAATTTTTCATAAATTAACTTAAAAAAAAAATTTGAATTATCTTTGTTTAGATTATGGCTTAATTTAAACTATCAACAAACGATTTAAGAGCTAATACAAGTTTATCATCATATTCCATCATATGATCGTCATATTCAGTAAAATATGAATATTTAGGTTCACTTGCTAAATTAAAAATTTTTTTACCCATCCAAAATGGAACTATTTGGTCAGCCTCACCATGCATTACTAATACTGGAATATTGATATTTTTAATTTTTTCATTATTTTCATACTTATCTTTTAAAATTAAACCAACTGGAATATATGGATAAAAATTTTTCGCAGCCTCTATCATTGATGTAAAGGGCGTTTCTAAGATTAATCCTGCAAAATTTTTATTCTGAGTAATTTCAGTAGCAATGCCAGTTCCTAAAGACTCTCCATAAATAATTATATCTTCTTCTTTTAGACCTTTTTCTTTAAGCCAGTTTATTGCACTAGCACCATCTGTATAAAGACCCTCCTCACTTGGTTTTCCTTTATTGCCGCTAAACCCTCGCCATGCAATAATTAAAAAATTAACATCCATGTCTTTAAAATGATTTAACTTATGGACTCTGTTTTCAAGTGTCCCTGCATTTCCATGAAAATAAACTATTGTTTTATAACTTTTTAAATTTTTATTATGAAGCCAACCTAAAAGATTAATATTATCTGTTGTTTTGATAGTAACTTTTTCAATTTTAACTTCTAAATTATCTCCAGAATAATTATTCTCATCAGGATGATACATTAAATTTCTTTGAAAAAAAAATAAGAAAATTAAAACAATTAAGTAAATAGCAACGATACCAATAAATAATTCCAAAAAAAAATTCCTACGTTTTATTTTCATATTTTTTTCTATTTAATATTAAAAAAAATATATAAGAAATAATACTTAAGATTAAAAAAACTGAAAAAGCTGATTTAAATGCAAATATTTCTGAGTGGCCCATACTTTTAACAATATCTATCACAAAGCCCATTAACCATTGCATTACAAATGTTCCTGCAAATATTAACAAATTGAATGAAGTTAGTGCTTTACCAGCAGAATAACCTGAAAAAGAAAGGCCTACAGCTGGCTGTGTAACTGATAAAAAAATTGAACTTAAAATAAATAGAGTTATGTAGAAGGCACCTGCTTTTGGGCCTAGCAATATAATCACAAACATTACAGAAAAACTAATTGGTAAACCTAATTTAAGTATTCTTTTTGCACTAAAACCTATACCTGAAATTTTTGGTAAAAAATAACCCCACAAAAAAAAGGATACCAACATAGTTACATTGATCCAAAATAATCCTGTAGCGCTCTGAAGTGGTGTATAACCAGCAACTCTAGTCATCCATGGGCCTGCCCATAAAGTTTGTATAGCCATTAAGCCCCCATAATTAAATAAACCCATTGGAATTACGCTTATAAAAAATCTATTTTTCCAAACTTCTGATAAAGTTCCATTATTACTTGGCTCTTCTGACTCTTTATTTTTATTTAAATTCCATTTTGGAATGAAAACTAACATTAAAAAAATACTAATTAAAATTAAGACAGCGATACCACCAAATATCCATCTCCATCCGAAACTAGGCAATAAAAGTTGTACAGGCAATGTGGATGACAAAAAACCTAATGATGCAATCATTAGCATCCATGAGTTTGCTCTTTGTTGTTGATTTTCTGCATACCATATTCTGTAACCAGTTAATGGAGCCATTAAACAAGCACTAACACCTACTCCAATTAGAATTCGCGAAATTAATAATCCAGAAAAACTTTCAGCTAAAGCAAATGATCCTGTTCCAACTAATGCAATTAATAAAAAAGAAGAGACAATTTTTTTTGGTCCATATTTATCTAACAAATATCCAAGGGGTATTTGCATACAAGCAAATCCTAAAAAATAACCTCCAGCCAACAAACCTAAATCTGCTGCCAGTAAATTAAATTCTGAAGTTAAAACAGGAGAGAGTGTTGCAGTAATTGCACGTAACAGGCATGATAAAAAATAGCCAAATGCAAATACAAAAAAAACAACAATAGCCTGTTTTTTTGGTAGAATATAGTTTTCCATTAATTAAAAGTTTAATGATATGTCTCGGTGAACAGAGTTACATCTTGCTACAAATTTAGCTTGTTCTTTCGTCAATCTTGATTGAAGTCTTAATCCAATATTATGTTTAATAACTTCATTATATTTTATTAACTCAGGCAGTAAATTTTTATTAGCGTCTTCTCTCCAAGAAACTTCTTGATCAAATAAAGTAAAAGTGTCAGAGCTTGCAAGTAATAATTTTTGCTCATCGATTTCATCATTATCTATAACAGTTATTAAATCATCTAATTTATTAGCAAATTCTTCAGTGCCTGAAATCTCACTCAATTTTTCAAAAAGATTATCAATTATTGAAATTGAATTTTCATAATCTTTATTATTTATAGAATATTTTAAGTCTTTAATTTCAGATGAAAGATTTTTTAACTTTTCATGATCATTTATAAACAATGTTATTTGATCCAAGTTATCATATGCTTCGTCGACATTCTTTCTGTAACGCTTTGTTCTAGTATTTTTAGCCTTATGAAGTATTTCAAATTCTTTATTTCGTGATGTCCAAGTTTCAGGTATTTGATTTTTTAGTTCAGCAATTTCTAATTTATAATTTTCTATTTTAAGTTCTAATTTATTTTTACTCGATGCATCATCTTTATTTAAATTTCTAATTTCCGATTTTGTTTTTTTAATTTTATCCTCAATTTTTCTTATTTTCTTCTGTTTTTTCCTTACAGAGAAATGTAGATCTCTATACTCCTCTGCAAATAAATTATATTCTTCTTCGGTTTTTTGTAATTTTTCAACTATTGCGAAAGTTCCTAGAGCATTATCAAAATGTTCTTCAAATATATCTAATTTATCAACTGGTAAGTTTGAAGGCACTAATTTTTGAAAATTATTTATAGCGTTTTTAATTTCATTTTCGTTATTGTTGTAAATTGCAAATTTATATTCTTGCAAGCAATATTGTAATTTTGGGTTCATCGGTGGAGGAGCTACAGCAGAGGTCAAATATGTTCTTGCTGGTAAATAGTTTACTAATGATGGGTAAAAACCAACAATTCCAAGACCAATAAGTTGAAGAATTATAAAAGGGACAACCCCTTTCCATATATTTAAAGTAGTAACTAATTTTGAAGCAACTCCTTTCAAGTAAAATAATGCAAACCCAAAAGGTGGAGTTAGAAAAGATGTTTGTAAGTTTACTCCAATCATTACCCCTAACCAAATTGCACTCACATTTGCACCTGGTTCAGCTAATAATATCGGTGCAATAATAGGAACTACTACTACTGCAATTTCAATAAAATCAAGAAAGAAACCTAATAAAAAAATTACAGCCATTACAACAACAAACTGTGTCCAAAAACCTCCGGGTAAATCTTGTAAAAAATCTCTTACTAATTCTTCTCCTCCAAAAGCTCTGAAACCAGAAGTTAACATTGCTGCACCTAAAAGAATTATAAATACCATTGATGTAGTTACGCATGTTTCTGTAACAACTTCTTTTAAGACATTGTCAATCTTATAAGATCTCCAAAAGCTCCACACAATTCCAATTAAAAAAGTGAATGTAAAAAAACCTGCAATGAATATTGCTGTTAAATCTCTCGTATCAACAGCTTTAATATTTAAATTATAATTTTTTGCGATAAAAAATATAGGAATTACTGAAATAACTGAAATTATTATTGGGTAGTATGCATCTTTTCTTCCTTTATGCAGACGGTAACCTGCCATCATAGTTGCACCAATCGCTCCAATAGAACCAGCTTGATTCACTGTTGCAATCCCCATTAATATAGATCCAAGCACAGCAAATATTAAGGCAAGAGGTGGTATTATTACCCCTATAACTTTTATCCAAAATTTAAAATCAAAGTTTCCTTTAAATGACACTGGCGGTGCAGCTTTAGGGTTTATTCTTGCATAAACAAAAACATACAACATATACAAACCAACCAAAACCAGTCCAGGTAACAAAGCTCCTAAAAACATGTCACCAGCACTAGTAGAACCTACTCTAAACTCTCCAGGCATATTAAATTCGCCTGTTAAAATTTTATAATCCGTCTGTCGAATTGTATTAGCTACATCAGCTGCACTAGCTAATTGATCTGCAATAATAATTAAAACAATTGATGGAGGTATTATTTGACCTAAAGTTCCTGAGGAACACACAATTCCACTTGCAAGACTTTTGTCATATTTGTTATTTAACATGGTTGGTAATGAAATTAACCCCATTGCAATAACTGTGGCTCCAACTATACCTGTAGTAGCTGCAAGTAATGCTCCAACAAAAATTACTGAAATACCCAATCCTCCTGGAATTGGACCAAATAGTTGTCCCATCGTAACTAGAAGATCTTCTGCAATCTTAGATTTTTGAAGCATGATCCCCATAAAAATAAATAACGGTATAGCTATTAGGGTATCTGTTTCTAC
The DNA here is from genome assembly GCA_902595285.1 of uncultured Pelagibacteraceae bacterium. GTDB lineage: Bacteria > Pseudomonadota > Alphaproteobacteria > Pelagibacterales > Pelagibacteraceae > Pelagibacter. Next base: position 11,096 of record CACJPL010000012.1, on the reverse strand, counting down.
GTCCCAGTAATTACTCCTAAAATTTGTAATCCCAGCAGTTAACCACTCTTTAGGACCATCTGTTGCATAATAAGCGCTTACATCTCCCTCAAAAAGATATCCAAAAAAAGCTGCAAGGCCTATCGAAATAATTGCTGAGCCAGGTAAAGCAAAAGCAACGGGGAAACCTGATGCTAATGCGCCTATCATTATAATTACAAGTAAAGCTAAAAATAAATGTTCCATATTTTAATTTTTTAAAAGTTTGTCACTACTGCTCATAAAGTAACTTGTAAATTGGATTAACATTGAAACAGCAAATACAGCTAAATATACTGCCATCAAATAAAGTAAATATAAGCCATTAGATCCTTGCTGTGTAATTTCAAAAGAAATGACAGGACCATTAATAATACTTGCTTTTCCTCCCATTCCTAAAAATAAAACTATGAGACATAATGGAATACCTAAAATCAAAGATCCTATCGAATTAGTCCATGCTTTTTTACGTTCACTAAAACCTGTATATAAAACATCAACTCTAACATGTCCTTCATGAATTAAGGCGTAAGCGCTTGCAAATAAATAAAGTGCTGAATACCAGAAACGAACTAAATCACCTTGAAAGGCTTGTTCATACTCAAATATAAATCTAGATAATACTATAAAAAACTCACTAGCTACAACAAGTACTGCCAACCATATAAAACCTACAGATCTTGTAAAATATCCAACCACAAACGAAAGTAAAATTAATGGAAAATGAACAAATGTAATCCTAAAGGCTGGGACTACTAATTTTATTTTTAAATATTCTCCAAATAATGGTTCAACTAATTTTTCAACGACTAAAAATGAAATTATTAAATCAGCAATTCCAACAATTAATACAGCCCAAAAAGATGAACGAATTATATAGGCAGTAAATTTATTTAAAATTTCTGAGTCTACTGTTAATGTTTGTTTTATTGATCTATTTACGTAAAAAATTGCCAACAATACTGAAATTAAATAAAAAAATAATTGTAAAAAGGCAAAATTTAAAACTGAAGCTGATAATGGTTTACTTAATTTTTTAAATCCAAACAAACCATAATGTGAAAATAAATTTTTAACTCCTGGCCAATCAAACCATACTGTTAATATATTGTTAATTAAAAAAACAAATGTAGTAGCTAATATTGAGTAACTAAACACCCTTATGAGTAATGACATTCTGTTTTTTTCAAACATAAGCTACGTGAATTTTGGTAATTATAAAAAGGGCCCTAAACAGGGCCCCATTTAAAAATTTATATAAAATCTAACTTTAGCTAATTCCTAAAGCTCTATTTCTTTGACTAATATACGGAGAGTCTGACAAATTAGTCCAAGAACCGATCTCTTTTCTAGCTTTCACGAAAGCTGCGTGTGTTCTAGCAGCAAGATCACTGTGTTGTTGAACTTCGTCGTATACCTCTTGCGCACCCTTAGCAAAAGCATCGTAAACTTTGTCATTAAACTTCTCAAGTTTAACACCATTTTCATTTACTAGTCTCGCTAGAGCCGCACCATTCTTAGCATTATATTCAGCCATTGTAATTTCATCTGCCCATGCACAAGCAGTTTTAATTATAGTTTGGTCTGATTTTGTTAAGCTTGTAAACCAAGACTTGTTAACACCACATGCTAACATTGAACCGGGCTCGTGCATACCAGGATAGTAATAGTACTTAGCAGCTTCATGGAACTTCATAGCCTCATCATTCCATGGACCTACCCATTCTGTTGCATCAATTGCACCAGAAACAAGGTTTTCATAAATTTGTCCACCAGGTAGTGAAATTGGAGAACCACCAAGTTTTCCTAGTACTTGTCCTCCTAATCCTGGCATACGCATTTTCAAACCTTTAAGGTCGTTAGCTGATCTAATTTTTTTATTAAACCAACCACCCATTTGAACTCCAGTATTACCCGCTATGAAACTTTGAGTACCAAAATCGTCAGTTAACTCATCCCAAAGTTCTTGTCCACCACCATGATGGATCCAAGCATTGATTTCTGAATAAGTGAAACCAAATGGACATGCAGTAAAATATCCAAATGCTGGGTGTTTTTTAACCCAATAATAGTCAGCACCATGATACATTTGCGAGTTACCTGATGCAACTTCGTCAAATGAGTCAAATGCTTTAACTCTTTCATTTGCAGCATAATAAGTAACTTGTATTCTTCCGTCACTCATATCTGATAATCTTTGTGCAAGTCTTTGTGCACCAGTTCCAAGACCCGGAAAATCTCTAGGCCAAGTAGCTACCATTGCGGCTTCAACTCTTTCTTGCGCAACAGCTGGAGCAGCTAAAGATGATGCAGCTACAGCAGCAACACCCGTTGCGGCAGCAGTTTTAAAGAACTTACGTCTTGAAGGCGATTTAGAAGCCTTCAATGATTTTTTTTCTTTAATCATTATTATCTCCTCTTCTTTGTTAATTAACAAAGTGGAGTTAATTACAAATGGACGTTTAAGTCTAGATTAAAAACGGTTTTAATAAGTTATTACAATCTGAGGTGGTAAAATTTAGATTATTTAATTTTATTTTTTATCGAAAAATGCCTCATACAACATCATTGATATTGCAAGAACCATTAATATGTAAACAGGGATAACATCAAGAAAACCAATCATCATAGATCTTGTTAAAGTAGTGGCTAAACCAACAAGAAAGAATATCGCAAAAGAGAGTCCAATAAATGTTACAAGTTTATTCATTAAATTTCTTACTTTCATTTTCAAGCCAACTAGAAACACTTAAAAAACGGTTATCATCATATTTCTCTCCGATAACTTGAATTCCTAATGGTAAATTATTTTCTCCTTGAAGTAAAGGAAGCGAAATACAAGGAGTACCCAAATAAGTCCATACTTTATTAAAATCAGCTGAACCAGTGCTTTTAAGACCTTTTAAAGCAACACCGGGGCTAGATGGAGATAAAACACCATGATAGTCTTCGAATACTTCCTTATACGAGTCATAACTTCTTTTCATAAAATCTATTGCTTCAGCATATTCTTTTGCAGTATGTTTTCTTCCATTTGCAATTGCATTTTGCATAATTTTGGAAAGTTTTGATTTATAATGTTTAAAATAATCACTAAAATTATTAGCTAAATCAGTTTCATGAATTATTTGATGATATTTATGGATATCCTTGAAATATGAAGGTGTATCATGAATTTCAATATTTTTTTTGAATGACTTTATAAAATATTCAAAAGCTTCTTTAGATTTTTTATCAATTGTTTTCCAAAATCCTGTTTTATAAAAAATAAATTTAGGTTCATACAAAGGACCCTTTTTTACTGTATCGACCATATTATTTGAAGAATAATAAACAGTAGCAGAGTCATGCGAATCTTTTTTAATTAATTCTTTAGCTAAATAAGCTATGTCCTCAACAGATTTTCCAAAAACTCCTAAGTGATCAAGTTTTTCTGAAGTCTTTAACACTCCATTCCTTGAAATTAAACCATATGAAGGTTTGTATCCAACAACACCACAATAAGATGCTGGTCTAATTATTGAGCCACCTGTTTGAGATCCAATTGAAAGTGGAGCCATATAAGATGCAATCACTGCAGCAGAACCGCTTGATGATCCTCCTGGTGTTCGTGAATAATCATGTGGGTTTTTTGTTTTAGATGGATTTAAATATGCTAATTCAGTAGTCACTGTTTTTCCCATCACAATAGCCCCTGAAGAATTTAATAAATCTATTATTTCCGCATTTTGTGAGTAAGATTTACCTTTTCTTATTGATGTTCCACATTCAGTTGGCATATCTAAAGTGCCAACAATATCTTTAACGGCTACAGGAATACCGTGTAATGGACCAATAGGTTTTCCAGATTTTTTATATTCATCTGATTCTTTAGCCTTTTCCAGTAATAATTCTTTGTCAAAAAAAGCCCAAGCATTTATATCTTTCTCAAACTTATTAATTCTTTCTATATATGCTTCGCATATTTCCACAGAAGTAACTTGAGAGTTTGAAATTTTATCTATTAATTCTTGAACAGAAAAATTTATGATTTCATTCATCAAGTTAATTTGCAAATAATTGATCAGGTAACCACAGAGCTATACCTGGAAATAAATACATCAAAACCATTCCAAAAATAACAATTGCTAAGAAGGGCATGATCCCTTTAAATATCTCAATTAATTCAACATTTTTAGATTGTACACCTTTCAAATAATAAGCTGACATGGCCATGGGGGGTGTTAAAAATGATGTTTGTAAATTTAGAGCAATTAACATTGCAAAAAAATAAGGATTTACTCCAAAAAATTCTACTAAAGGTAAAAATATAGGTACAAATATAATTAATATTTCAGTCCACTCCAATGGCCAGCCCAATAAGAAAATTATAATTTGTGTAATTACCAAAAATTGCCAAGGTTTTATATCCATTGATTTAAAAAAATGCTCAAATACTTCATGTCCACCCAAATATGAAAATACCGAAGCAAATGTCCAAGATCCGATGAATAACCACATAATCATTGCAGTAGTTTTTGCCGTAAGAAAAACAGACTCTTTAAAATTTTTCCATTTAAGAGATTTGTAAAAAAAAGATAAAACTAATGCTCCAAAAGCTCCAACACCTGCTGCTTCTGCAGGAGTAGCTAAACCAGCAAGAATACTTCCTAATACTAAAATAATTAATGAAAATAATGGTAAGAATGAAACCAAAACTTCTTTTAAGATCACTGATCTTGGAGGGATTTCTTCTTTAGGAGGCTTGGGTGCAACTGATGGATTAAAATAAGCCAAAATAATTGCGTATAAAATATATAAACCAGCTAACATCAAACCAGGAAATATTGCTGCAGCAAATAATCTTAAGGGGGATAACTGAGCAATTACTGCATAAACAATAAGCATAATACTAGGGGGAATTAAAATTCCTAGACATCCTCCAGCACATATTACTCCTGATGCAAATTTTTTATCATAACCAGCTTTCACCATTGCAGGCCAGGCAAGCAAACCCATTAAAGTTACAACTGCTCCAATAATACCCGTTGCAGTAGAGAATAAAGTGCAAGTAACTAAGGCTGCGACTGCCATCGAAGCTGGCAGCGAATGAGATGCAAGTCTTATTGCATAAAACAATCTTGCAACTATACCTGCTCTTTCAACTAAATAACCCATAAATAAAAATAAAGGCACGGCGGTGAGGACATGGTTATCCATGACAGAGTAGGTATTTGAAACAAATAAATTAAATATCCTATTATCAAGTAGATGATCCATTCTTGACGGATCAAAATATGCGTAATACCCAAATCCTAAACCCATTGCCATTAAAGTAAATGCAATAGGAAATCCTAGTAATACAGCAAACAGAAATATCACCATCATTAAAATTGCAATTTCTGGATTTGTTAGACTAAACAACATCTATTTTTTCTTCCTCTTTAGATTTTCTCATTAAAATTTTCTCTGTTTCTTCTGCACCAGCATCTCTCTCTGGCCAATGTCCCGTTCTAATGCAAATAATTGCTCTAAAAACTTCACTAATTCCTTGGAGAGTAAGAAGTATCCCAGATAAAGGTATCAATGATTTTGCCATATAAATTTGAATTTGTGCTGGACTATTCCAACTTGTTTCTTTCACCATCCATGCTTTAGCTGCATATTCATATCCATAAAATGCAAGGGCAATTACACCTGGGAAAAAAAATATGAAATATAATATTAAATCAATCCATCCTTGAACTTTAGTTGGAAACAACCTGTAAATAACATCTCCCCTTACATGAGCCTCTGTTGCTAAAGTATAAGCTCCAGCCATCATAAATATCGCTCCATACATTTGTAAACTAAAATCAAAATTCCATAAGGTTGGAGCATTAAATGCGTAAGCCATTATTACCTCATAACATGTTCCACCCATTAAAATTACTATGCACCATGAGAAGGCTTTACCCATTGAAGAACTTAGAGTGTCTGCAAATTTTATATAAGAGTACATATTTTAATAGCTTATCTTAATTTTCTTAATTAATTCAATTAAAAAAAAGGGGGCTAAAAAGCCCCCTTAATTTTTTATATTTATAAACCTTAGATTTTTACTTTCGCTAACGGACCAAACTCGTTTTCATAAGCTAGTCTATAGTTAGGCTGATTCATTAGTAAGTATTTCATTACTCTTTTTGCATAAGCTTTTTGTGAATCAACAATCTTCTTAAAGAATGGATCTTTAGAAGAGAAATCACCAACAACTTTATCCCAACCTTTTAACTGCTCTGCTAAAATTGCATCTGAAGTTTGGTAAACATTTACTTTGTGCTCATTCATCAATTTTGATAAATCAGCTGAGTATCTTACCAAAGCTTTAAAGTAGTTAGCGGTATTTGCTGCATACGAAGCGTTTTTTAATATTGCTTGGTTTGCAGGAGATAAGCTATTAAAAGTTTTTTTATTAATAGGTATTTCAAACATCTCTTGTGATTGGTGGAAAGATCCTAAGTGATAGTGCTTAGAAACATCTTGCATACCAAATTGAGAGTCTGAAGTAGGGTTGTTAAACTCTGCAGCTTCAATCAAACCAGTTTTCATTGCTGGCTGAATTTCACCACCTGGTAATTGTCTAACTACCATGCCCATTGCAGTAAGAACGTTAGTTGCAAGACCAACTGTTCTGTACTTCATTCCTTTAACATCGCTTACTTTAGTTACGTTCTTTTTGAACCAACCAAAAGGTTGAGCTGGCATAGGCATAGCAAAAACACCAACATAGTCGTATCCAACTTTAGCTAATGTTTCCTCATACAATGCTCTTCCACCGCCTTCTTCCATCCAAGCCATTACTTCTTGAGACGAAAGACCATAAGATGGACCTGTTCCAAAAAGCGATGCTGCAGGGTTTTTACCATACCAGTAAGCAGTTACCCAGTGACCCATGTCAAGTACACCATCACTTACCGCCTGACCGATTTCACCAGTCTTTACAACTGCACCAACTGGCTGTAAATCAATTTTTAATTTTCCACCCGACATATCACTGACCATTTTGCAGTAGTCGCCAGCCATCTCAAAAAAGATGTTAGCTCCACTTGGCCAAGCTGCTTGCATTTTAAGGGTAGTATGACCATCTCCTAAAGCAAGATTTGGCATCGCTACTGCTGCTGCTGTAGCCGCACCAGTTGCTGCCGCTGCTTTAAAGAACTTTCGTCTTGAAGGCGTTTTATAACCCTTCAATGATTTTTTATTCTTAATCATTTATTCTCCTCTAGTTAATTAACTGATAAAAATAAAACATAAATTCAAATTAGAGTCTTTCTAAAAAGAGGTACAGATTGTCACAATAAAACCTGAAGTAGAAATTTTCAATTTTAAATTGAATTATAATTGTTTTATTTAATCAATTGGATAGTCCCAAGCACTACCTCCAATAACTTTTGAAATCGCTGAAAAATCTTTAGCATCATTACCTTCTTTACAAAATTGATCGTAAATTTCTAAAGCCATTTTTCCTAAAGGTGTTTCTGCGTCTACGCTTTTGGCACAGTCGTTTGCCAATTTGAGATCTTTGTTCATCATACCTGCAGAGAAACCTGGACGATAGTTGTTATTAGATGGTGTACCATCAATTAAACCAGGTAAAGGAGGATACACTGAAATTGGCCAACTGTTACCAGATGCATTTTTCATGATTTCATGAACTTTTTTGATATCTATGTTTAATCTTTTCGCTAACATTAATGATTCTGAAGCAGCAATCATAGCAATGCCTAGGGCCATATTGTTACAAATCTTAGCGCCATTCCCGCTACCTAAATCACCAGCATGAAATATATTTTTTCCCATGATTTTTAACAAAGGTAGCGCTTTTTCGTATGCTTCTCTTGATCCACCAACCATTATATTTAAAGTTGCTTTTTGGGCTCCCATCACTCCACCACTAACTGGTGCATCAATCATTTTTATACCTAATTCTGATGCCTTTTTTCCAATCTCAATAGAAGTTTGAATATCAATTGTTGAGCAATCGATTAAAAGACAATCTTTTGAAACTCTATTTATTATTCCTTTTTCTCCTAAGTAAACTTCCTTAGAATGCTTACCTTCTGGAAGCATAGTTACAACCGTTTCAATATTATCTGTAATTAAATCATCTAAATTTTCAATTGTTTCAAGATTTTTATCTCTTGCAATTTCCAGCATCTTTTTTGAGACATCAAAAACCTTTACAGATTTACCTGACTTCATTAAATTTTCAGCCATTGGGCAACCCATGTTGCCAACACCAATAAACGCTATCGATTTAGACATTTAATTTACTTTATTTTTACAATTTCCAGTTTTGAAGAACTCATCAAGATTATCTATTGCTAAATTTGCCATAGCTGTACGAGTATCTTTAGTTGCACTACCAAGGTGTGGAAGTATAAAAGCACTTTTGTGATTTAGATACCCTGGGTTTAAATTTGGCTCATTTTTATATACATCTAATCCTACTGCATAAACTTTTCTTCTTTCTAAAGCATCTATCATTGCATCGTCATCAACAATATCCCCCCTAGCAACATTTGTAACTATTGCACCTTTAGGTAAATATTCTATTGTCTCTTTATTAATCATATCAATAGTTTCCTTAGAAGCTGGACAACAAATCGACAAAACATCTGAAACTGATAACAAGCCTTTTAAACTATCATGATAAGTTGCGCCTTGTTCTTTATCTTCGTTTAGTTTTGATCGATTGTGATAATGAATAATCATCCCTAAAGACTTTGCAACTTTAGCAATTTTTTGGCCAATTCTTCCCATTCCTAAAATACCTAACCTTGAACCGGTCAATTGTTTGCCAATAAGGTAATCAGCTGACCACTTCCATCCACCCTGTCTTGCGCTTTCAATTCCTTCAGAAGCTCTTCTACAAGCTCCAAGTATTAGGAGAATTCCAATTTCTGCTGTCGCATCTGTTAAAACATCAGGTGTGTTTGTAACAGCTATTTTTCTTTTTTTTGCTGCTTCTAAATCTATATTTCCAAAACCAACTGCAAAATTTGAAATTATTTTTACACTCTCAGGTAATTTATTAATTGTTTCAGCGTCCATTTTATCTGTTAAGGAAGTTAAAATTCCATCACACCCTTGACTCATTTCTATCACCTTGTTTTGAGAATAGAGCTCATCATTATCATTAAAATTTGCTTTAAAAATTTTTGATGCTTTTTCTTCACAAGATCTAAGTAATCTTCTAGTTATCAGAATTTTTTTCATATTAATGATTAGTTTAAATCGAAAATTTTACCAGGATTCATTATGTTATTTGGATCCAATGTTCTTTTGATTGATTTCATTACTGGAATACTATCAGGGTGTTGTTCTAGTAAATATTCTTTTTTGTGAAGCCCAACTCCGTGTTCCCCAGTTATAGTACCTTCAAGCTCTAAAGCTTTTCTAATTAGAGTTCCATTAAATGCTCTTAATTGTTTGTACATTTCTTTTTTTGCAGGATCGTAAGGTAATACCACATGGAAATTCCCATCTCCCATATGTCCTACCATTGGAGCTCTAACACCAAATTCTTTTGCTTTTTCCTCTGCAAATTTTACACATTCAGTTATCTTTGAAATTGGTACACAAACATCTGTCGAATAAACTCTTCCGTTATTATTTAGGGCTTTAACAGAATAATATACATCCCATCTTGCTTGCCAAAGTTTATTTCTTTCCTCTAGGTCTTTAGCCCATTTAAATGAACTACCATTATTATCTTTTGATAGTTCCTCAACAATTTTAATATTTTCTTTGTTTGAGGACTCAGATCCATGAAATTCAAAAAATAAAGTTGGTACCGCTTCAATATCTTTTAATTTAGAGTAGTTAATAGAAATTCCCATCTGATCTGCATTAAGCATTTCAATTCTAGCAATTGGAACACCATATTGAATAACCTGTTGAGCAGTCATTACCGCATCTTCTAAAGAAGGGAAATGACATGCTGCACTCATTATACTTTCTGGTATAGGAGATAATCTTAAGTGAACCTCAGTAATAATGCCTAGCGTTCCTTCTGATCCAATAAATAGATTTGTTAAATTATATCCTGCTGAGGTTTTTTTAGTTCTTCCACCTGTATTAATAATATCACCATTTGGTAAAACTACAGTTAGACCTGAAATAACTGTTTTCATTGTCCCATATTTCACAGCCATTGTTCCTGAAGCGGAGGTTGATGCCATACCACCTAAAGCAGCGTTTGCTCCTGGATCAATGGGGAAAAAAACTCCGTCCTCTCTTAAATATTCATTCAATTGTTCTCTTGTTACGCATGCCTGAACTCTACAGTCAAAATCTTGAGCGTTTACACTTAAAATTTTATTCATTTTTTCCAAGCAGATAGTTATACCATCCTCATTTCCTAAAACATTTCCTTCTAAAGATGTGCCTGTACCATACGGAACGACTGGAATTTTATGTTCATTACATATTTTTAATATTTTTGATACCTCTTCATTATTTTCTGGAAAAACTACAGCTTTTGAAAGAATTGGATCATATGTGTCTTCACCTCTTGCATAATTTCCACGAGCAGACTCTGATGTAGAAAACCTACTGTTTAAAAGATTTTTTAATTCTAACTCAACTTGCTGGTTCATAATTGTAAATATTAATACTAATAAAAATAAAATAAAAAATACAGCTTATTTAGTAAGCATTTTTTTAATATTTTCCAATGCCTGAGAAATATTATCTCTAGACGCTGCAAAACTAAATCTCACATAATCTTGACAAGTTTTACCAAATGCTGTTCCTGGGACTATTGCTACACCAGCCTCATGCATAGCTTTTTTACAGAATTCAGAACCATTCATCCCTGTTCCAATTACTTTTGGAAATGCATAAAAAGCTCCTCCAGGCAGACTACATTCTACACCTGGTAAACTGTTGAGACCTTCATGAATAAGTTTCCTTCTTAAAGTAAATTTTTCCATCATTTCGTGAATTGAGTCATCTGGTCCATCAAGAGCTGCTATGCCTGCAAACTGAGCAGCAGCATTTACACACGAAACACTATTTATTAATAATTTATTAACATGTTCTACCAAATTTTCAGG
>CACJPL010000011.1 GCA_902595285.1 uncultured Pelagibacteraceae bacterium | reverse complement strand
CCCTTTAGCTCTTGGTCTAAATCTTTTCATAACTATTTTTTTTCCACAATATGCCTCTTTAACTATTAATTTATCAATATCATATTGAAAATTATTTTCAGCATTGGCTACAGCTGAACTAATAGTTTTTCTAACATCTCTAGTAACTCTCTTTTCTGAAAACTGTAAATCTCTAATTGCAACATCAACTTTTTTACCAACAATGCTTTTTAGTATTGGATTTAACTTTCTGACACTTGATCTAATACCGTTGTTAACAGACTTCACTGTTTTTTCGTTAGATTTATCTATTTTCTTTTTCTTGCCCATAATTATTTCTTCTCTGCTGTTGCTGGTTTAGCTTTTTTATCAGCTGGTGTATGACCAAAAAACGTTCTTGTTGGTGCAAACTCACCTAATTTATGTCCAACCATATCTTCTGAAATAGTTATTGGTATAAATTTTTTGCCATTATAAATTTGGAAACTCACCCCTACAAAATCTGGTAAAATTGTAGATTTTCTTGACCAAGTTTTAATAGGAATTTTCTTAGGATCGTCTTTATACTTGTCAACTTTCTTCATCAAGCTTTCTTCTACAAACGGACCTTTCCAAACTGCTCTAGCCATTACTTAGTATCCTTCCTCTTATTTCTTCTCTTAACTATAAATTTATCTGTTCTCTTATTATCTCGAGTTTTTAAACCTTTGGCAGATTGTCCTGTAGGTGAAACTGGATGTCTTCCTCCAGCAGATTTTCCTTCACCACCTCCATGTGGGTGATCAACTGGGTTTTTAACAACACCTCTAGTATGAGGTCTCCTACCCAACCATCTTGATCTACCTGCTTTTCCAATTTTAATATTTTTTTGATCTGGATTACTTAAAATTCCAATTGTAGCTAAAGCTCTTGAGTCTATTTTTCTCACTTCACCTGAGGCTAATTTTATTAAACTATAGTTTCCATCTAGACCACTAATAGTAACTGATGAACCAGCTGCTCTAGCGATTTTTCCACCACCACCTGGCTGTATCTCGACATTATGTATATTGATACCCACTGGAATGTCTTGCAATGGCATACAATTACCTACTTTAATTTCCTTTTTAGAACCGCTTTCAACTTTATCTCCAACTTTAATTTTTTGTGGTGCTAAGAAATATGAGTAAGTAGCATCCTCAAATTTAACTAACATAATGTAGCATGATCTATTAGGATCATATTCTATTCTTTCAACTGTGGCTTCCATGTCAAATTTTTTTCTATAAAAATCCACATGTCTGTACATTTTTTTATGTCCACCAGCTCTATTAATAGAGGTAATATGACCGTTATTATTTCTACCTTTCATCGCATTTTTAGGTGAAACTAAGGTCTTGAATGGTTTACCTTTCCATAAACCAGTTCTATCAACTAAAATGGTACCTCTTGTAGATTTTGTATATGGTTTAAAAGTTTTTAATGCCATTTATTAAATTCCTGTTGTTAGATCAATGCTCTGACCTTTTTTTAAAGTAATTATTGCTTTTTTATATCCAGATACTTTTACTTTTCTACCTCTGGTAACTTTTGTTCTGTTCTGTTTGTTAATAATATTTATCTTTGTCACATTAACTTTGAATATTTTTTCAATATTCTTTTTTAAGTTTTTCTTATTTGCGCCATCTGGAACTTTAAAAACAATTTTATTCAGTTCAGATAGGTTAGTTGATTTCTCTGTAACCACTGGTGAAAGAATTTTGTCGTATAAATGAATTTTTTCCATATTATGAATATCTCTTTTCTAGTTCTTTTACAGAACTTTCTGTGAAAACTATTTTTTTAAATTTAATAATGTCATAAGCACTGAAATGATTTACATCTGTAACTTTAACATTTGGAATATTTCTTGCTGATTTTTCAATTTTTTCTCTAGAATTTTTATCTAAAATTATTAATGAATTTGTAATTTCAAGTTTATTAATGATTGAGTTCATATCTTTTGTTTTTTTGATTTCTGAACCAAAGTCATTCAAGATTAATAAATTTTTATTATTATTTTTTTCAGTAATTAGTGAAGCTACACTTTGTTTTTTCTCAGTTTTGTTTAATTTTCTTTTTTTATAAGCCAATTCACCTTTTGGTCCATGAGCAATACCTCCGCCAACAAATATAGGAGCTTTTCTACTAGCATGCCTTGCACCACCAGTCCCTTTTTGAGCATATATTTTTGAAGTTGGTCCTTTTACCTCATTTTGTTGTTTAGTTTTGGCATGTCTCCCTTTGTAATTAGCATTTGTTTTATAAAGAACAGCGCTAACTAATTTATGATTAATTTTTGCAGAAAAAATTTTATCCAAAACTTCAATACTACCTTTTTTTCCGTCTATGCTAATTTTATCTAATTTCATTATTTTTTCTTTTTCTCAGGTGTTTTTTTAGCCTCTTCAGCAGCTGCTTGTTTCTCACCAATTGTCATTTTGCTTATATTTTTTACTGATTTTTTAACCATTACTTCAGAATTTTTGGAACCAGGTATTGATCCTTTTAAATAAAGAAGTTCATTTTCTAAGTCAGTTTTTATTATTTCAATATTTTGCATTGTTCTTAGCTTGTCACCCATATGACCAGCCATTTTTTTTCCTTTAAAAACTTTTCCTGGATCTTGACTATGCCCAGTTGAACCATGTGCTCTGTGTGATATTGAAACACCGTGACTAGCTCTTAAACCACCAAAATTGTGTCTTTTCATAGCACCTGCAAAACCTTTACCAATTGTCTTTGATCTTGTGTCTACAAATTTAATATCTTTGAATATTTCTAAACCAAACTCGTTCCCTTCTTTGTAAACAGATGTATCATTTACTCTAAATTCTTTTAATTTTTTCTTAGCTTCTGTATTTTTTTTAGAAAAAACACCTTTCATTGCTTTTGTTAATTTTGAATTTTTAATTTTTCCATATCCAAGCTGAACAGCTTTGTATCCTCTTTTTTCCTCTTCAATAATCTGAATAACTCTAGCTTTTTCAACCTTAAGCACAGTTACAGGAACCAACTGACCAGATTTATAAAATTCTCTCGTCATTCCTATTTTTTTTCCTAATAAAGCTATCTCACTCATAATTAAATTTTTATCTCCACATCTACACCAGAAGCTAAATCAAGTTTCATCAATGCTTCTACGGTTTGTGGTGTTGGTTCAATAATATCGATTAATCTTTTGTGTGTTCTTGACTCAAACTGTTCTCTACTTTTCTTATCTATATGAGGTGATCTTAAGACTGTGTATCTTTCAATTCTTGTAGGTAATGGAATTGGTCCCTTAATTGTAGCTCCAGTTCTTTTAACTGTATTCACAATCTCTTCAGTAGAGGCATCTAGAACTTTATTGTCATATGCTCTTAATTTAATTCTAATGTTCTGTTTTTCCATAATTAACCTGCAATCTTCTTAGTTACTTCATCTTGAACATTCTGTGGAACTTTTGAATAATGATCAAAAAACATTGAATATTGAGCTCTACCTTGAGACATTGATCTTAAATTATTTATATAACCAAACATATTAGCCAAAGGAACCATTGCTGTAATTACAGTTGCATTACCTCTCTGCTCTTGAGTACTTATTTGACCTCTTCTGCTGTTTAGATCACCTATAACATCGCCCATGTAATCTTCAGGAGTTACTACTTCAACTCTCATTACTGGTTCTAATAATTTTAACCCACCTTTTGTACAGGCCTCTTTAAAGCAAGCTCTGCTTGCTAGTTCAAACGCTAATACACTTGAGTCAACATCATGATGTAATCCATCTAAGATGGTTACTTTGTAATCAATCATTGGAAAACCGGCTAAAATTCCGGTATCTGATACTGTTTCTATACCTTTTTCAACACCAGGAATAAATTCTTTTGGAATTGCACCACCTTTAATTTTGCTCTCAACATCTCTTCCTTTCCCTGGGTCTTGAGGTTCTACTAAAAGTTTAACCTTTGCAAATTGTCCAGCACCACCACTTTGTTTTTTATGGGTGTATTCAACCTCTGAAGCAGCCTCTATAGTTTCTCTATAGGCAACTTGTGGAGCTCCAACATTAGCCTCTACTTTAAATTCTCTTTTCATTCTATCAACAATAATATCCAAGTGTAATTCACCCATTCCTTTAATAATTGTTTGCCCCGACTCTTCATCTGATGTAACTCTAAATGAAGGATCTTCCTTAGCTAACCTACCTAAAGCTTCACCCATTTTTTCTTGGTCAGCTTTTGTTTTTGGTTCTACTGCAATTTCAATTACTGGATCAGGAAATTCCATTGGCTCAAGAAGAACAGAATTTTCTTTATCACACAAAGTATGTCCAGTAATAGTATTTTTTAATCCTGCTAAAGCTACAATATCACCAGCATTAGCTTCTTTAATATCTTCTCTGGAGTTTGCGTGCATTAAAAGCATTCTTCCAACTCTTTCTTCTTTTTCTTTTGAAGAATTGAAGACTGCTGTACCAGTTTTAATTGTACCTGAATAAATTCTAATAAAAGTTAATGAACCAACAAATGGATCGTTTGCTACTTTAAAAGCTAAAGCAGAAAATGGGACACTGTCATCAAATTTCATTTCCATTTCATCTTCACTGCCTAATTTGGTTCCTTTGATAGAACCAATATCTACTGGACTTGGTAAATAATTAACAACAGCATCTAGTAAAGGCTGAACACCTTTGTTTTTGAATGCTGAACCTGTTAAAACTGGAACAAAACTAAAATTTAAAGTTCCTTTTCTTATACATTTAACTAAATCTTCTTCTTTAATTTCATCGCCATTTAGATAAGCCTCCATTAATTTTTCATCTTGTTCGACGGCTGTTTCAACTAATTCAATTCTATATTTTTCTGAAATTTCTTTTAAATCTTCAGGAATTTCTTTATATTCCCATTCAGCTCCAAGTGCTTCATTTTTCCAAACTTGAGCTTTCATTTTAACAAGATCAACAACACCGGATAAAGAAGCTTCAGCACCTATAGGGACTTGTACAACCAAAGGTTTGGCACCTAATCTATCTCTAATCATATCTACACATCTAAAAAAATCAGCACCTGTTCGATCTAACTTGTTAACAAAACAAATTCTTGGTACTTTATACTTATCGGCTTGTCTCCATACAGTTTCGGATTGAGGCTCTACACCTGCAACACCATCAAAAACAGCAACAGCACCATCTAAAACTTTTAAAGATCTTTCTACCTCAATGGTAAAATCTACGTGGCCTGGGGTATCTATAATATTAATTCTATGATCATTCCAAAAACAAGTAGTAGCCGCAGATGTAATTGTAATCCCTCTTTCTTGTTCTTGCTCCATCCAATCCATTGTTGCAGCTCCATCGTGTACCTCACCAATTTTGTGACTCTTACCTGTATAGTATAAAACTCTTTCAGTAGTGGTAGTTTTACCAGCATCTATATGGGCCATGATTCCAATATTTCTATATTTATCTAAAGTATGAGTTCTAGCCATAATTAATTACCACCTAAAATGAGCAAATGCCTTGTTAGACTCTGCCATTTTATGAACATCCTCTCTTTTTTTAACAGCAGCTCCTTTTTTTTCATAAGCATCGTAAAGCTCATTAAAAATTTTATCTGCCATATGTTTATCTTTTCTTTTTCTTGCTGACTCCACTAACCATCTTATTGCCAAAGCTTGTGCTCTTTTGCTTTTAACTTCAACAGGTACTTGATAAGTTGCACCACCAACTCTTCTAGATCTAACTTCTACAGTTGGTTTTATGTTGTTAATTGCTTCATTAAAAATATTTATTGGTTCATCTTTCGTTTTTGTTTTAATTTTATCAATAGCATCATAAACTATTTTCGCGGCAATACCTCTTTTTCCATCATACATGATATTATTAATTAATTTTGGAATAATAGTTGATTTAAATTTTGGATCTGGAACTACATTTTTTTTTGGTTGAGTTTTTTTTCTAGACATTATTTTCCTTTTTTAGTTCCGTATAAAGATCTTCTTTGTTTTCTATTTGCAACACCTTGAGTATCAAGATTACCTCTTAAAATATGATAACGAACACCTGGCAAATCTTTTACCCTACCACCTCTAATCAGTACTACCGAGTGTTCTTGAAGATTGTGACCTTCACCAGGAATATAAGCTGTAACTTCAAATCCATTTGATAATCTTACTCTAGCAACTTTTCTTAATGCTGAGTTTGGTTTCTTAGGAGTTGTTGTGTAAACTTTTACACAAACACCTCTTTTTAAAGGTTGTTTTTGTAAAGCAGGAACTTTGTTCCTTGCAGCTGGTTTAACTCTTTTTTTTCTTAACAACTGATTAATAGTTGGCATAAATTTTTTAAATTAATTAATTTATTTTTAGATGAAAATAACTGACAGGTTATTTTGTGGCAGCGTTTAGCACCGTTAGAGGTACTACATTCCAACCAAAAATATCGCCAAATTACTTAATAATAGCCCTTTGTCAAACTAAAACTGCAATTTTTAAGCGATTTTTTTACTGATTTGCTTGTGATTCCTCAGGTTCTGAAGCTTCTATTTTGTCTTGCTCTGCTAAGAAATTATTATCATCCTCTAGAGCTTTGTTGTTCCATCTATTTTTAATATTACCAGTACCCGCTGGAACTAATCTTCCAACAATGACATTCTCTTTCAAGCCATTTAATGGATCAACTTTTCCTTTAATTGCAGCATCTGTTAGTACTCTTGTGGTTTCCTGGAACGAAGCAGCTGATATAAACGACTCAGTCTGAAGTGAAGCTTTAGTAATACCCATTAAAACCCTTTCACCAACTGCTGGTGTTTTACCCTCTGCAACTAATTTTTCATTAGTATTATCAAATTTAATTCTATCAACGACTTCACCAGGTAAATAAGTTGAGTCACCTGATAGTTTAACTTCAACCTTTTTAAGCATTTGTCTTAAAATAGTTTCGATATGCTTATCGTTTATTATTACTCCCTGTAATCTATAAACTTCTTGAACTTGGTTAACAAAATATTCTGTTAATTCTTTAATTCCTAAAATTCTTAAAATATCATGTGGCAATGGTTGACCATCTAAAAGATATTCACCTTTTTGAATTTTTTCACCAGGGTTAAAATTGATATGTTTACCTTTTGGAATTAAATAATTTGAGGGTTCGGATCCATCTTCAGGAACAATTGATACTCTTTGTTTACCTCTTACCTCTTTACCAAAAATAACACTACCATCATTTTCAGCAATGATCGCGCTATCCTTAGCTTTTCTAGCTTCAAATAATTCAGCAACTCTTGGAAGACCTCCAGTAATATCTTTTGTTTTTGTTGTTTCCTTAGGTAATCTTGCAATAACGTCACCGGCATAAACTTTTTGACCATCTTTAATTGATAAAATTGAATCTGGTACTAAATAATATCTAGCTTCATTATCATCAGCTTTTTTAATAACATTTCCTTTTTCATCTCTTAGAGTAATTCTAGGTTTTAAATCAGTACTTTTAGATTGACCTCTCCAATCAATTACTGATTTAGAGGAAATTCCTGTTGCATCATCAGTAGTTTCTTGAATTGATACACCATCAATCAAATCTACATAACTAGCTGTACCACTTTTCTCTGCAATAACTGGAGTTGTATATGGATCCCATTCACATATTTTGGAATTTGCTTTTACTTTTTCTCCGTTATTAAAAAATAATTTTGAACCGTAGGCAACTTTATAAACAGCTATCTGAACTCCTTTATCGTCCTCTATTGAAAGCTGAGTGTTTCTTCCCATAACAATCAAATTCTTTTTTGAATCCTCTAAGATATTTGAGTTAATTATTTTTAAAGTTCCATCGCTTTTAGTAACTATTTGAGAATCTTGCTTGACAGAGGCTGTGCCTCCTACGTGGAACGTTCTCATTGTTAATTGTGTTCCTGGTTCTCCAATAGATTGCGCAGATATCATGCCAATAGCTTCTCCAACATGAACCATCTTACCTCTTGATAAATCTCTGCCATAACAAGTAGCACAAACACCTTCTTTTGAACTACATGTCATTACTGAATAAACTTTTATTGATTTAACTCCTGCAGCATCAATTTTATCGCATCCTGCCTCATCTATCATTTCAGATTTCTTAATAATTACCTCACCTGATAATGGATTTTTAACTTCAGCAGCTGTAACTCTTCCTAATGCTCTTTCAGCTAGACTTACAACCACATTACCACCCTCTAAAATTTCAGAAAGCTCAATAAATCCAGGATCATCACATCTAACTTTGGTTATTGTTAAGTCTTGAGCTACATCGCATAGTCTTCTTGTTAAATATCCAGAACTTGCTGTTTTAAGCGCTGTATCTGCTAGCCCTTTTCTTGCTCCGTGTGTCGAATTAAAATACTCTAATGCTGTTAATCCCTCTTTAAAATTTGAGATAATTGGACTTTCAATGATTTCACCTGAAGGCTTAGCAATCAAACCTCTCATACCTGCTAATTGTTTCATTTGAGCAGCAGATCCTCTAGCTCCACTATCAGCCATCATGAATACTGAATTAATCTTTAATCCTTCATCAGTTTTTTCTGTAGCTGAAATTCCCTTCATCATTTCACCAGCAACTTTATCTGTACACTTGGACCAAGCATCAACAACTTTATTATATTTTTCACCTCTTGTAATTAAACCTTCGGCATATTGAGTTTCATAATCTGCAATTAATTTCTTAGTATCATCAATTAATTGAGTTTTATTTGTTGGAATTACAAGATCGTCTTTTCCAAATGATATACCTGCTTTAAACGCGTGTTTAAAACCTAAATCTTTAAGCTTATCACAGAAAATTACAGTTGTTTTTTGACCACAAAATCTAAAAACAACATCAATTATTTCAGAAACTACTTTTTTAGGTAATAATCTATCTACTAAAGAAAACTTAATGTTGCTACTCTTAGGTAATAAATTTGCTAATAAAAATCTTCCAGCTGTAGAAGTATATTTTTCCATTTTCTTATTACCCTGATCATCTACAGTCTCAAATCTTGAAATAATAGTGCTATGAACATTTATTTGACCAGATGATAATGCAAATTCAATTTGATCTGAATTTGTAAAGTATCCAGCTGGTTTGTCTGATATAGGTTCTTGAGACAAATAGTAAATTCCTAAAATCATATCCTGACTTGGAACGATAATTGGTTTACCATTTGAAGGAGAAAGAATATTATTTGTAGATAACATTAAAATTCTTGCTTCTAATTGTGCTTCTAAACTTAATGGAACGTGAACTGCCATTTGGTCACCATCAAAATCAGCATTAAATGCTGCACAAGTCAAAGGGTGCAGCTCAATTGCATCTCCTTCAATTAATTTTGGTTCAAATGCTTGAACTCCAAGTCTATGTAGAGTTGGCGCTCTGTTCAGAAGAACAGGATGTTCTCTAACAATTAGCTCTAAAGCATCCCAAACTGCATTAGTTTCTTTCTCAACTAATTTTTTTGCTTGTTTAATTGTTGAAGCTAAACCTAATTTATTTAATCTTGCATATAAAAATGGTTTAAATAATTCTAAAGCCATTTTTTTTGGTAAACCACACTCATGTAGTTTCAAATCTGGACCGACAACGATTACTGATCTTCCTGAATAATCAACTCGTTTACCAAGAAGATTCTGTCTAAATCTACCTTGTTTACCCTTCAACATTTCTGCAAGTGATTTAAGTGGACGCTTACCTGTTCCTGTAATTACTCTACCTCTTCTACCGTTATCAAATAGCGCATCTACGGACTCTTGAAGCATCCTTTTTTCATTTCTTACAATGATATCTGGAGCTTTCAGATCCATTAATCTTTTTAATCGATTATTTCTATTAATTACTCTTCTATACAAATCATTAAGATCAGAGGTGGCAAATCTACCACCATCTAGTGGAACCAAAGGTCTTAATTCAGGTGGAATAACTGGAACTACAGTCATAATCATCCACTCTGGTTTTTGACCAGTTTCTATAAATGACTCGATTAGCTTTAATCTTTTAATTGCTCTTTCTTCATTAACTTTTGATTTAGTCTCTTTAATAAAACTGGCAAGATTTTTTCTCTCTAGTTCTAAATCTAAATTTTTAAGCATCTCAAGGACAGCTTCTGCACCAATCCCTGCAGTAAAGCTTTCTTCACCAAATTCGTCTTGATATTTTGCTAACTCTTCCTCATTCAAAAGTTGATTTTTTTGTAATCCTGTTAAACCTGGCTCAATCACTATAAAATTTTCAAAATATAGAACTCGCTCTATCTCTTTTAGCTTCATATCAACAGCTAAAGCAATTCTGCTTGGAAGAGATTTTAAAAACCAAATATGAGCTACGGGTGTGGCAAGATTTATGTGGCCCATTCTTTCTCTTCTTACGTTAGATTTTGTTACTTCAACTCCACACTTTTCACATATAATTCCTCTAAATTTCATTCGTTTATACTTTCCGCATAAACATTCATAATCTTTTATTGGTCCAAAAATTCTTGCACAGAATAAACCATCTTTCTCTGGTCTAAACGTTCTATAGTTAATTGTTTCAGGTTTTTTTATTTCACCAAATGTCCAAGATTTAATTTTTTCTGGGCTGGCAAGTGAAATTTTTATACTATTGAAATTTTGAGCATCTGAAATTTCGCTACCTTTAAATAAGTCTGTTAATTCTTTTTTCATTAATTTAGCTCCACATTTAATGCTAGTGATTTAATTTCTTTAACTAAAACGTTAAATGACTCTGGTATACCAGACTCAAAGTTTTCCTCGCCTTTAACAATTGTTTCATAAACCTTAACTCTTCCAGCAACATCATCTGACTTAACTGTCAAAATTTCTTGTAAAGTATAAGAGGCACCATATGCTTCTAATGCCCAAACTTCCATTTCACCAAACCTTTGTCCTCCTAATTGGGCTTTTCCTCCAAGTGGTTGTTGAGTAACTAAGCTGTAAGGTCCTGTAGATCTAGCATGAATCTTATCCTCAACTAAGTGATGAAGTTTCAACATATAAATTATTCCAACTGTAACCGGTCTATCAAATTTTTCCCCGGTTCTTCCGTCCCATAAATAAGTCTGTCCAGATCCTGGTAATTTTGCTAATTCAAGCATTTCAGTTACATTTTTCTCTTTTGCACCATCAAACACAGGTGTTGAAATTGCAATACCATTTTGTAGATTTTCACAAAGATCCTTAAATTCGTTCTTACTTAATTTGTCTACTTTGTCATTAAAAATTTCTTCTCCATAAACAGATTTTAAAAATTTTTCTATTTTATCTGTTCTCTCAATTTTTTTATTATTTTCGTTAACTAAATTTTTGACTTGTTCACCAAATTCTTTACATGCCCAACCTAAATGTGTTTCTAAAATTTGACCAACATTCATCCTACT
Source organism: uncultured Pelagibacteraceae bacterium (assembly GCA_902595285.1). Taxonomy (GTDB): domain Bacteria; phylum Pseudomonadota; class Alphaproteobacteria; order Pelagibacterales; family Pelagibacteraceae; genus Pelagibacter. The sequence continues at coordinate 9,809 of CACJPL010000011.1, read as the reverse complement.
TGGGACACCTAATGGATTTAATACGATATCAACAGGTCGTCCATCTTCACGGTATGGCATATCTTCAACAGGAACAATTTTACTTACAACTCCTTTATTGCCATGTCTTCCTGACATTTTATCTCCAGGTCTTAATCTTCTTTTGATTGCAACAAAAACCTTAACCATTTTCATAACACTTGGTAACAAATCATCACCACTTCTAATTTTTAACACTTTATCTTCAAATCTTTCATTAATATCTTGTTTAGCTTTATTATATTGATCTTTTAATTGAGCAAGTGTTGCTTCATTATTTGAATTACTTATTGTTATTTTAAAAACATCGTTAACTGACAATTTATTAATAGTATCAAAATCTAATTTAGTTCCCGCTGATAAATCTTTTAATTTTTTAGTTAAAGAAGCGCCAGATAGGAATTGTGAAGCTCTTTGTTTAATACTTCTCTCTAAAATTTCTTCTTCTACAATTTTATCTTGTTGAACTTGTTCGATTTCTGCTCTTTCGATGGTAATTGATCTTTCATCCTTCTCAATACCGTGTCTATTGAATACTCTCACATCTACAACTGTTCCACTAGATCCTCTAGACATTCTTAATGATGTATCTGTAACATCAATTGCTTTTTCACCAAATATAGATCGTAATAATTTTTCTTCAGGACCTGATGCTGAGTCCCCTTTTGGGGTAACTTTACCTACTAAAATATCACCTGCATTCACCTCTGCTCCAATATAAACAATTCCTGATTCATCTAAGTTTTTCAACGCATCTTCATTTACATTTGGTATATCTCTTGTAATTTCCTCTTCACCAAGTTTCGTATCCCTAGCCATTATTTCATATTCTTCTATATGAACGGATGTAAAGACATCATCTGTTACACATCTTTCTGAAATCAATATTGAGTCTTCAAAATTATAACCTTGCCATGGCATAAAAGCCACCGTCACATTTTTACCTAAAGCAAGCTCCCCTAATTTAGTAGAAGGACCGTCTGCAATAATATCTCCAGATTTCACCTTATCACCAACTCGAACAAGTGGTCTTTGATTTATACAAGTATTTTGATTAGATCTTTTAAATTTTTGTAAATTATAAATATCAACACCTGACTCGCTAAAGTCTGTTTCCTCTGTAACTTTAATTACAATTCTTTTTCCATCTATTTTATCAACTATTCCATCACGTCTTGCAACAATAGTAACTCCAGAGTCTAATGCTACATCACTTTCTATTCCGGTTCCAACAAGTGGTGACTCTGGTTTCAGTAAAGGTACAGCTTGTCTCATCATGTTTGAACCCATTAAAGCTCTATTAGCATCGTCATTTTCTAAAAATGGTATTAATGAAGCTGCAACTGAAACAAGTTGTTTAGGAGATACATCAATATAATCAATTGACTCTGGTTTAGACAGAAGAAAATTTAAATTTTGTCTACAAGAAACTAGTTCTTCAATAATTTTACCATTTTTATCCAGCTTAGTATTAGCTTGAGCTATAGTAAATTTTGTTTCTTCCATAGCTGATAAATATTCTACTCTATCTTGGACGACACCGTCTTTTACTTTTTTATATGGGCTTTCAATAAAACCATATTTATTAATTTTTGCATATGTTGATAAACTATTTATTAAACCTATGTTTGGTCCTTCAGGTGTTTCTATAGGACAAATTCTACCGTAGTGAGTTGGATGTACATCACGCACTTCAAATCCAGCTCTCTCTCTTGTCAAGCCCCCTGGGCCTAAAGCAGATACTCTTCTTTTATGTGTAATTTCGGATAATGGATTAGTTTGATCCATAAATTGAGAAAGCTGCGAACTTGCAAAGAAATCTTTTAGTGAAACTGTTAATGGTTTTGCATTTATTAAATCTTGTGGCATTGCTGACTCAACGTCTAAAGTTGTCATTTTTTCTTTTATTGCTCTCTCCATTCTGTAGACACCTATTCTAGCTTGATTTTCAACTAACTCTCCAACAGAACGAACTCTTCGGTTACCTAAGTGATCAATATCATCAACATCGTCTTTTCCATCTCGTAAATCTAACATTTTGTGAATGATTGCTATTATGTCATCATTTCTTAAAATTGTAATTTTATCTGAACACTCTTGATTTAGTCTTGAATTCATTTTTACTCGACCAACATCCGATAAATCATATCTATCTGAACTAAAGAAAAGATTGTTAAAAATTTGTGTTGCTATTTCGATTGTAGGTGGTTCACCAGGTCTTAACATTTTATAAATTTCTGTAATTGCTTCATCTTTATTGTTGTTCTTGTCAGCAAGAATAGTTGTAAGCAAATAAGGACCTTTATTTATGGAATTAGTAACTGATATTTGAAGTTCTTGAATATTAGCATCCACAACTTGTTTAAGTATTGTCTCATTTAATTCTGTACCAATACCAAAAACACCATCCTCTTCTTGATTTACTCTTACACTTCTATGTAAAAACTTTCCAAATAAGGATTCTTTTGAAACTAATATATCTTTAAGACCATCATTGGCTAATTTTTTTGCATTTAAAAAATTAATTTTATCACCAAGTTTAATTACTACTTCACCAGTTTTGGCGTCAATTACTTCTTCAGAAAAATTCTTAGCTTTATAATTTTCTGGATTAAATTTGGTTTTCCATTTTTCACTTTTAGGATCAAATTTATACTGTTCACTATCATAGAACTCATCTACAATTTCGGCTTTTGTATAACCTAGTGCTAATAATAATGTTGATGAAAATATTTTCTTTTTTCTATCTATTTTAAAGTACAAAAAATCTTTAACATCATACTCAAAGTCTAACCAAGAACCTCTATTAGGTATAACTCTACAATTAAATAAAAGTTTTCCACTAGCGTGGGTTTTTCCTTTGTCATGGTCGAAAAATACACCTGGACTTCTGTGCATTTGATTTACAACAACTCTTTGAACACCATTTGTAATAAAAGTTCCACTGTTAGTCATCATAGGAACTTCACCCATATAAACTTCTTGTTCTTTTGCAGATAAAATATCCTTTGTGTTATTTTCTTGATCTATTTCGTAAACAACTAATCTTAAAGTACATTTTAGTGCTGATGAATATGTAAGTCCTCTTGTGATACATTCCTCAACATCAAATTTTGGTTTTTCTAATCTATATGAGACATATTCTAATGTGGCTTTATCATTTAAATCCTCAATTGGAAAAATACTTTTAAAGACTCTATCAAAACCTTTAGTAAGTTCAGTCAATTCTGCATTAAATTCTGTTAATTCTTTATAAGAATTTTTTTGTACTTCTATTAGGTTAGGAATAGATAAACTTTCTTTTAGTTTACCAAAACTTTTTCTAATGTTTTTCTTTTCAGTAAAAGATAGTTGCATCTATGTTTATAATACTGATTAAAAATTAATCAGTATTTGAATTCTTTCTGTTTAATTTATTTAAGTTCTACTTTTGCGCCTGCAGCTTCCAACTTAGCTTTGATCTCTTCAGCATCTTTTTTGTTTACACCAGATTTAACTTCTTTTGGTGCTCCCTCTACAAGATCTTTAGCTTCTTTTAATCCTAATGAAGTAGCTGCTCTTACTTCTTTAATAACATTAATTTTTTTATCACCTGCGGAAACTAGCATGATTGTAAAATCATCTTTATCTTCTGCTGGAGCTGCACCACTTGCTGCTGCTGGAGCTGCTGCTGCCATTGGAGTTACACCCCATTTTTCTTCTAATTGTTTTGAAAGTTCAGCTGCTTCTGCAACAGTTAAACTTGATAAATCTTCAATAATTTTGTTAAGGTCAGGCATATGTTTTACTCTTTGGGTTGTGTTTCAGAATTTTCTGCCGACAAACTACCCATTTTTTCTGAATGTGCAAGCAAAATACTGATTAATTTAGATGCAGAAGCGTTCAAAATACCCACTATATTGGCTCTTGCTTCATCTAATGTAGGTAAACTTGCTACATTTTGGACACCAGCCGAATCTAAGACCTCATTGTCCATTATCCCACCAATTAATTTTAGGTTTTCGTTATCTTTTGCAAATTTTGAAAGAATCCTTGCAGACATTATAGCATCCTCACCGAATGCAACTGCTGTAGGACCACTAAATAAATTTGATAAATCTTTACACTTTGTTTTCTCTAAAGCTAATTTTGTAATTCTGTTCTTTGTTATTTTAAAAATAATACCATGTTCCCTCATTTTAGCTCTCAACTCATCTAATTGGGTCATCGTTAAACCTTGGTAGTGTGTAACCATTATAGCTTTACTATTTTCAAACTTGCTGGTCATTTCTTCAATATAATTTTTCTTTTGTTCTTTGTTCATCATAATTATATCGATTTCCCTAATTTAACTTTGTACGAAACACCCATTGTTGATGTAGCAAATACACCTTTAATTAAATCTCCTTTTAAGGTGTTGTTCGATTTCTCTTTTTCCAAAGCATCTAAGATAGCATTGTAGTTTTTTAGCAATTGATCATCATTAAATGATTTTTTACCAATACTAACTCCAATGTTTCCATCTTTATCATTTCTAATTTCTACTTGACCAGATTTAGCATTAGTTACAGCTTCTTTAATGTTTTCAGAAACTGAACCAAGTTTAGGGTTAGGCATTAAACCTTTCGGTCCTAAAACTTTACCTAATTTAGAAAGTTTAATCATCATTCCTGGTGTACATATTAATTTTTCAAAATTTAATTCACCACCTTTAATTCTTTCAATAAACTCATCACTCCCTACAATATCTGCACCAGCATCTTTTGCATCTTGAGCTTTATTATCTTCACAAACTACAGCAACTTTAACTTTCTTACCTGTTCCGCCAGGTAAATTAACTACAGTTCTGATATTAACTTCACTTTTCTTTTGCTTGTTGTTTATTTGAAAACTTAAATCTAAAGACTCATCAAATTTAGTTGTGCAGTTTTTCTTAAGTTCTGGTAACAATTTTTCGAAAGACTCTGCACTCAAGTCTTTAGTTTTTTCAGGTAATTTTTTAAATCTTTTAGATGCCATTATTCTTTTACCTCAATACCCATTGACCTTGCGGACCCTGCAATAATTTTTATAGCCTCTTCAATATCATGGGCATTTAAATCATTCATTTTTTCTTTTGCTATACTTTCTAATTGTTTTTTAGAAATTGAAGCAACAATATTTCTTCCTGGTTCTTTAGAACCGCCTTTAAGTTTTACTGCTTCTTTAATATAAAAAGATGCTGGAGGTGATTTAATTTTAAAATCAAATTTTTTGTCTTTATAGACTGTAATTTCAACTGGAACAGGTTTACCTGCCATTGATTTAGTTTTATCGTTAAAGGCTTTACAAAATTCCATTATATTTACACCACGTTGACCTAAAGCAGGTCCAACTGGTGGGGCTGGATTAGCTTGACCACCTTTAATTTGTAATTTTATAAATCCACTTACTTCTTTAGCCATTAACTTACCTTCTCAACCTGATTATATTCTAAATCTACTGGTGTAGGACGACCAAATATAGAAACTGACACCTTAAGTCTAGCTTTTTCTTCATCAATTTCCTCAATCATTCCAGTAAATGACGCAAATGGACCATCTACAACCTGAACTTTCTCACCGACACTGTACTCTATTCCAGATTTCGGCTGAGCAACGCCATCTTTAATCTGACCTAAAATCTTTTCAACTTCTTTATCTGAAACTGGAACTGGAATACCTTTTGTGCCCAAGAAACCACTGACCCTCTTTATATTCTTAATCATGTGATATATATTATTATCCATCTCACTTTTAATTAGTACATATCCAGGAAAGTATTTCTTCTTTCTTTGAATTCTTTTACCTCTCTTAACCTCAGTAACATCATGAGTAGGTACAATAATCTCTTCAAACTTATCAGCAATTTTAGCTTTATCAGCTTCCTCTTTAATTAAAGAGGCTACTTTATTTTCAAAACTAGAATGAGACTGAACAATATACCAATTTTTCATTAAATACTCACTTTAAGTAGTAATTCTAAGAAAAATTTCAAAACCTGATCTAGAAGGAGAAAAAATAAAGACATAACAACTGCCATAACAAAAACCATTAAAGCACCTTGCAATGTCTCTTTCCATGTTGGCCAAGTAACTTTGAAAGCCTCTTGTTTAACTTCTTGTATAAATTTAATCGGGTTTCTCATAATTTATAAGCTCAAATTGGCAGGAGCGGAGGGACTCGAACCCTCAGCCTCCGGTTTTGGAGACCGGCGCTCTACCAATTGAGCTACACTCCTATTTATAGAGTTACTCTATAATTTTAGTTACTACTCCTGCTCCAACAGTTCTTCCACCTTCTCTAATTGCAAAATTTAATTTCTCTGCCATAGCGATTGGTGTAATTAGTTTAACAGTAAATTTAGCATCATCACCTGGCATAACCATTTCTGTACCAGCTGGTAACTCTACTTCACCTGTTACGTCTGTTGTTCTAAAATAAAACTGAGGTCTGTATTTAGTAAAGAAAGGAGTATGTCTTCCACCCTCATCTTTTTTAAGTACATACGCTTGAGCTTCAAATTTAGTATGTGGAGTAATTGAACCAGGCTTACAAAGAACTTGACCTCTTTCTATGTCAGTTCTCTCAATACCTCTCAATAAAATTCCAACGTTATCACCAGCTTCACCAGAATCTAATAGTTTTCTAAACATTTCAACTCCAGTACAAACTGATTTTTTAGTTTCTCTAATTCCAACTATTTCAACTTCTTCACCAGTTTTAACTACACCAGACTCAACTCTTCCAGTTGCAACTGTTCCTCTTCCAGAAATTGAGAATACATCCTCAACTGGCATCAAGAATGGTTTATCAACTTCTCTAGCCGGTTGTGGAATATGTTCATCAACAGCTTTCATTAATTCTAAAATTGAATTTTTTCCAATTTCATCATCTCTACCTTCAACTGCCGCTAAAGCCGAACCTTTAACTATTGGCGTTTTATCACCTGGGTATTTATATGAAGTTAAAAGCTCTCTAATTTCTTCTTCAACAAGTTCAATCATTTCTTTATCATCAACTTGATCTACTTTATTTAAATAAACAACAATTGCAGGAATACCAACTTGTCTTCCTAAAAGAATGTGTTCTCTTGTTTGTGGCATGGGGCCATCAGCTGCGTTAACAACTAAGATTGCTCCATCCATTTGCGCAGCACCAGTAATCATGTTCTTAACATAGTCAGCGTGACCAGGACAGTCTACGTGAGCATAGTGTCTTTTCTCAGTCTCGTACTCTACGTGTGCTGTTGAAATTGTTATACCTCTCTCTTTTTCTTCAGGTGCTTTATCAATTTGATCATAAGCAACTGCAGTTCCGCCGCCCGCTTGTGCTAATACATTTGTAATCGCGGCAGTAAGAGTTGTTTTACCATGGTCGACATGACCAATAGTCCCAATGTTACAGTGGGGTTTATTTCTTACAAATTTTTCTTTTGACATTACGTTTTTACCTCAGTTTATTTGTTTTCATTTTCAATTTTATTTTCTTGGAGCGGGTAAAGGGAATCGAACCCTTACATCCAGCTTGGAAGGCTAGCGTTCTACCATTGAACTACACCCGCACAACCCCAAGAGTAACACTCCATGTTATCTAAACAATTATTAAATGGTGGAGGGGGAAAGATTCGAACTTTCGAAGACCGAAGTCAACGGGTTTACAGCCCGCCCCATTTGACCGCTCTGGAACCCCTCCTTTGGGGAAGTGTCCCCTTGTTCAATAAAGCTTCAAATAACAAGCGTTTTATATATTTTATTTATGCAAATGCAACACGTGATTTAATAGGAAAATATTAAAAAAACCGTATAAAACAGTTAATAATTTATGAACAATTCATCTTTTTTCATTGTTGGTCAACATGCAGTTATTGAGGCTCTTAGAAACCCTAAAAGAAAGGTTTTAAGAGTATTTTTAACTGAAGAATCTAAGAAAAATATTCATAGAAAAAATCCAAATAAAAATATTTTAGAAGACGTAAAAGTTTACTTTAAATCCAAAAAAGAATTAGACAAATATACTTCAAAAGAACAGTTAATGCATAATGGTTATGTAGCTGAAATTGAACATTTAGATCAACCTGAGCTTAAAGAATTCATTAAAGATAAAAATAACTTAACATTTGTCTGCCTTGATGAGGTTACAGATCCAAGAAACATCGGCTCATTGATACGAAGCGCTGCATCGTTTAATATTGATGGATTGATAATAAAAGAAAGACATTTTCCTAAAGATAGTAAATTAATGTATAAATCAGCAAGTGGATGTATGGAGCATGTAAATATATTCCAAGTATCTAATATAAATTCAACATTAAAAAATTTGAGAGAGAAAAATTTCTGGGTTTATGGTTTTGATGCAAATGGAAAAGAAGATTTTACAGATATGAAGCTAGAAGGAAACAATATTCTTTTATTTGGTTCAGAGGGATTTGGTATGCGTCAGCATACTAGTAAATATGCAGATTTTTTTGTAAAAATAAAAATTAACAAAAATGTTGAAAGTTTAAATATATCAAATTCTGCTGCAATAGTTTTTCACTATATTAATTATAATAAATCCAAAAAAAATTAGATATGTTTTATTTAAAAATTACAAAACAAAAATTATACTTTCTGTGATAAATACAAATAAAAATCTAAGCAACTCAATAATTTTTTATTTAGTAATTTTTTTACCAATTACGCTTGTGTCTGGTCCGTTCCTACCAGATTTATCTATATCAATTATCACTTTGTTATTTATTTTTATCTCTTTTAAAAATAAATTGTACTTTTATTATTTAAATATTTTTTCAAAGTTTTTTCTATTATTCTTTATCATACTTTTATTAACCTCACTATTTTCTAGCGATTTGATAATTTCTTTAAAAAAAGTAATTTTTTTTTTTAGATTTTGGATATTTACTTTAGCTGTATGGTATATTTTCTCGTTATATGAAAATAAACTTGTTAAATTTTTAATTATTACTTTTACTATAACCTTTTCAATTCTTATTATTGATGGATATATACAATTCTTATTTAAAGAAAATATTTTTGGTTGGCCAATACAAAGTGGTAGAGTCAGCAGTCTATTTAAGGACGAATTAATATTGGGAAGCTATTTATCTAGATTGTTACCAATTTATTTTGCTCTACTTGTTTATTCAAACTTTAGTAATAAAATTTATAAATATTTAATATTTTTTACGATTTTTGTTGGTGTGGAAACTCTCACTTTTTTATCTGGAGAAAGAGTTGCATTTTTTTATATAAATGCTTCTTCTCTGATGCTTATATTGTTAATGAAAAACTATAAATCATTCAGGTTTTTTTCAATATTAACATCAATTATTTTAATTTTTGCATTGATTAATATTTACCCTAAATCAACTGATAGAATTATTGATAAAACTATTGATCAACTAGGTATATTTTCTAACATAGATAAATACTCAGCAGAAATTTCTGAAAAAGAGGAAAATACATTTAGTGAAACAAAAAGATATAAACAATTATATGTGTTCTCTATAGAACATCAGAATCACTATTTGTCTTCTCTCAAAATGTTTAAAGATAATATTATTACTGGGGTCGGGCCAAGAATGTTTAGATATCTATGTGGTGAAAAAAAATATTACTTATGGGAAGGTTGTAGTACACATCCTCACAACACTTATGTTCAATTGCTTGCTGAAACAGGATTAATGGGTTTTATTTTTGGGTTAATATTATTTTTATTTACCTTTCTAAAATTATTAAAACATTTTTTTTATAAATTTGTAAAAAATGAATATATATTTTCAGATTTTCAATT
>CACJPL010000010.1 GCA_902595285.1 uncultured Pelagibacteraceae bacterium | reverse complement strand
AAAAAATTTAAAGAATATGCATAAATAATTATAAAAATATTTAATCCTGTAACAATAATATTTAAATATAAAAATATTTTCATTAACTTACTTTAACAATTTGAAGTAGTTAACTTATTCTTTTCGTTTAGAGTTAAAGTACAATTTGAAGATTTATGTTTTGCTTGGATACTTAAGGTATCACTAGAGGCATTGCCAGTTATAGTATAATTATAATTTTGGTCTGATAAATCATCAACACCATCAAAAAGTTCATTGATTATATTATTTAATGATGAGTTGTAATAATAACTACCATTATTAGACTTATACTCTTGTTCTGCTAAATATATTGAGCTGAGACTTATTTCTGCTTGTTTTTTTTCTGCTGAAGTTTTGTATTTTCCGTATGATACTATACCTATTGCAGAGAGAATTCCTATGAGTGCAACTACAACCAAAAGTTCTATTAATGTAAAACCTTGGCTGTAGCGCCTCATTTAAATTTAATCTACGCTTATCGTAGCAGTTAGCTGATCAGATGAACCACAACCTGTTTTCGTACAAGTTTTAACTGTTATAGTTGAACCAGATGAGCTTAAGCTAACCTGACCTGCAACAAATCCACCAGCTTCTTTAACAGCTGGCTCAGAAGTGTTGTAAGGATTTTTGTCAGTCATTGTATTTTTTGCTCCAGTAACTGCTTTTGCAGCTGTTGCAGGACATTTCTGATTAGTTCCCATAAATTCGTCTTCGCCTAAAGAACATTTTTGAATTTCTGCTGAAATATATTTAACAGCTTGTGAATGCATTGTTTTTGCTGCATTTGCTTTTGCAGATGCGGTATAACCATTGTAAGCCACAACACCTACTGCAGCTAGAATACCTATTATCGCTACAACTACTAGTAGCTCAATAAGTGTAAAACCTTTGTTTTTTTTCATGCGACTCCTATTCATAAAAATATTAAACTAATCTTAAAATCTATGGTTTTAAATGTCAAACACCAAAAAGTCTTAGATATTGGTAGTTTAATTAATAATTGCACCAACGTTGAATATTGGGGCATACATAGCAAGCATTAAGCCACCAATAGTAATTCCCATAAATACGATCATTATGGGCTCAATTAAGCTTGAAAGATTACCAACCGCTACATCAAATTCCTCTTCATAATAAGTTGCAACAGAACCAAACATATCGTCAAGACTACCTGTTTGCTCTCCTACTGCAATCAATTGACTAAAAGTTGAAGGAAAAATTTTTTCTTTTCTAAATAAATCAGTCAATGTTTCTCCAGAAAATACACCCTTCTTAATATTTTCAAGTGACTCTACTACAATAACATTATCAGTTACTGATTTTGCAATATCAATACTTTCTATTAAATCGACACCTGCTTGATTAAGATTACCAAGAACCATCGAAACTTTAGCAAGAATAGATTTTTGCAACAGGTTTCCAAAAATTGGTAATTTAAGAGTAAATGCGTGCCAAGATTTTCTAAAGTTATAACTTTTTGCAATAAAAAATTTCATTAAAACAACTACTGCTATTATTGAAATAAACATTATCAATCCACCTGTAGACCTTAAAAAAGAACTCATAGACATAATGACAGCTGTAGGTGTTGGCAAATCATCTCCCATACCCATACCTTCATACATATTTACGAAAGTTGGAACAACATTTATCAACATAAAAACTGTTACACCTATTGCAACTGTGAATAAAACTCCAGGATAAAAAAAAGCACTTTTTATTTGGGATTTAATTTTTTCTTTTTTTTCTAAGTTCAAAACTATTTTTTGTAAAAATATATCTAGTTTACCGCTAGCCTCCCCTGCTTTAATCAAATTTACTACAACGGTGTCAAATACTTTTGGATGTTTTTCAAAACATTTTGATAATGCATTACCTGCTTCAAGATCTTTTTTTATACTCTCTATTATAGTTTTCATTCCCTTTGATGCTGTTTGTCCAATCAACATTTCAAGTGTATTTAATACAGGCAAACCAGCTCTAAGCATTGTTGCAAATTGTTTACAAAAAACTAGAATATCTTTAGCTTTAACTCCTGTTCCGAATGAAAAAGAGGTTTTTTCTTTTTTTTTAATTTCTTTCTTTTTTTTTGTTTGAACTAATTTGGTAATAATTACCTTTTGCTCTTTTAGCTTATGAGCCGCTTCAGAATTATTGAGTGCCTCAATTTCTCCTTCTACATATTTTCCGTAAGATATTCCTTTGTATTCAAAATTAAGCATTAATTAGATTGAAGTACTCTTTCAAATTCTGAATAACACAAATCTCCACTTAATAAGAGATCATGTCCCATTTCTTGCATAGTTCTAAAACCATTTTTTTTAGCAATAGCATTCAGCTCTGCTTGACTCATGTCGGATAAAATTCCTTGTTTAAGTTCTTTATCAATCTCTAGAATTTCGTAAATACCCATTCTTCCCTTAAATCCACTATTTCCACACTGATCACAACCTTTGCCTTTATAAATTTTTGCTCTAGCAGACTGTTCAGGTAAAAAACCAATCGCATTTAATAATTTTGGTGTAACATTCTCATCTATAACTGAACATTCTGAGCAATTTTTTCTTGCTAATCTTTGAGCCATAATCAAAGTTAGTGCAGCTGAAATTAGATAATTGGGTGTTCCCATATTTAATAGCCTGGTAATAGAACTTGGAGCATCATTTGTGTGGAGTGTGCTAAATACTAAGTGTCCGGTTAGAGAGGCTTTAAGTGCAATATCCACTGTTGCTTTATCCCTTATCTCTCCAACTAATATCACTTCTGGATCTTGTCTGAGAAAAGATCTTAGTGCTGACTCAAAAGTAAAATCTATAGCTTCTTTTACTTGAACTTGTCCTACACCTTCTAATTCATATTCAACTGGATCTTCAGCAGTTAAAATATTCATACCAGGCTTATTGATATGTTTTAAAACACTATAAAGTGTAGTTGTTTTTCCACTACCAGTTGGTCCAGTTACTAAAACCATGCCCTGAGGAGAAGTTATGGCTTTTGTCAATTTTTCTAAGTCTTTTGACTCGAATCCTAGTTCACTTAATTTTTTTTCACCAGCCTCTTTATTTAAAATCCTCATAACAATTCTTTCGTTATTTTTGGTCGGCAATATTGAAACCCTTAAATCCACCTCCTTTGTATCTGATTTAAAAGTACTAGCTCCATCTTGAGGAAGTCTTCTTTCTGCAATATCTAATTTACTAATTATCTTCATTCTTGTTACAACTGCATTATAATTTTCATATAAAAATGAGGAGTATGACTTCATTACTCTTAAAATACCATCAACCCTAAATCTTACTTGCGCACTATCTCTAAAACATTCTATGTGAATATCACTAGCGCCTAAATTAATTGCCTCTGTAATTAATTTATTTCCAAATACTATGACTTCGGAACCTACCTCAACTAATTCGTCTTTATTTTTTTCTATTTTTTCAACTTTTACATTGGTAGATGAAATTTTTTTATTTTCTAATTTTTTAAGTCTTGCTATGAAATCGTTTATATTAGAAATTGAAGCAGCATAAAGTTCTGGCTCCATTTGAGTCATAGTTTTTAAATTTTTCATCAAACTTAATTTTGAACCGTCTGGAATTGCAATTTTTATCGTTGACCCAGAAATTTCAAACGGGACTATATGATTGTCCTCAACAAATCTTATATCTAGAATTTTTTTTATTTTTTCATCAATTTTTTTTTCATTTAAATCAACTATATCGAGTGAGTATGAAGTTGAAAGTAGTTTGAGAATTTTTTGCTCATCTGTAAGTTTTAATTCTATTGCAGTTTCAATTTTTGTTTTTCCTATTTCTCTACTTGTGTTTACTATTTTAGATACTGAGGAATCGTTTAATAAACTATGATCTAAAAGCATATTTAAAATGCTCTGTTCACTTTGTGGGTCTAAATTTATTTTTGACATAACTATTGTATTACTCTAGGAGCTATAAATATTAACAACTCTTTTAATTCATCAGTTTTATTTTTACCTTTAAACAAATTTCCAACTACAGGCACTTTGCTAATGCCTGGTGTCTTTGTGCTAGTATTATTTTTTGTATTTTTCTTAATGCCACCAATTACGACTATGTCTCCATCAGTAACTAGTAATTTTGTTTTAATCTCATTAGTAGATATTCCAGGCTCATCAGCTCCTGCTATTGTCTTTGGAGCATCATTATTAACTTGGATGTCTAATAAAACATTACCGTCTCCTATAATACTTGGTGTAACAGTTAAAGATAACGCTGCTTCTTTAAATTCCGTAGTTGTAGTTCCGTCTGATGTAGTTTGGTAAGGAATTTGATCTCCTTGAGTTATTGTTGCTTCTTGATTATTTAAAGTGAATACACTTGGAGATGATAGAATTTCATTTAATCCTAAAGACTGAAGCGCCTCTAATTCTATCTTTAATACATCAGCTCCCATCATTTTAATAATTCCTATGCCACTAGTTGCGCCAGTAATACTGTTATTTGTTACTGTTCCTGCTGCAGCTCCTAAGGTTACTCCAGTAGATGTAGTAGCAGCACCACCAATTGTTCCTGAAATAGTAGTTGATGATGTATCGCCTGTACCTCTTTTTGTCATAGCACCAATTCTGCTACCAAGTGCTTTTGCAAAAGTAGATGTTACGTCAACAATAAATGCCTCGATTAGTACTTGTTTAGTTTTTACATCTATCTCTTTTATAACAGCATCGATTACATCTAAGTCTTCTTTTTGACCTCTAACAATTATAGATCTAGTTGTATCCTCTACTGTTATTTTTAAATTATTCATTACCGCAGCACCCTCTTCACCTTGACTTGCAAATAGATCCTCTAAGGTCGTTTTTGCTTGTGCTGGACTAATATAATAAAGTCTAAATATTTCTGCAAGTATAGGTTCTACTGACTCTTCAAGTTCAATTTTTTTCTTTAAAACTTCTGCTCTTGCAGATTTTGCTGTTTCTTGTTCAGTTAGTTTTTCAGGTGTATGAACTCGTATTATACCATCTGTAGCATTGATATCTGCAACTAATGTTTTCATATCAAGAATAGTTTGGAATGCTGTATCCCAACTTACATCATCAATTTTTGCTGTTACAGTTCCACTAACTTCATCTCCAACTAAAATATTTATATTTCCTAATTCAGCCATCAATGACATCACATAGCTAAAATCTAGACCTTGAAAATTGATACTAATTTTTTGTTTTAAATTTGTAAAATCTTCAGGAATAGAAACGTAATTTTTAACATTCTGAGTTGTAATTGTTTTTCTTTTAGTTTTTGTGTTATTGGAGTTTTCTATTGGCTTGGGACCATCTTTTACTTTCTTCTCTATTTGTTTTTTTCCGTCACTAATCACCTTAGAAGTGTCAATTAATGGTTTTTCACCGTGAACATTAACAGTAGGTTTTGTCGTTTCACATCCCGCAAAAAATAAAACAATAAAAAATAAGCTAAAAATTTTTATTACTAATTTCATTTTATCCATCAATTTCTTGAATTAAATTATTCATATATACTTGATAAAATTTATTATTTTCGTCTTCAATAATTACATAAGAATTGAAAATTTCTACAACCCAAACACTAGAATTAAGTTTTTGATCCTCTTCAAATTTAAAAACATTTCCATCTGGTCTAGACATAATAGCAAACTTTTTACTTTTACCAATGATTGTGCCAACGAGCCTCATTCCATTTAAAATTCCAGCTTCACTTTTTTGTTCGTTTGAATTTTCATCTATACTGTTTTGGTTTTGGCCCACTGCAGCGTTCCCTTGGAAAGGATCGATCGCTGGTAATTCCTCCTCATCTAACTTAATTTTTTCTTCTGACCAGACAGAATTGAAGTTTAGAAGAAACAAAGTTAAAATAAAAATTAAAAATTTATTTATATTCATCTGGTAGACCTACTATTGATATTGTTCCCTTTGATAATACTTTTCCTTGTACATCTTTTAATACGTCAATTTCCTCTTTATCAAAATTTATAACTTTTGACGAACTTGCTAAAGATCTTTTAAACTTTAAATAACCAAGAAAATTACCCATTATTTCATATTCAACAGGTATTTTATAATATAATGCATTTTGCTGCCCGTCATTATTCTGATTTTCAGTGGAATTGTCAGTGTTTGAATTTGAAACTGCAACTGGATCTGCTTTTTTTAAATTTACAATTGATAAACCATTAGCTAAAGCAAAATTGCTGATATTTTGATAAAGGTCCTCTACCTCTTTTTTGCTATGAAAAAGTTTACTATTTTTTTTGAATTCAGGTTCAAGTTTTTTAATAGTTTTCTTCAAAGTAACAATATTTGTTTTAAATTCTTCAATTTTACTTTTATTTTCATTCATAATTGAAATTTGCTCATTTTGAAATTTCACTGTTGGTGAAACAAAAAAATAGTAGATGATTAAAAAAATTAAAATTGAGACAAAACCTATACCAAATTTGATGAGAAGTTTTTTATTTTTCATCAGATCCATTCCTTTTAGTTTTTCAACTAAATCTTTAACATCTAAATTTTTTAAACTTCCTAAGTCCATATTAACTTTGTTTTAATTTACAAAGAATTGTAAATCCCTTTTTGTTACTATTACCATCTTGTTCATCAACTTTCATTGCAACCAATGAGGCCTGATCAATTAAAGATTTTTCATTTAGATTAGAAATAAAATTTAAAATATCTTGATCGGAAAAAGCCATTCCTTCAATTGTAATATTTGATGAACCATCAAAAGTCATTTTTGAAAAGTTTACTCTCAATGGAACACTTCTAGTAATTTGTGCTAAGGCTTTATAAGAAAGAACTTGGTTTGAGTTGACGAGTTTGCCAAGCTCCAATGACTTATCCATTTCTTTTTTTTGTTTTATTAATTTTGAAAACTGACCGTTAAAATTATCAAATTCCATTTGAACTGAGTCAAATTCTGCTAAAATTTTTTTATTTTTATTTATTTGTAATATTGATAGTCCAATCAATGATATATAAATAACTGCAATTGCAATAGCCAATCCTTTAAATGCAAAACCAGAAAGAAATTTTAATCTTCCCTGTTGTCTTACAGCATCTCTGTTGGGTAATAAGTTAATATTCTTAACAGCTGTTACAAACTTGTAATAACCAAATACATCTAATTTTCTATAAGCAAGCCCAATTACTGCGGCCAGAGTCGATCTATTATCTAAATTTGTTTTTTCTGCATTATAAGATGGTATTGCCACACCTTCTAAAGGATCAAAAAGTGAAAAACCTGTAGTTGGCAAATTCTTTTTAAAAGATGGTATAATTGAATTTATATTTTTTAACGAACTAACAACTTGAATATTATTAATTTTATTTTCATGTTTAGCTTCATAATCACCTATGGCTTGTTTCACTTGCATTGAATATCTTCTTATAACAGCTTCTGACTCATCATTAGTTGGTCCATCACTAATTTGGGAAATTAAATCTTTTTCTGGTTGTCTTAAAAAAACGTCAGTAATTACAGGTGTATTGTTATGAATAATCATTAAATAATTTTCATCATCACTAATTTCTAGTATTGCTGAATTGTTATTTTGATTAATTGATTTAAAATTTGTATTGTCATGAGCATTCTTTAAAGTAAAACATTTCACATCAACAATAACTGGATTTAAACCTGCTTTTTTTGCAATGGCAGAATATGAATTCACATCTGAAAGTTTTGATGCCACAAATAATATTTCCATCGTGTTATTTTTCGTATTTCTATTAATTACTTGATGAAAAATTGAATAATCATTTAAATTATCTGCTAACTGAACTAAATTTTCCCATAACGAATCTGTCTCAATTGCTTTTTGGAGTTCTTCATCACTCATAAGTGGACTTGTGACTACTCTAATAATTGCACTTGTAACTGGTATAGATAATGCAATATTTTTTGAAGTTATTTTTGCATTTGACATTGCTAAAGAAATTTCTTCAGCAACATAGTCTTTACTTTCTAATATATTTTCTTGAACTTTATCTTTGTCTAACAATCTATAAGAAAATTTATCTAAAATCCATTTTTCATCTTTATCTTGACTTACTTGGCAAACTCTAATTGCATCTTTTGAAATGTCTAATCCTGCTATTTCTTCACCTGCAACACTTAATTTAGATACTTTTGATTTAAAAAAATTATTAAAAAAAGATTTTACTTTATTATTTGATTTTTTTTGTTGAGCGCTTTCGTTGGCGCTCTCGTTTGGATTATCTTTTTTAGATTTTCCAAATTTGATATTTTTTAATTTATCAAACATTGATGATTTTAATACTTTTTTAGAAGTTAAGTCATCATTTAATTGATTAGACGTATCTGATGACGTATCATCAACTGTTTCTTTGTCAATTTTACTATCTTGTAACTGAATATCTTCATTTGTCTTTATTTCGTTAGCTTCCAATTCAATATTATTTTGATTTTGAGCTTCTAGCTGAACATCATCAAACCATTTCTCTAAAATTGTGATAGCTTCGTCTAAATCTTTAGTTCCAGACGATGAAATTTTTTGTTTTCCATTGATATATAGCCTTCCAACCCAGTTTTTTGACTTTAATTCGCCTTTATATTTGTCTTGTCTCACGTAAATATGTAATCTTCCATCTTTTTTATGAATTACTTCATTTAAAATTTTTTCCTCTGGAATATTATCGTCCTGATTTTCGAGATTTTCCTTATTTTCAACCTCTAATTTAATTTGTTCATTAGAATCATTATTAGTTTCAGCTGCGCTTTCCTGATTTTCTAATTTTTTATCGTCTTCACTCATAAGCTATTCGAAATAGATTCTTTTAATTTATCTTATTTAGATTGCAAATGTCAACATATTTGTGTTAGAGTAAATTATTTTGTGTTAGACTAACAATAAATTTCAATTTTTTCTTATTTTATCAATAAAAACATTAAAAATAGAGCTTTTTTCACATTTTTCTTATTTTTTAAATTTTTGTGTTAGAGTAAAAATAATTTGTGTTAGAGTTTTAACAAAAAATCTTAAAAAATTTACTTTAAAAAAACCTCACTTTTATTTGTTTTTTTAAAATAATTTTTTTGTGTTAGAGTTTAATTGATTTAATAATTTTCAATCCATTTTTCAAGCTGGATTTCTGTCCCAGTATCTTTTGCTTGGGATTTTCCTGTAATAAGGTTGTCTTTAGATGTAAAACCACTGATATTCTTGTCAGCTTCACCAGAAATACCAAGATACAAATTATCCCCCTGTTTTACAACTTTTGATAGAACTCCTGTTCCAACTGAAACATTTAATAGAGAGTTACCACATTTACTATCAAAAGCTCTTAGTATAGCTTTTCCAGTTTTACATGCATTTGATGCTAATGTTGGTTCATAAATAGGAAAATATACCCTATCTTTATCAATTGTTGGTTGAGCACTAGTTTTTTGAGATTTTTCCAAATTTACATACCAACCTAAATCACTATCTTGAGGGCAGTTAGGTGTTGTTTTGCAATTCGAGTAAGTGCCTGCACTATTTATATTTTTAAAATCTGGGAAATCTTTATCTTTTATTCCAAAAACTCTATTTTTAATTTTAGTAGATTGATCTTGAAGCTTTTGAGTATCTCCAGTTCCAAAATATAACCAAAGTTTATTATCATTGTTTATTGTGGCCTCTATTCCTTTGAAAATATATCTTCCATTATCACTATTTGCTTGAGCATCAAACAAAGTTGTTGTTGATATGTTTTTATTTATTAATCCATCTGAACCTAAGGTAAAGTTTTCTGTTAGGTCAACTTTGGTTATTTTTCCTTCTGTGTCTGCCGCATATATTAAAGCTCCATCATAAGTTGCCTTCTCTGTTCCGTCAGCTGTAATTACCACAAGATCGGAAGGCAAAGAGTTAACTATGTCAGTTCTGTTAACAACTGTTACCTCAAAGTTTGTATGAACTGGTAATTCTTGTTCTAAAATTATTTTAATATTATTAGCAGTGTTTCCACTTGTATCTTGTGTTATGCTAAAACCTATTCCACCTGGGCCCGAAACAATTAATTTTTGATTAATATAGTTATATGAATTCAAACCATAAGTTCCCATATTAAATTCTTTAATTCCAGAATTCACACTAAACACATATTTGTGTGAAGCATTTTGATTATCCTTAATATCGATTTTTTTTAAAAGTTTACCTTCATTTTCTAAATCCATAATGAAGATTGCTGATCCATATTCTGGAGCAACCTTACTATTATATCCAGCACCAAATACTGCAACCCACCTATCTCCTCCATTTACTTTTATTCTAAGAATTCTTGGTGTTGACCAGCTTTCTCCAAGTTTAGAATAGTCAAATTGTTCAGGTGGATTGTTTCCCCATGAGTATCCATAAGTTGTCAAACTCTCATTAATATCCCAATGCTTAACTACTTTATTAAATGTATCATTTTCTATAGCAAATAAATGCTTTGGGTTATTTATGTCAGTTATATCTAGTACAAAATATCCATTTCCACCGCCACCTAGTCCAGAGATTAAGACTGTTCTCCATCGTGGATCATTTGCAGAATTATTTGGAGTATCGTCGAAGTAAATATCTTTTACTATTGGGCTTCCATCAACTCCGTATATGGGATTTGTTGAATTTGCTCTAGTTGTTACTATTGTTGAAAGTTTTCCAATTATATTTGGAGGTATATAGCCCCACATTTCATTACCATCTGAAGCTTTAAATGCATGTAAAATTCCACTATTTGCACCAGCAATTACAGCCTCTGTTCTATTTGCACAGTTTCCTCCACAATTACTACTGTTCTTAAAATTATCATAATTCTTTTGTTGCCTATAATAAATGTCTGTTTTATTGAAATTTAAGCTAGGTGTTGTGGCCGTAGATGCATTTGGCTTTCCAACAACTATTAGTTCAGAGTGATAAATGTCAGCTAATTTATGTCTTGTATCATTTGTCTTGCTATCTTTATCTGTGTCATAAGAATCATATCCCCTTACAAAATTAATTAAACTTTCTGTTTCAGAATTTGTTGGACTAGTGTTTGGATATAAATGCTTTTTTAAATTATCTCTATTTGATGTAGTAAAATTATTTATACTTTTTGTTCCAATATTTATTGTCCATAGATTTCTTGAGTCTGGTGACTTATTATTAAGTTTATCAGAAGCATCCCACTGCAAAGCTCCAAAACTTCCGTTAGAATTCAATTGATATTTTTTTAGATAACCTTCCCATTGTTTATATTTTGAATATTTAAATGTTGATTGGTAAACAAAATTTCCTCTCTGTAATTCAGACATAACTGCAGGTGTTGTAAAAGTTAATGTACCCGATATTGCTTGTTTAATTGCATCTGTCAAAGCTGTAAGTAGTTGTCCTGCAGAATTTGCATACAAAGCATCATCTGTACCGCCATTATCAGCTAAACTATCATAATTACGTCTATTACCTGTGCCTACAGCAAAACCTACTGCAAAAGTTTTAACATTATATCTATTTTTCATATCTCTTACCACAGACATTGCTTGACTATGATTTTGCCACTGACCATCACTGATTAAAATATTGAAATTCAATTGGCATGTAGCACCAGGTATAATTGGAGATTGAGAACCTGCCCAATAACTTCTAACAAAATTCATTGCTTGTAAAAGATATGTTCCTCCATAACCTCTTACACCGTCTACATTAGTGTAAATTGTTTTTGCTCCATTAGAACTAATTGGTACTCTTAGTCTAAGATATGGATTCCAATACCATCCCCATTCCATGAGACCAAAATTTGCTCCACTAGTTAGTTCTGTATTAGAAACTATTTTTTTTATTACTTCTTTAGCCATTGCCATTCTAGATTTTTGAACACCAATTGCACCTGAATATGTGAGACCAGATGTTAATTCATGAATTTTGTTACCCCAATCTGCAACAAATATTTTATCATCTGAGTTAATTGAAAGGCCATAAGGATAATAAAAAGGGTTTCCGCTGTAATTAAAAGAACCATATTTAGAAACATATTGCCTCGAGGAATTAAACTTTTGAATTCTATGATTTTGCAGATCAGCTACATAAATATTTCCATTGCTATCAAAATCCGCATCTACAGGTGAAGAAAAATATCCATTTCCAGATCCATAACTGCTGACTCCAACTTTCTGACAACTACCCAAATTTGTCCCTGTTATATCCATTACACATACTTCATGTCTAGAATGGTTTGCCATAACCATCTTTGTTCCATTTGAATTAATATTTAGTCCCCAACTAGAGTAATATTTAGGATAACTATATTCGTATGATACCTGACTAAGATTACTTCTATTTAAAACTCTCATATAGCTATGATATGATCCTGCTTGAAAAATATAATTATTATTTACGGCTAAACCTCTACCTTGCCAATATGCATTGAACAATTTATCCCTCTTACAAGAACCATTTGTACCTAAAACCTTGATGTGACCCCTATAAAAATCCCAAACATATAGCTCATTCCCATAAGCAGCTAATTGGTATGCATATATAAATTGATTACATCCATAGCCATATCCTCCTCCTATTTGACGGACATAAGCACCTGAAGAATCAAAAACCTTAATTCTCCTAGTATTTAACTCAATAGCATAAATATTTCCGCTTGAATCTATTGCTGTATCCATTGGATAAGTGACAAGAGTTCTCCAGCTACTAATGTAATTACCATTAATATCCCAGCTCATACTTCCAGAATTATCAAGCATAATCATAATATTTGCAGGCAAGCTACTGGTACCAGTACCTGGTGGAGGAGATTTAGAATAAGAATTATTTATAAAACAAACGCTTATTAATAAAAAAATTAAAATCTCTCTCATCATTGTGTTTCTATTTTTAATAATTCCTTGTTTGCAGCATCCTCATATTTTTTATCTACAATTTCAAAAAGTTCAAAAAAATTACCTTTGTTTTCGTTAATCCCCTTAATATTTGCATACAAATAGTAAATATTATTTTTTTCTACAGCGTACTGTTCGGGCTGATTACTATCTAAAATTTTTTGATTTTTTTTAAATCCAACATTATAAACTTTATTTGCAATATTAAATAAAATCCTATTTTTCATTATTTGGTTGTCAAAAATTACTCTTACAACTTTATCATTTATAAAAAAAACACTTACTATTGTTCCATTAGCCTCAGTTTCTTTGCAAGGATATTCGATAGGTATTGTAATAGATCCTATCCCATTTAAAATTTCTCTATAAACAAAAATTTTTTTTTCTTCATCAAAATTACTTAGACTTTTACCAATTTGATACTTATTTAAATTACAACTAAAAGCTAGTGCATATCCTTTAAAAAAATGAACGAATAAACAAGTTAAAATTATAATTTTTTTCATTGTGTTGATATTGTAACTGTTGCTTCTAATGAAACTATTTTGTTTTTATTATTTTTACATAAAATTTTTCTTGTGTCACAACCACAAGAATAAATAGTATAATATGTTTTGTTTGTTCCTGGTTTTTTTTTAGCTGAATTACTGTTACCATTTTTATCTGGTGTATAAGCTATAAAATACTCAAAACTAAAAGTTTTTAATCTGCTCGTTTCACCAGGTTCTGTCCCTGATATCATTTCACTCATAGTTTTTCTATTTACAGCAAATCCTTTATTTCCATTAAAATTGGGTAAATAATCTGGTGTACACCATTTTAAATTTTTACTGTTAAGAGAGACATTGGGGGCACTATTTAATACAGATGAATTAGCTCTCATCCATCTTTTTGCATGAGAAATTCCACTTTCGGCAGCATAAAAAACTTGCTGCGCACTATCTTTTTTATCATTATCTCTAACTTCTCCAGTTGTAATACCAACTAAAGTTGCTCCCATCAAAGTCATTACTACTAAAAGTAAAAGTGAAATAGGTAAAGCAAAACCTTTTTGTTTGTTCCTCATTTATTATACCCCGAGCCAATCCCAATACTTTGGCCTGATGATGCAACAGCAACTTGTGGAGTTGCCAAATTTCTAGTGTGAACACTTACAAAGTAAGTCTCTCGATGAAATTTGTCAGCATTTGATATTGTAATATTGCTTCCATATGGGCTTTCACCATTTCTAATTACTAATCTTCTTGCTTTAGGATAAACTTCTTTTGGCGATCTTACAGTTAAATAAATTTCGACAGTATGTACTTTTTTCATATTTTTTTTACTTTCGGATTGTCCACCTTTTGTATTTTCTAGATTACTGCATGAAGTGCAAACTGGAAATACAACATTACCATCTATATCTTTTGGTATAACCTGAAAATCCTCTACATATGGAATTAAAAGCTCTTCATCTACAACCATATTATAGGTTCTTGTCCACTGAGGACAACTTCTTGAAGGATCATGCCCTATTGGATTAATTACAACATCTCTCATTAAATAATAATCATCACTATTTTGATATTTTTTTAATTCGTATTTTACTCTTTTTTGATCTTTAGCTGATATAGAATAAAAAAGTTGTAAAGCATCTGCTTGTTTATGTTTTCCTGCTCTTTGATTTCTAGTATCACCATGTGTAATTCCTATTAAATCAATTTGTGAATTATTTAATTTTGAGCAATTAGTACTTTCAAAATCAACATGATAATAACCTGTGTTACGTAAATCAGTAGTTATAAGAGATAGTGCTTCTCTTGCAGATTTATTAACAGTTACTTTTTGAGAAACAGATGCGTATGATTTATTATAATAGTTATAAGCTGAAAATGCTGCAACAATAGAAATTAATCCTATTACCATTGCAACTAAAGTTTCTGTTAAAGTAAATCCAGATGTTTTGCGCATTATTTAATTAAAACTCCTAAATATTTTTTTCTTTTACCTTTTCCTGTTTTGAATTTCAGTCTTCCAGATCCATCTTTAAAAAAAGTTTGTTTTGTATCACCAGTATAACATTTTGGTTTTTTATCTTTATAACCAGAGCCTGTATCATACCTAATATAATTTTTTTCATTGAGTTTATTTCTCCATTTATCTTTATTTTTTTTATGGAGTTCAGACCCTCCTTGATTACTATAGTAACAGTTACTTTCATTAAAACCGCCATATGAAGATCTATTATTGTAATCACCCAACATATCCTCAACAACCATTTCGGATAAAAAATTAATTTTGTTTTTTTCTATAGTCCTATCTGCAACATTAATTGAAAAGGATGAAAGCTGGAGCATTGCTACAAAACCTATGCCGATAATGACTAAACAAACTAAAGACTCTAAAATTGAAATTCCTTTTATATTTTTATCCATCAATTTTTTTCCATTTGTTAGATTTTTTGTTATATTTATAAACTTTAATATTCACAAATCTGTCCCAGGTAATGCGATACATAATATCATGTTGCGCACCTTCTTTGCAGTTTTGAGCTGTAGAATGATTTTTTGAGCAAAATAAATAGTAATCATAATATTTACCTGTTGACGGATCTCTTACATTAACATTTTTTGGATTATTGTTTTCATGTCTAATTGTGCCATCTTTAGTAATACAAATTAAAGAAAAATGTTTTGGAGATGGGTGATTAGTACTAGGATATACGTGAGAGCTACTATCATTATTTCGACTACCAATATCTAAATTAGGGATCCTACTAGTATTCTGAGATGTATTTGGTTGTTGATATCTGCAAACTCTGTTGTTTTTAAAATAATTATTTGTTCCAACTTTTTTGTAAGTATTAAAATAATTTTGAGTACTCATGGAGTAGGTATGTACTCTTGTATTAAGTGCCACTTGATGCATTCCATACTCACCACTCTGAATTTCATTTTTACGCTCATTAATATAATTGATAACATCATAAACATCTTTTTTAACTGCTCTGTCGTCTATCCATTTTGAAATGTTAGGATAAGCAACAACTGTAAATATTCCTAAAATTGCTATAACAACTAGCAATTCTAAAATGGTAAATCCTTTAATTGTTTTTATCCGCACTTGAAATAACTCCAGTACCAACTAAATCCTCTATAGATTTTTCCATAGTCATCATGCCCTCTCTTTGTGCTGTTTGCATGACACTCGGGATCTGATGGATTTTAGCTTCTCTAATTAAATTTTTAATAGGAGCATTACAAACCATAACTTCGAAAGCTCCAACACGTCCTGAGCCATCTTTTTTCTTAAATAATTTTTGTGTTACAACCATTTTAAGTGACTCAGCTATTTGAGCTCTTATTTGACCTTGTTGTTCAGGTGGAAAAACATCAATTATTCTATTAATTGTATTTGGTGCACCACTGGTGTGAAGTGTGCCAAAAACTAAGTGACCTGTTTCTGCAGCAGTAAGAGCCATTCCAATTGTCTCCAGATCTCTTAACTCACCTACCAAAATAACATCAGGATCTTCTCTTAAAGCACCTTTTAGTGCATGAGCAAAACTTTCGGTTTGTTTTCCTACCTCTCTTTGAGAAACAATGCTTTTTTTATCACTATGAATAAATTCTACTGGATCTTCAATTGTGATAATATTTGCTTGTCTTGCCTCATTTATCTGATTAATTATTGCTGCAAGAGTAGTAGACTTTCCAGATCCTGTAGGACCTGTAACCAAAACTAATCCTTTATGTGTGTCTAGCAATTCAAATAAAATTGGAGGTAAATTTAAATTTTCCATTAATGGAATTTTAGTTTCTATTCTTCTTAAAACAGAAGCAGTTCCATTTAAAGTTTTGTAAAAATTTGCTCTAAATCTAAGATCACCAAGCATCACTGCCGTGTCTAATTCTTTCTTTTTTTCAAATAATTTAATCTCCTCATCAGAGCAATTTTTCTTTAACAATTCATTTATGTTTTCATCAGTAATTTTACTATCAGGTTCAATTATAATATCCCCTAGAGCACGATAAGCTATATCTGATCCACCCCTTAAGTGAAAATCAGAAATATTTTTATTTTCTTTAGCAAGTTGTGTAATTTTTTCTAACATACTTAATTTTTTACTAATTATAATTTAATTATAATTTGAAATAAATTTAAATAATTAAAATTTGATAAATTTTATCTCCGTAAAAATAATAAAAAACGGCTGATATTAGAATATAAGGTCCAAATGGGATTTCTGCTTTTAAATTTCTAGTTTTATTTATTAATGATGGAAGAACTATTAAAAGTGCAACTATTGAAGACAAAAATAATATTAACGGAATAGATTTTAAGCCAAAAAAAGTTCCTACTGCAGCCATAAGTTTAGCATCACCTAACCCCATAGCATCTAAATTTTTTAATTTTTTATATAAAAAAATAATTATCCATATCGTTAAATAACCAACAACTCCTCCGATTATAGATTGTTCAATATCGTAATTAAAATTTAAATTTTTTGTAGGAATAAAATTTTTTAGCAAACCAAGAAAAATCAAACTAAAATTTAATATATCTGGGATTATAAAATGTTTTAAATCAATAAAGAAAATTATTAAAAATAAAATTAATATTAAATTAATTAAAACAAAATCAAAATAATTATTAGTGTACAAATAAATTAAAATAAAAAAAATACCTGTGATTAATTCAACAAAAAAATAATTTACAGAAATTTTTTTATTACATTGTCTACATTTTCCTCTAAGTAAAATAAATGAAAGTAGAGGGATATTATCATACCAAAAAATTTTTTTTCTACATTTTGGACAGTTTGATCTTCCAAAAATAATTGTTTTATCTTTTGGCAATCTGGTTATACAAACGTTAGCAAAACTCCCAAAAATTAAACCAATAAAAAAAACCGTAAATATTTCAAAAGTAAACAAAAGCTAAAGATTAATTAATCCAACTAGATTTATAAAATTTTGATAACAATAAGAAAAAAACAATTGCCCATTTTCAAAAACTGCCTCTAAATTATTTGTGTAAATTACTATTTTCATTTTCAGTATTTTTGTTAAAGAATTTTTTTATACTTTCTGGCTGCCATATGAAATAAAATAAATAAGGAGCAATGGCAGGTACAAATCCAAACCATATCCATTCATCCCATCTAAAACTTTTATCACCTTTTGAAACAATTCCATTTACCCAAACCAAATATCCAACTAAAATTATCCAAAAAAGAGAAATTGTTAAAAATATTTTAGATCTCATATCCGAAAATTAATTTTAAATTAAAGCAATTTTAAGACAAGTTTAAAAGGCTACTAAGACTAATAGTTCTATTAATGTAAAGCTTCTATTTTTCGACATAGAAAATTAATTATTTTTGATATTTTTAATTAACAACTTATTTTCAGTTCTAAGTTTTTGATTATCTTTAATTAATTGTATAATTAATTCTTTCATTACTTGGTTTTCTTTATTTAGCTTGTTGGCAACTAATGCAAGTCTTTCCTTTTCTCTTACAACTTGAAGCTGATCAAATAACTTCTCAAGTTCAGGATCTAATTTTTCCTCTTCTTCTCTTTCCTTTGCTATTTTTTTAGCAATTCTTTGAAATTTTTTACTAATAGATAAATTTAAATTGTTATTAATTAGGTTGTCCTGATTACTATGTTCAAAATTAAAACTTAGACTTAAATCCTCTGTATTTTTAGTTAAAGAAAATCCAATTTTTTTTGCAACAACTCCATTCATGTTATTATCTTGAGATATGTCCTCTTTTAATCCTGCACCATTAATATCATTCATTTTAACTTTACCACTTAGAGTTTTGTTGAAAGCTAAGCCTATATAAGGTTTTAAAATAAAGCCATTTTCGTTATTTATTGAATACTCAACATCAAAACCAGCTCCTAAAACTTGGTCGATTGCTTCATCAACAGATAAATCTCCATGAGTAAAATTTGATAAATATTTTGGTAGTCTATGAGCACCATATTCTCCAACTATTGTTAAAGACAAGTCATTACTTTTTTGAATTTTTCTGCTTAATTTATAATTAGAATTTAATGCAACAAACTGACCCAAAAAATTATTTCTTTTTATTTGATTAGACTCAGTTTCAATATCAGTAATTTTGTTACTAGAAATACCAAACAATGGCTTTATGGAAAGATTATTAATATTTGTTTTTATATCGTAACCAAAAGCTAGGTTTTCACTTTTACTTTTTTCCTTACTGTTAAAATTAGCATTTTGCTCGAAATAAGTTAAAAAAGTTCTTGTTTTTTCCTCCTCATAATCATTTTTTAAAAGATATCCTGAAACACCCTGAATTGAGTTTTCATAAATATTATCTCTTTTAGATTGGGTATAAAATGTAGATCTTTCTTTTATATCACTTAATGACTTAAAAATATTATTTATAGTATTGGTAAAAATTTCAGTTCTGTATTTTTTATTATTACTAACAACATCTAGTTCTTCTCCATAAATTCTTAAATAACCATTAGTTTCTGAATTATCTGGATCTAGATTTTTATTTGCATCTAATATTTGATATGTATCATTTCCACACAAATTATTTGATATTGTAATATTTGTTTTTCCATGCAATTCAATATCTTGATCTTTTGAAATACTGCAATCTAGTGTCATTGTGGTAGTGGTACTATTTAATTCAATTTCACCAACATAAGTACCCTCGCTTTTAGTAATTATTTCTAATCCTGTGTTATTTGAATTTGCCATGACAATAGAATTGTCACCTCCTGAAATAGTTCCTGAATTATTAATTGTTAAGCCATTAAAGTTTTTATTGTCGTGATAATCTCCAACTTTAATTCCATCTGCATCACCATTGGATGCACTAATAGTTCCAAAATTATTTAGAACTACATTTTCACCAGCCTCCGCAGATGTAGAACTATTTCCAAATCCTATACCAAAGTGATTCTGATTATTTTCACCTGTTACTGTAATGGTGCCGTGATTATTTATAGTAAGGTTCTTTGTTCTCCCAGC
Organism: uncultured Pelagibacteraceae bacterium; assembly: GCA_902595285.1. Taxonomy (GTDB): domain Bacteria; phylum Pseudomonadota; class Alphaproteobacteria; order Pelagibacterales; family Pelagibacteraceae; genus Pelagibacter. The sequence goes on along the minus strand of CACJPL010000010.1, from coordinate 3,436 downwards.
TCCTATACCACCAGTTGTTGATGTTATTGTTCCTGTATTATTGATAGTTGTTCCACCTGTATTTCTAGCTACTTGTATTGCTGCTCCAAATGCAGACTCTATAGTTCCACTATTAGTAATTGTATGTGAGGCATCACTATCTCCCTGTCTATCAATAAGAACTGTACCAGTGTTAGTGCCTGTATTTGTCGAGCTAATCGTTCCTGAATTTGTAAAGGTAACGCCAGAACACTCTCTACAATAAATACTATTTCTATCTGAAGTTATCGTTCCACGATTATCTATTGTAAGATTTGATCCAGATTCTGTGTCTATGCCATACCTGTTTGCACTTTCAATTGTTGCTCCTTGATAATTTATAATTTCACTATCAGTGAGAAATTTTCCTATTATTGGATGTGTACCTGAGGTGGTTTCGATTATTCCACCATCATGGTTGTAAATTTTAACTCCTCTACTTTTTTTACCTTCCCCTCCACTACCTAACCAGATTGTATTATTTAGTGAACTGATTGTTCCATAATTATTTAATATAAGTCCAACTGCAGTTGATCCTGTTTCTGATAATGTAGATTGACAATTGCTATTGTCTCCACCTTGATCACACCAACCAATATTTCTTCCTTCAATTGCATTAGCTCCCTCAGCACTTATTGTGGCTCCAGAGTTATTTGTGATTGTAACATTTTCTGCATAATCCAAATATATAGCTTCATTGTTATCTGAGTTGATGGTTCCACTATTTGTTATTGTAGTGTCAAGTGAAGACTCGGCATATATTGTTTTTTGCTTATCAGAATTATTGGCTGTTTCAATTGTTCCGTTATTTGTTATCTGTACTCCTTTTTCATCTTCAAGATCTACACTCTTATGATCATTAACCGATATTGATCCTGCAGATGTTACCGTAAGACTATCATCATCTTGGCAAGTTTGCTGAATTGTAAGTGCTACTGATACCGTATCATCGCAACTTAAAGAAATAAAACCGTATGAGGGATTTATAAATAGAACTAAAAATTTAAATAAGAAATAAAATATAAATAATTTTTTCATTAGTCTAAAATTATATCACCACTACAAAGGTGATTATCTCCTTGGCATCTAGTTCCGGAACATGGAGTTATAACACAAGTCATTACTTCAATTTTTAATCCAGGTGATAACATTCTATTATATCCAACGAATTTGTCATTTGTTATGCCTCCACCATGAGTTACAGCTGGTTCTAATGGAAAATATGGATTTTTAAATCCTGATAAAGATTTTTCCACAGCTTTTGCAACAAAATCTTTCCAGTTGTTTAAACCTTGCTTTGAACAATCTAATTCGTTATTCATTGCTGTAGCTGCACCTGTAGAACATTTCATCACTTCAGTTGTTATATATTTAACTACATTTTTATGGTTCGCTGTTGCTGCCGATTTTTTTGCACTTGAAGTATAACCGTTGTATGCAACAACTCCTACTGCAGCTAGAATACCAATGATCGCTACAACAACTAGAAGTTCAATCAGAGTAAAGGCTTTATTTCTCATATATATAAATAAAACTTACCAAATTATTGAAAGTAAAAAAATTATTTTTCTAAGAGTGTATGGCTCTTTTATCTACAGATAAAGCGGCTTCTTTAACTGCTTCAGAAAATGTTGGATGAGCATGACAAGTTCGAGCGATATCTTCTGAACTTGCTCCAAATTCCATTGCAATTCCAATCTCTGCAATTAATTCTCCTGCATGAGGCCCAATTATATGTGCTCCTAATACTTTATCAGTTTGCTCATCAGCTAAAATTTTAACAAAACCCTCTGCATCATCTATAGCTTTTGCTCTTGAATTAGCCATAAAAGAAAATTTTCCTACTTTATATTTTTTATTTAATTCTTTTAATTGTTCTTCAGTTTTACCAATTGATGCTACTTCTGGTGTTGTATAAATAACTCCTGGAATTGTATCGTAATTTACATGCCCCGATTGTCCAACTATATTTTCTGCAACTGCTATACCTTCATCCTCTGCTTTGTGTGCAAGCATGGGTCCAACAATTACATCGCCTATTGCATAAATGTTTTCAACGTTAGTCTTAAAAATTTTATCAGTTTTAATTCTATTTCTTTCGTCAAGATCTACTCCTACAGACTCTAAATTCAAACCATCTGTATTAGGTTTTCTTCCAACGGAAATCAAAACGACATCACACTCAAAATTATTTTTATTACCATCTTTATCTACTGTTGAAACTACTGCACCTGCTGCATTTTTTTTAATTGTTTCAACTTTATTTTGCATATTAAATTTCATTCCCTGTTTTTTTAAAATTTTCATAAATTCTGAAGAGATTTCTTTATCCATTCCAGGTGTAATATGATCTAAAAATTCAACAACTTGCACCTCTGCTCCAAGTCTTGACCATACAGATCCCATCTCCAATCCTATATAGCCTCCTCCTACTACGACCATTTTCTTAGGTACCTTTTCTAACTTTAGAGCACCTGTTGATGAGACAATTGTTTTCTCATCTATTTCTATTCCTGGTAATGAAACTGGAACTGATCCTGTTGCAATAACTGTTTTTTCTGTTTGAATGATGGTTTCTTTATTTTTATCATCCTTTATTAAAATTTCATTTTTAGATTTAAAACTTCCATGTCCTTTAAAGTAAGTAACTTTGTTTTTTTTCAAAAGAAACTCAACACCTTTTGTAAGAACGGTTACAGCTTTATCTTTGCTTTTCATCATTTTGTCTAAATTTAATTTTACTTCACCAACTTCAATACCTTTGTTTGCTAAACTTTTTACTTTGTGAAATTCTTCAGACAGATTAAGTAAGCTTTTTGATGGAATACAACCGATATTTAAACAAGTACCTCCCAAAGACCCTCTAGACTCTATACATGCAGTTTTTAATCCTAATTGGGCAAGTCTGATTGCGCATACATAACCACCCGGTCCACCTCCAATAACTACAGCTTGAAATTTTTCTGACATTTAAATTTCTAAAAACAACCTTCTAGGGTCTTCTAAGTTTTCTTTAATCATTTTAAGGAAAGATACAGATTCTTTTCCATCAATAATTCTATGATCATATGATAATGCTAAATACATAATTGGTCTTATTTTGATTTCACCATCTACAACAATAGGTCTTTCTACTATATTATGCATGCCCAACACACCAGATTGAGGTAAATTTAGTATTGGGGTTGAAAGCATAGACCCATAAACGCCTCCATTACTTATTGTAAATGTTCCTCCTTGAAGATCTTCAATTGTTAGCTTTCCATCTCGAGCTTTTTCTGAAATTTCTTTAATATTTTTTTCTATATCAGCAAAAGATAATTCATCTGCATTTCTTAAAACTGGAACAACCAAACCCTTATCTGTTCCAACAGCAAAACTAATATTATAATAGTTTTTATAGATAATCTCATCACCA
>CACJPL010000009.1 GCA_902595285.1 uncultured Pelagibacteraceae bacterium | reverse complement strand
AAACAATATTAAAATTTTAAATAGATGGCAAAAAAAAAAAATAACAGGTCAAGATTTAGTACAGGTAAAAAATCTTACCAAAAGTTTTGACGATAATTTTTTTACAGAAAATTCAAAAAATAATGTGATGGCTGTCAATGATGTTTCATTTCAAATAAAAGAGGGAGAGTCTTTTGGCCTAGTAGGAGAAAGTGGGAGTGGAAAATCTACAATTGCTAAAATGATTGTAAATTTATTTAAACCTACTTCTGGAGACATATTCTTTGACGACGTATGTATTACAAAAATAAAACAGAAACTAGAATTAATGAAATTTAGAAAGCAAATTCAAATGATATTTCAAGATCCTTATTCCTCATTAAATGGGAGATTAAAAGTAAAAGATATAATTGCAGAACCAATAACACTTCACAATCCATCTATATCTAATTTAGATTTAAATAATTATATTTACGATTTACTGGAGTCTGTAGAATTAACTCAAAAATCTGCAGATCGATATCCACATGAATTTTCAGGCGGGCAGAGACAAAGAATATCAATTGCAAGAGCACTTGCTACACAACCAAGACTTTTAGTTTGTGACGAACCTACTTCAGCTCTAGATGTCAGTATTCAAGCCCAAATATTAAACTTGCTAAAAGATCTTCAAGAACAATTAAATTTAACAATTTTGTTTATAAGTCATGACCTACCTGTTGTTAGACAAATGTGTGATAGAATTGGAGTCTTAAAAGATGGCAAATTATGTGAAGTTTCAAACACAGAGGATTTATTTTTAAAACCAACTCATGAATACACAAAGGAACTATTGCACTTAATGCCTAAAATTGAGTCTATTTATAATTAATTTCTTCCAAACCTAAAATAGTCTATAAAAATACTTATTTTTATTAATTATTTTGCAATCTCTCTCATAGATTGTATTATAGATTTTCTAAAATTTTTGTTATGAGCAGTAAAGATAGAGTCTTTATATTTGATACTACTATGCGTGATGGTGAGCAATCGCCAGGCGCATCTATGAGTTTAGAGGAAAAAATTCAAATCGCGAGAGTGTTTGATGAATTAGGTATCGATATTATTGAAGCAGGTTTTCCAATAGCTTCACCGGGAGATTTTGAAGCTGTTTCAGAAGTAAGTAAAATTTTAAAAAATTCTATTCCTGCAGGACTTTCAAGACACTCTGTAAAAGATATTGATAGAGCTTATGAAGCTCTAAAACATGCACCAAGATTTAGAATTCATACATTTATTTCTACAAGTCCGTTACACATGAAGCATAAATTAAATATGTCTCCAGAAGATGTTTATGAGTCAATTGGAAAACATGTTACTTATGCAAGAAAGTTTACTGATGACGTTGAGTGGTCTTGTGAAGATGGAACAAGAACTGATATGGATTACATGTGTAAAACTGTAGAGCTAGCAATTAAAAATGGAGCTACAACAATTAATATTCCTGATACTGTTGGTTACACAATACCATCTGAGTTTACTACAATTATAGAAACCTTATTAAATAAAGTTCCAAATATAGATAAAGCAATTTTATCAACTCATTGTCACAATGATTTAGGTTTAGCAGTAGCTAACTCGTTAGCAGGAGTTCAAGCTGGAGCAAGACAAATTGAATGTACAATAAATGGATTAGGAGAAAGAGCAGGAAATGCTGCTCTTGAGGAAGTTGTTATGGCAATTAAAACAAGACCTGATTTAATGCCATACGAAACTGGAATTAATACGACACTTTTAAGCAAAGCTTCAAAAATTGTTTCAAACGCAACAGGCTTTCCTGTTCAATATAATAAAGCAATAGTTGGAAAAAATGCTTTTGCTCACGAGGCAGGAATTCATCAAGATGGAATGTTAAAAAATAGACAAACATATGAGATAATGACACCTGAAAGTGTAGGAGTTAAACAAACATCGTTAGTGATGGGAAAGCATTCTGGACGACATGCATTTAAAGATAAATTAAATAGTTTAGGTTATCCAGATCTAACAGATGATGTAGTTGGAAATGCATTTGCAAAATTCAAAGTCTTAGCAGATAAAAAAAAACATGTTTACGATGAAGATATTATTGCCTTAGTAGATGATAGTTTAATTGTAGATAACAAAGTGAATGCAATTACTCTCAAATCTTTAAAAGTTTTTGCTGGAACAGGTGAACCACAAAAAGCAGAAATGACTTTGGATGTCTACGGTGATGTAAAAAATGCAACAGAAACTGGAGATGGTCCGGTAGATGCAATATTTAAATGCATTAAAACTTTATATCCTCATGATGTTAACTTGCAACTTTATCAAGTTCATGCAGTTACAGAAGGTACAGATGCGCAAGCAACTGTGAGTGTAAAAATTGAGGAAAAAGGCAAAACTACTGTAGGACAGGCAGCTGATACAGACACATTAGTTGCGTCTGCAAATGCTTACATAAATTCATTAAATAAAATGATAATTAAACGTGATAAAACGGCTCCTATGGAGCAAGAAAGCCAGAAAGTTAGAGGGATATAATGGGATTATTTGACAGTGTAAAAAAAGTTTGGAGTCAAGATATGGCTATCGATCTTGGTACAGCAAACACTTTAGTTGTTTTAAAAGGCAAGGGAGTGGTTCTAAACGAACCTTCAGTTGTTGCGATAGTTGATCAAGGTGGAAAAAAAAATGTATTAGCTGTTGGGGATGAGGCAAAAACGATGCTAGGAAGAACTCCAGGTAATATTAGTGCAATTAGACCTTTAAGAGATGGAGTAATAGCAGATTTTATAGTCACTGAAGAAATGATCAAACATTTTATAAAAAAAGTTCATAAAGGGAGCACGTTTGCAAATCCAAGAATTCTGATTTGTGTACCTACGGGGTCAACTCCAGTTGAAAGAAAAGCAATTCAAGATAGTGCTTTAGCAGCAGGAGCTAGAAGGGTACAACTAATTGAAGAACCAATAGCCGCAGCTATAGGAGCCAATCTTCCTATTTCAGAAGCCACAGGTTCAATGATAGTTGATATAGGCGGAGGTACAAGTGAAATAGCAGTAATGTCTTTAGGAGGATTGGTTTATTCAAAATCTTTAAGAGTTGCTGGCGACGCTATGGATACAGCGATTATAAATTATATGAGAAAAGAATATAATTTATTAATTGGAGATACAACTGCAGAAAAGATTAAAAAAGAAATGGGCACAGCAATTCCTACGGGAACAAATACTTACCCTGTCAAAGGAAGAGATTTAAGATCGGGTACTCCAAAAGAAGTTAATATCACTGAGGAAGATACTGCTGAGGCACTTAATGATATATTAAAGGAAATGGTTAATGCAATTAAGGATGCATTAGAAAATACACCACCTGAATTATCAGCAGACTTAGTAGATATGGGCTTAACATTGACAGGTGGGGGTGCGTTATTAAAAAATATTGATAAAAGGTTCTCTAAAGAGACTGGGCTGCCAGTACATGTTGCAGATGATCCATTATCTTGTGTAGCAGTTGGTACAGGTAAAGCTTTAGATCAAGAAGAAACCTTTTCTACTATGCTATCCGAATATTAGGAAAAATGGCTACTGGCAGAGATGATTTTGTAATTGCCATTAGGTCAGCTTTTTTAAAAAAAAAAGATAAACAAAAATTTTCTCTTCTAACTTTAATTTTTTTATCAATATTTGTTATTGTCTTAAGTAGTTTTAATTTCAAAGTAATTCAAATTACAAAATTAGCAATAAATGAGATTATTTATAGATCTTCTTACATTTCATCAATACCAGAAAATAAAATAAGACAAATAATTTCTGAGATTAAATCTCATTTAGAGGTATATGAAAGAAATCAAAAAGAATTGGTTAAAACAGAGAAAACAGAACAAATTAAACTATTAAATAATTTTCTTACTGAAGAAAACAAAAAACTTAGAGAGTTAATTGATGAAAGTATAAGTTCAGAGGAAGTATTTGCTAAAGTTTTAATAGATAAAGACAGTCCATATTTAAAATCAGTAGTATTAAACAAAGGGACAAAAGATAATGTAAAAATTGGCATGGCAGTCATTGATGAAGTATATCTTGTTGGTCAAATAATTGAGGTAAATTATACAAATTCTAGAGCTTTACTCTTATCTGATTTGAATAGCAAAATACCATCTGTTTTAGAGCCTTATGATATACAGGCTGTAGTATCTGGAACAGGAAGCAATTTTGCAATTATTGAACATACCCAAAAAGATTACATAGAATCATTTGAAAATAAAGAGGTTATTGCTTACACCTCAGGTCTAGGTGGACTATTTAAACCAGGTATACCCATTGGAAAAATTTATAAGGACGAAACAAGTAAAATTAAATTTTTTTCTGATTTTACTCAATTAAATTATGTCAAAATAGTTTCTTATAAAGTGGGAGGTGAAAAATAATGTCCTCACTTAATAAAAGTCCCTTTTTAAAAATTTTCTTATCATATCTACCATTAATTATATTATTTTTTTCTGTATTTAACGAGTTTGATTTTAATTATTTAAATCTTGAATATTTTGCATTTAATTTTGTTCATTTGTTAATTTTTTTTTGGACCTTAAGAAACCCAGATCAGCTAGGATATTTTGCAATTTTTATTGCAGGAATAATAAATGATGTTGTAATAGGAATACCTATAGGAATAAGCAGCCTGTGCTATCTGTTACTTTGTTCTGTAACAGCTTATATAAGAAATATTACTTTATCTCCAAATTTTATTAAGGATTGGATCTCATTGTTATTTACAATTTTGTTAATAAATTCCATTCAAGTAATTATTTTGGATCTTATATTTTTACTTAAAGTTGATTATTTGAATTATTTAATTAATACTGGATTTACTTTTATATTTTATCCAATATTTTTTGTAATTTTTAATTTTTTAAACGAAAGAATTTCATATCAAGCAAATGATTAAATCTAATTCAGGTATAAGGAAAGCTGATATAATTAATAGAAGGATGTTCATAATTGGAGCTGCAAAAGTTGTTATTTTTGCAGGTATTGTGGCACGTTTATTTTCTCTACAAATAAATGAAAATAAAAAATATCTTACACTTTCAGATAAAAATAGAATTAGAGAATGGAAACTGCCACCAACTAGAGGCGACATTGTTGATTATTTTGGAAATGTAATTGCAGGTAATTTGAAAGTTTATCAATTACACATAATTCCTGAACAAGTCGAAAATTTTAATTATTTGTTAATTAGATTGAAAAATCTTTTAAATTTAAGTGAGAAAAAAATTACGAAAATAATTAAGCTAAAATCTGAAATTAAACCCTGGGATAGTATAATAGTATCAGAAAATCTAAGCTGGAGTCAGTTTGTAAAAATTAATAATTATTTATATGATTTGGTAGGTGTTAAACCAGTCATGACAATTTCTAGAAATTATCCTTTTAACGATGTTTATACACATGTTCTTGGGTATGTAAGTCAACCAAATGAACAAGATATTTTAGACAACGAAATTATTCAGGAAAGATTTGTGCCTGGAATGAAAATTGGAAAATTAGGATTAGAAAAAAGACTTGAAAATTATTTAATAGGTATGAATGCAATTCAAAGATATGAAGTTAATGCTTATGGAAAAAGAATTAATCAACTTGAACACCAAAAAGGTAAACAAGGATCAAGAATACGCTTAACATTAGATACTGAGATACAAAAAGCTTGTGGTGAATTATTGATGGAAAAAGCTGGATCTATAAGTGTAATGGATATTTATACAGGAGATATTATTGCTATGTATTCATCCCCATCCTATGATCCAAATTTATTTTTATTTGGAATAAGTCAAGATGAGTGGCAATTAATAAGAAATAATCCATTAAAGCCATTAATTAACAAAACTCTCTCGGGTCTTTATTCCCCAGGTTCTACAATAAAACCAATTGTTGCTCTTTCAGCTTTAGAAAATAATGTTATCGATACAAAATTCAAAGTTAAATGTACAGGAAAAATGGAGCTGTACGGGCAAACATTTCACTGTTGGAAAGAAAAAGGACATGGCTGGGTAAGTTTAAAAAATGCAATGAAACAATCTTGTGACACCTATTTTTATGAAGTTTCAAGATTACTAGGTGTTGATAGATTAAACCTAACAGCAGAAAAGTTTGGTTTAGGTAAGAAAGTGCTTGGTGAATACTTTGATGTTGAAAAAAAGGGATTATTTCCAAATACAAAATGGAAAAAAAATAATCTTGGTAAAGGATGGGTATTAGGAGAAACTTTGATTACTGGTATTGGTCAAGGCTACATACAATCAACACCTTTGCAACTTTGTATGATGACAGCACAAATTGCAAATGGTGGATACGCTATCAAACCAAAAATTATAGTAGATAGTAATCCAATATCATACGAAGATGCAAAGCAATCAATGGAAAGCGGTTTACTATTTGACTCTAAATCAGAGTCTTTATTAGACAAAAGATTATTTAAAGATAAAAAAAATATTAAAATTGTTCAAGAGGCTATGTTTAGTTCAACCAATGAAAGATTTGGAACTTCTTATAAATCAAGAATTGATGATCCTAAATATCAATTTGCAGGAAAAACTGGAACAGCACAGGTTAAGAGAATTAGTAAAAGAGAAAGAGAATTAGATTTAGAATTAGAGCAAATACCTTATAAAGATAGAGATCATGCCTTATATGTCGCTTATGGCCCTTATATAAACCCTAGATATGCTTTAAGTATAATTGTGGAGCATGGTGGCTCTGGAAGTAAGGCAGCAGCACCTATTGCAAAAAAATTATTTAAACTAATCATCGACAGACATGATTTAAGAAATAAACAATCAAATTTTGAAAGGATTACTGTTTAAATGTTTCAACACAATAGATTGAATAATGAGATCACATTATATCAAAAAATAAAAAATCTAGACTATATATTATTGATTTCTGTTATCCTTCTTTCAGCAATAAGTGTTTTTGTTATGTATTCTACTGATGGTGGGGAAATACTTTTTCATACTAAGAACCATCTTGTAAAACTTGCAGTTTTTTTTCCTTTAATGATTTTTGTTGCTCTATTTAACATAAAATTTTGGCATAACTTTTCATATATTATTTATCTTTTAGTAATACTTTTATTAATTTATGTCTCATTTTTTGGAATTAAGGCATCAGGCTCACAAAGATGGATGGATGTATATTTGTTTGTACTTCAGCCATCCGAATTAATGAAAATAGCAATTATAATGTGTCTAGCTAAATATTATCATAGATTAAAAATGGAAAATGTAAATTCATTTACCAGTATCACTATTGTATTGTCACTTATATTTATTCCAACTATTTTTGTAATCGCTCAACCTGATCTTGGCACCTCAATACTTATTGCACTAAGTGGATTAATTATATTGTGGCTAGGAGGGGTGAAAATCAAATATTTTATATATTCATTTATTACATTCCTAATTTCACTGCCATTTATAATTTCATTTTTAAAACCTTATCAAAAACTAAGAATACTAACTTTTTTAGACCCTGATAGAGACCCCTTAGGTGCGGGATATCAAATTATACAATCAAAAATAGCAATTGGCTCAGGCGGTCTTGATGGAAAAGGCTTTTTAAAAGGGACACAGAGTTATTTAGATTTTTTACCTGAAAAACATACAGATTTTATATTCACTTTATTCTCAGAAGAATTCGGTTTTATTGGTTCAGTTGGACTTTTAATACTATACTCAATAATAATATTTAGAATTATTAGAATAGGATCCATTTCAAGGAGTAATTTTGCGAGACTTTTTTGTTTTGGATATGCTTTCGCAATATTTATTTACATCGTAGTAAATTTGTCTATGGTTTTAGGTTTACTACCTATAGTTGGTTCTCCATTGCCAATAATGTCATATGGTGGTTCTTCAATGCTAGCTACAATGATTGGTTTTGGTATAGTATTAAGTGCAAAGATTAATCATAAACAAATGATTGCTTAATAAAATATAAATTTGCATAATTTGTCACTCTGAAAGTTTAATTTTTAATTGTATAACAGTTCGATGAATAAAAATCTTAAAGTGGGAATTGTTGGAGCGGGCATCCAGGGTGTATCTAATGCTCTTTTTCTTCAAAAAAAAGGTTTTAATGTGACTATTTTTGATAGAGATAACCCAGGCAGCCAAGCCGCCTCTTATGGTAATGCAGGTCATTTTTCTCCTTATGCATCTCTTTCTTTAAATAGAACTGATGTTCTTGCGGATGTTCCTGCTATGCTGCTAAGTTCGTCAGGTCCGCTAGCTTTAAAATGGAATTATGTCCCTAAAATGATTCCTTGGTTTATAAAATTTATAATGAATACAACCAAATCTAAGATGATGCATACTGCTAAAAATATGCATCAAATTTTAGATTTGGCTTTACCAGCCTACGATGAATTGTTTGAAGAGGTAGACCTAGAAGGTTTAGTCGAAAATAAGGGTATTCTATATATTTGGAATGATAAAGATTTGAAAAGTAGAGAATTAGAAATAAGAGTTAGAGATGAACTGGGCGTTGAGCAACAACTAGTTAGCAAAGCTGAAATACACGATCTTGAACCTCACATCAAACCATTTTACCATGCTGGCGTATACTATCCTTATGCAAGACATGCAAGAAACCCAAAAAGAATTCTTTTAAAATTATTTGATTTATTTATCCAAAAAGGAGGAAAATTCAATAAAGTAAATGTCAAAGATATTAATTTTGATGAAGAAAAACCTGTTTTTAAAACTGATACTCAAAGTTATGTTTTTGATAAAGCGGTAATAGCTTGTGGTGCTTTTTCAAAAAAATTAACAGATAATCTTGGCGAAAAAATACCTTTAGATACAGAGCGTGGATATCATGTTCATTTTAAAAATTGTGATCATTTATTAAGTAGACCAGTAATATTTTCAAATCGTGGATTTGGAATTACACCTATGGAACAGGGTTTAAGAGTAGTTGGAACAGTAGAATTTGGCGGATTGGATAATCCATTATCTAAATCAAGGGTTAAGAACTTAATTAATAATGCAAAATATATGCTTGGGGATTTACCTGAGCATGAAGACGAGTGGTTGGGATTTAGACCAACTTTACCAGATTTTTTACCTGTTATGGGACCATCAAAAAATTACAAAAATATTTATTATTGCTTTGGACATCATCATTTAGGATGGACTTTGGGTCCAATTTCTGGAAAAATTGTTTCAGGAATGATAGCGAAAGAAAATACAAATTTAGATTTAAAACCTTATAGTTCGCTTAGATTTAATTAAGTGACTAAAGATAATAATTTTTTAGCTTATTTATATCTATTTTTAACAGTAACTTTCTGGGCAGGAAACTTTGTAGTTGGTAAACTTGCAAGTTTTTATGAAGTTCCTCCTTTTTCACTAAATTTTTACAGATGGCTTTTTGCTTGGTTAATTTTAGCACCTTTTACAATTCCTGAAATATTAGAGAAAAGAAATTATATAATTAAAAACTATAAGCTTTTCATTATATTAGGCGTTACAAGTATTACAGTATTCAATTCTATTGTTTATTATTCCCTAAATTTTACACAAGTTATTAGTGGAGTACTAATGATTTCAACTATACCTGTGATGATAATGTTGTTTTCATCAATTTTAAAAATTGAAAAAACAAATATTTTTCAGATTATTGGAGTAGTTTTTTCTTTTGCCGGTGTAATTATGATTATTACAAAAGCAAACTTGGAAATATTAAAAAATTTAGACTTTAATAAAGGTGACATAACAATGGTAATAGCAATGTTCTCTTGGGCTTTATACTCAACGTTATTAAAGGGTAAAAAATATGAGTTAACTCAAATATCATTACTTCAAGTAGTAATTACTTTTGGTTTAATATTTTTAATCCCTGTTTATTTTATTGAATATCAAATTGGTTTTAGAATTAATTTAGAATTACCATTCATTTTAATCTTGTCTTATGTAGTGTTGTTCCCAGGTTTGGCATCATTTCTTTTATGGATAAAAGGAATATCCATGATTGGTGCTAATCGTTCTGGTGTTTTTTTACATTTAATGCCAATTTTGAGTGCAGTAATGGCAATGATTTTTTTTAGTGAAAAATTTATGTTTTATCATATTTTAGGCGCTTGTTTTATTATTGCAGGAATATTGTTATCAAATAAGAAAGTAAAAAATGCTTAAAGTTGCTATACTAGATGATTATCAAAACGTTGCCCAACAATTTGTAGATTTAGAAAAACTGTCTGGAAAATATGAGTTTAAAATTTTCAGTGAACCCTTTTTAGATGGAGCTGACGCAATAGAAAAATTATCTAGTTTTGAGGCCTTGTTGATTATGAGAGAAAGAACTCCAATAACTAAAAATTTAATAGATAATTTAAATGAATTAAAATTTGTAATCACAAGTGGATTGCGAAACAAATCTATTGATTTGGAGGCAGCGAAGAAAAGAAAAATTATTGTTTGTGGAACAGATATAAACTTAAATCCAACACCTGAATTGACTTGGGCACTTATTCTTGGTTTAGCAAGAAACTTTAAGGAAGAATTTGACAATATGTATCAGGGTTATTGGCAAACGACTATCGGTGTAGAATTGAAGGGAAAAATTTTAGGTTTAATTGGTTTAGGAAGAGTAGGTTCCGAGGTTGCTAAAATTGGTAAAGCTTTTGGAATGCAAGTAATGGCCTGGAGTGAAAACCTAAGCCTAGACAAGTGCAAAGAATTAGATGTACTCCCTTGTAGCAAAAATGACTTAATTACAAATTCGGATATACTTTCAATTCACGTTCAAGGAGGCGAAAGATACAAAGATTGCATTACCATAAAAGAATTTGATAAAATGAAAAAAACTGCTTTTTTGATTAATACTTCTAGAGGACCTATTGTTAATGAAGATGACTTAATTATTGCATTGTCAACCAATGTAATTGCAGGAGCAGGAATAGATGTTTATGACAAAGAACCTTTACCAGAAAATAACAAACTTAGATTTTTACCTAATGCACTGCTTACTCCACATATAGGTTATGTAACTGCTGAAAATTATAGCATTTTTTATAACCAAATGATTGAAGGACTAGAGGCTTGTGTAAATGGAAAGCCTATCAGAGTTCTGGAGTAAAATGGAGTTACCTATTGTTAATCATGAGGATTATTTTGCCAAAATTGGTGATGATCATAAATTTCCAATTAACAAATTTGGGGAATTAGCAAAATATTTAACTCAAAACAAAATAGTAAATAAATTTTATAAACCTTCAGCCTGTTCATTAAAAACCTTAAGCTACGCACATTCAAAAAATTATATCTTAGATATTAAAAATAAAACTTTAAGTAAAGAAGGAGTAAAAAAAATCGGATTTCCACTTGTAGATAGTGTTGTGCAAAGATCTTTAGTTGCTACCGGTGGAACTGTTCTCGCATCTAAACTTGCAATAAGTTATGGTATTTCATGTAATACAGCAGGAGGTAGTCATCACGCAAGTTATAATGGTGGAGCAGGTTATTGTGTATTTAATGACGTAGCAGTTGCAGCTCATTATTTACTAAATAGAGGTTTAGCAAGTAAAATTTTGATTGTTGATCTAGATGTTCACCAAGGAAATGGAAATTCAGAAATCTTTAAAAATAATAGAAGTGTTTTTACTTTTAGTATGCATTCTAAAACTAATTATCCAGCAAAAAAATCAAACAGTGATTTAGATGTAGAGCTAGAGGATAATTTAGAGGATGATGCTTATATAAAAACACTTAAACATTATTTAAAGGAGTTAAATAAAGAAGATTTTGATTTTATTTTTTATATAGCTGGTGTGGATATTCATTTTAATGACAGACTAGGTAAATTAAAAATTTCTGATGAGGGAATAAAACTAAGAGATGAACTTGTAGTAGAAAACTTTTTTTCTAGAAGGATACCATTTTGTGGAGTTTTGGGCGGTGGTTATAATAAAGATTTTAATAAACTTGTTGAATTACATTCAATGTTACATCAATCTTGTGCTAAATATATAGGATCATGATAAAAAAAATAAATCCAAATTTAACTGCTGAGCAAAAATTAATTTTATTTGAGGAAGGGACTGAGCGTGCAGGATCAAGTGAGCTCAATCATGAAAAAAGGGAAGGCAGTTTTCATTGTGCAAATTGTGGAGAAAAATTATTTGACTCAAAAACAAAATATGAAAGTGGATCAGGTTGGCCTTCATTTTATGAGTCTTTACCAGATGTTTTTGAAACAAAAACAGATTACCATTTGGGTTACGCAAGAACTGAATATCATTGTAAAAAATGTGGCGGTCACCATGGTCATATATTTGAAGATGGTCCCAATCCTACTGGAAAAAGGTTTTGTAATAACGGGGTTTGTTTAATTTTTAAGCCAAAATAGACAAAATAACATACATTGGGTCTTTTTTTTATTTTTAATTTAAAATAATTTTGTTAAAAATTTAAAAATGAAAAAAATTTTATTTATATTTCTTACATTAGTGTTTTGCATTAATAGCCAGGCAGAGGATATAACAAAAAAAATTGCAGAAACAGCAAGTGATTATATTTCAAATTTAATTCCAGGAGATGGAACAACAGAAGTTAGTATTCAATTAAGAGAAAACTATAAGCCTGATTTTAGCATTCTAGGAGTAAGAGAATTAAATAAAGCTGATAATGAAAATACATTTGTCCAGTTCTCTTTATTTAACACTGAAAAAATGAATAATGAAAGATATGTTGGGAATCTTGGAATTGGTAAAAGATTTTTAAGTGACGATAACTTTACACTAACAGGGTTTAATACATTTTTGGATTATGATCATTATGGAAACACTAGAGCGAGTATTGGAGGTGAGATTAAAAATGCTGTAATGGGATTAACTTCTAACTACTATAAGAAAATTGAAAATGGAAGTGCGGATGAAGAAGTGTTAGATGGTTATGGTATAGAACTTTCTTCTCAAGTTCCATACTTACATTGGGCAGATATCTTTTATAACACTTATAAATGGGACGGTGTTGAAAGAGACGATATTAAAGGTTATAAAATTGGCGCAGACTTGCTCTTAACACCTCA
This sequence comes from uncultured Pelagibacteraceae bacterium, assembly GCA_902595285.1. Lineage (GTDB taxonomy): Bacteria > Pseudomonadota > Alphaproteobacteria > Pelagibacterales > Pelagibacteraceae > Pelagibacter. The sequence continues at coordinate 18,810 of CACJPL010000009.1, read as the reverse complement.
TATAGCTGTTGAAGCTGCTTATGATGATAAAGATAGAACAGGTTTAGAAGATGAATGGTATGCAAAAATTTTGTTTGTTCATCCCCCAAGAGAAGGTGCTACGGCTCAAGATGGAATGAGTAGTGATATTTGGAAAAAAGAAAAAGATATGTCAGGTGAAATGCTTGCTAAGGTAAAAAGAAATAATAAAATTATGGTAGAATTCAAAGGAAGTGCAACAATATCGAGATTAGACTAAATGAGATTAATATTAATTATATTTATAACTTTTTTAACATTCATTAACTCGACTTTTGCTGCGACCGGTACAGGTGATGCTGAAGTTTTTAAAGTTACAATGAAAAAAATGGAGCTTTGTACTGGGTACCAAGGTGGTGACTTTCATAATATAACTAACAATTCATTTTGTAACGATCCTGTTGTACTTGGAACGGGAGAGCAAGTGGTCGATATAGCTTCAGTAAATGCCGGTGCTGCTGCTGCAAGTTACGGCGATGCAGCTTTACTTCCATTAGGTGAAACCTATACACATTTAAGAGTAACTATTGATAAAAAGTTTACAGTGAAAACAAGTGCTGCAATTGACACTGGCGGATCAGATGATACGGACAATTGTATGACTAAATCAATAACTAGCTCTTATCCAACTAGTGAAGCTTCGAATAAATATACTCATAGACCAGTTGTTGCTGAAGGAGGAAACTCTGGCTCATCTGAGGAAATGAACATATATTTTATGAATGGAGAAAAAGATTCTACACATAATGGAAGCGATGCAACCTATGTGCAATGCACCAATGCGAATTGCAGTAAAAATAGTACAGTTAATGGTAGAACATGGTGGTACACATATCTTGATACTGAAGCAGCTTTAGCAGCTAATGGAGATTCAAATATAGCTCAATCTATACACAGAGCATCTGCTGCAACTGATGATTTTGTTTTAGTTTATAAACTTACAAGTCCATATACAGTTTCTTTGATGCCTCCAACAATTGATATTGCATTTGGAACTCAAGGATCGATTGGTGTTCAAGAAGTCAGCACTAGTCAAGGCTCAGGCACTCCATCAAGTAACGATGGAATGTGTTCATTCTACATTGCTGGAGTTGTAGTGGAAATTACGATTAGATAATATTGATGAAAGATCAATTTGTTGATCAAATCAAATTTTCAAAAAAAAAATTAAAAGAAAAATCAAATAATTACGTCCAAAACTTTAAAAATATTGAGAGATATATAAAAGAAGAAATAGAGGAAATAGCAAAATTAAAAAACTCCTCAAAATCAATAATACCAGAAATAAATTATTCAGATTTAAAAAATGATTTTTTAGAAGTAAAAAGAAATATTCATAAAAGAGGCTGTGTAATTATTCGAGATGTATTGGAAGACGATAGAATAAATACATTAAATAAAGAATTAGAGGTATATATAGAGAGTAATGGATATTACGAGGATCTAAAAAAGAAGAGCGGTTTGGATAAGTACTTTAGTGATTTAAAATCAGGAAAGCCTCAAATTTATGGTCTCTATTGGTCAAAAACACAAATAGAAATTAGACATTCGTTAGAAATGTTAAATGTAAAAAAATGGTTAAACAATCTGTGGAATTATAAAAATCATAGTTATAAGGTTTTTGATCCAAATATAGAATTATCATACGCGGATAGAGTGAGAAGAAGAGAACCTGGGGATGATACCCTAGGTTTGTCACCTCATTGTGATGCTGGATCTGTAGAAAGATGGACAGATAAAAATTACCAAAAAATTTATGATGATATATTTTCAGATAATTTTGAAAAATATGATCCATTTAATGCAAAATATAGAGATAGAATTATAGAATTTGAATCTCCCTCTGTAGCACATGTTTTTCGAACTTTTCAAGGATGGACTGCTTTAACCGAGCAAGGGCCGAATGATGGTACATTACAATTAATACCAATCACTAAAGGAGTGGCGTACGTTTTAACAAGAGCATTGTTAGATGACGTTCCTGAAAATGAACTATGTGGTTCTAAAATAGGAAGAGCATTATCAGTAAACAAAGATTACCATTCTTTACTTTTAAAAGGTTTGATTTCTATTCCCAAAATGAAACCAGGTGACACTGTATGGTGGCATCCGGATGTTATACATGCTGTTGAAGATAAACATTCAGGAAAAAATTATTCTAATGTTGTTTATGTTGGTGCAACACCTTACTGTAAAAAAAATCTAGACTATACTATAAAACAATCAAAAAAATTTTTAGAGGGTAAAAGTCCACCTGATTTTGCGGCTGAAGATTATGAAATTAATTATAAAGGTAGAGTTAAATTAGAAGATTTAAGCCTATTAGCTAAGAAGCAGTTAGCCTTGGAGGATTGGAATTAACTGTTTAAATAAATGTTGTTTGAGTTAAAAAGTTAAAATATATTGATAATATGAAAAAATTTATCTTAATTATTTTTTCAATATTTATTTTTACAGCATCAAGTGCTGATACTAGACAAATCAAAGATAGATTTTTTAGTTCAATAGAAAGTTATTTTAATGATAATTTTGAGGATACTGAATTTTCTTTTGAATCTAAAGAAGGTAACAAGCCAGAAATAGGTATTCTTACTTTTAAACCCTTAAATGAAAATGATGATGGAATAACTTTTTTTCAAGGTTCATTTTTTACTCATGATGGAGATAGAGAAACTTTAAATTTAGGTTATGGTAAACGATTTTTTAATTCTGATAAAAGTTTTTTATATGGTTTAAATGCATTTTATGATCACGAATTAGATTATGATCATCAAAGAGGAAGTGTGGGTGGTGAGATTAAATCGTCAATTCTTGAATTAAATACAAATCATTATTTTTCAATATCTGATGAAAGAACAGGAAAAAATAGCGTTAAAGAAGAAGTGGCTGATGGTTATGATCTTGAATTGGGAGCCCATGTTCCTTACATGCCAAGTGCAAAAATATTTGCTAAAATTTTTGAATACGAGATACCTGGAGGTTCTGATTTTGAGGGAATGGAATATTCTACAAAAATTGGAATACCAAATTCTGGATTAAATATTGAAGTAGGTTTCAAGGATTTTGGAAATGCAAGTTATGATGATCAGTGGTTTGTAAATTTTACATTTAACTCGAATAAAATTAATGAAAATATGAATTTTATAAGTGATGAGGCTTTTGAGAGAATTTCTATGGAAGATAAAAAATATGACAAAGTAAGAAGAGAAAATTTAATAGTTAAATCAAAGGCTTTTTCTGTTAAAGCAGGGGGTTTTTAAATGAAATATGCTAAATATTTATTTCTAATATTGTCAGCAATCTTTGTTTTTGAGATAGTAAATTCTGACCAAGCAAAGGCATGCACAGTTACTGATGGAGTTGTGGCAAAGGCAAGTGGTGATGGTGCTGATTTTATTGATGATGGATGCGATGAAACTCCAACTCTTTATGAAGTAGTAATTTATAAATTGTATTTATGCACAAGTGCTCCAACAGAAGCTACCACGTCATCTACAGTTGTTTTAACTCCATGTTCACAAGTTTTTAATAATTCAAGTGGAGCAACTGCGTCTGTAACGCAAGGAGCAGAAATAGTTTTAGATGGCACTTATATAAGACCTCCGGTAGGAACTTATACTCATGGATATGCTTATATGGATAATACTTTTGGTATAACTTGGGCAGGTGAGCTCAGCGCATCAATGACTGGAATGACTGGTGGTACAGGAGTTTTTTGTGGAACTGTAGCTAATTCAGGAACACACGCACAAGCTAGCACTCATACTAATAGTTCAGTATGTGGTTCAAGCGCTATCACGGCAGGAAAATTTGTAGAAACTTTAACACATTTTGGTGGAACAGGAGATCCTTTTAAAGCAAAGGCTGAAGTTGAAAATATTAATGGAACTACAGCGGAAATTATTGGATATTTAGTTGACACTAATGAACATAGAGCCACAAATTCGGCCGAGGTTGATAAACTAGAGGGTTTAGTAACATTTGCAAATCCAGTTGTTATTACAGCAGATACTACTTCTATAAGCATGACATTTAATGTTGGTGAGGGAATGCACCTTGTTAATGGTGGTGGTAATAAATTATTTATTGGCAGTGGACCTTTCCAGGCAATAATGTCTGCAAATTAAAATTTCTATTTTAAAAAATCGTGAAGCTTATTTTCTTTTTCTAAAGCTCTTACTTCATCATAACCACCAACATGTAAATCATCAAAAAAAATTTGGGGAATAGTTCTTTTCCCATTAGCTTTTTTAATCATTTCATCCATAGCACCTTCAACTTTTGAAATATCAATTTCATTATATGGTGCATTATTTCTAGTAAATAATCTTTTAGCTGCCTCACAATAATTACAAAAGGGACCTGTATACATTGTAATTTTTTTCATGAACTATAGATAGTCACCTTTTTTAATTTTACTAGTAATTTCTTTTCTAGAGTATTCAAATTTTTTGCGATGTTTTATACTTTTTTGATTTACTCTTTTTCTCCATAATCTGAAAGATGATGGTTTTAAAGATCTCCTCATAATTTTAATTACATCAGATTCTTTCTTCCCTGTTTTTTTTTCAATTTCCTCGAAAGTGATCCTATCTGCCCAGGCTGCCCAAATGATCCAATCAGGATCGTCCATTTTGGGTTCTGGATTTTTGACTTTAGTAATTGGCCTGTGACCTTTTTTTTTCATAAATCCTTTATATTTGAAAAAAAAATTTAATGCATTTTTTTTAGCCTCTGATATTATCTGTTAGATAGTCCTTCTTAGCCATCTTTAGCTCCCGGTTTTTAAGGACTATCTTTTTTTATGCTCCCCCTAGATTTTATACTTTATCTACAGATAATTATTTTTTTATTTATTACACCTGGAACCCCCCGAATTGTGATTATCTCTTATTCAATGAATTATGGCGTTGGAAAATGTGTATGGTCTGCTTTAGGAGACGTAACTGCAAATTTGATTCAGGCAACTTTAGTTATTTTTGTAATTGGATCTTTTTTTTCAGAAAACTCAGTGGCACTTAATGCGTTTAAATGGATCGGAATAGTCTATTTATTATATTTAGCCTATGATATTTATAAATCTCGACCAAAAAGTATTTTAAATGAGGGAGAAATAAAAAAAAGTAACTTATCTTTTTTTAGAGATGGTTTTTTAGTTGCTGGTACAAGTCCTAAGGCTTGGATGTTTTTTCCTTTTATATTCCCACAGTTTATTGACTTTAATTCAAATTTATTGGTTCAATTTGTAATTTTAATTACAACTTACATCGTTTTAGATTTTTTATCTTTAATTGGCTATGCAATGCTTGCACAAAAATTAATAAAATGGATAACTGCTAATCCAAAAACAATTAATACAATTTCTGCGAGTGTTTTAGTAATTATTGCCGCAATAATTGTTATAACTCAACAATATTAATTAAATTTGGCCTTTATTGCCACTTGCATAAAATTAAATTTCTTTATTTAATCAATTAATAATTAATTAATTAAAGAGGAAATAAAATGAGATTAAATAAAATAATTTTAAGTTTTGTTTCTGCATTAGTAATTTTATTTTCAACTTCTGTTGCATCTTTTGCAAAAGTTGTTGGTGACAAAATTATTTTAGGTGCTGCTATTTCCCTAACTGGTAAATACTCATCTAATGGTGTTCATACTCAAAATGGTTATAACATGGCCGTTGACAGAATTAACAGCATGGGTGGTGTTAAAGTTGGTGGAAAAACTTATAAGTTTGATATTATTTATTATGATGATGAGTCAAACCCTAAGAGAGCTGCCCAGCTTGCAGAAAGATTAATTTCACAAGATGGTGTTGAGTTTATGCTTGGCCCTTACAGTTCTGGTTTAACTAAAGCGATTGCACCAGTAACTGAAAAATATGGTGTTCCAATGGTTGAAGCAAATGGTGCATCTAGATCTTTGTTTACAAAAGGTTACAAATATCTATTTGCTGTATTAGCTCCAGCCAACTTGTATCTTGATGTTGCTATAGATCTAGCAGTTGAAAAGAATAATGGAAAAGGAGTTACCGTTGCAATGGCGTTTGAACAAGATGCATTTTCTCAAGATGTAAGACTTGGCGTGTTAGATGCAATTAAGAGAACTGGCTCTAAAAAAGTAATTGATGATAAATTACCAAAAGAGCTTAATGATATGGCCGCTACTTTAGTCAAAGTGAAACAAATGAAACCAGATGTTTTAGTTGTTTCAGGTCACACTAAAGGTGCTCTAACTGCTATCAGACAAATATCTGAGATGAAAGTTGATGTTCCAATGTTAGCGATGACACACTGTGATGCAGCTAAGTTGTCAAAGCAACATGGTAAAAACTCTCAATATGCTTTATGTGCTTCTCAGTGGCATAAAACACTAACTTACAAAGATGATTTCTTTAAAGATGGTATGACTTATGATGCAGACTTTACTAAAGAGTTTGGTTATGCACCTCCATATCAAGCAGCAGAATCTTCAGCTGCTCTATTGGTATTTAAAGATGCATTCGAGAGAGCAAATTCTTTTGATCAAAAGAAAGTAAGAGATGCTCTTGCAGCTACTAACATGCAAACTTTTTATGGAAACATAAAATTTGCACCTGGTGGTCAGAATGTTGACAAGCCAATGGTACTTTTCCAAGTAATGTGTGACGATGCAGGAAAATGTGAAAATAAAGTTGTTGCTCCAACTAAATGGGCATCAGCTAAGTTAATTCACCCAATTCCTTCTTGGTCTAAAAGATAAAAACAAATCTATAAATACCCCCTAATATATTATATATAGGGGGTATTTTTTTAAAGGGTTCAATATGGATTTCATGGTCTTCCAATATCCAATGATTTCTGTTCAAGCATGCTTGGATGGAATTTTACTTGGAATTTTATTTGCATTGATTGCATATGGCATGGCACTTCAATGGGGAGTAATGAATATAATTAATATTGCACAAGGAGATCTTGTTATTTTAGGAGGGTACATTGCATATTTTATGTATCTCTATGGTATTCATCCAGCATGGGGAGTAATTGTTGCGCCAGTAATAATGTACTTTGTTGGTATAGCGATTTACAAACTCGTAATTAATAAAGTAGTAGATAGAGATCTATTTATCTCTATTTTAGCAACTTTTGGAATAAGTATTCTTTTCATGCAATTAATGAATTTTGCATTTGGTGCAGACGTTGTTCTTGCAAATTCAGATTATGGAACAACTATGTTATTTAATAATAATGTTGTGTTGCCGAATTCAAAAATATTTTCTGCGTTTATAAGTATTTTATTTGCAATTTGTTTAGTAATTTATATGAAAAAATCTAAACTTGGACGTGCTATTAGGGCTACAGCGCAAAATGCAAGAGCAGCAAAGATATTAGGCGTAGATACAGAAAAAGTTTATGCAGCAACATTTGGAATTAATGCGGCCCTTTGTGGTGTTGCAGGTGCTTTAATATCTATAACATTTACTATACATCCTTATATGGGTTTACCTTACACAATAAGATCTTTTATGATCGTAATTGTTGCAGGACTTGGAAATTTACCTGGTGTTGCAATGTCAGGAATGGGGCTGGGTGTATTTGAGGAATTTGCTGATTATATTTTAGGAACAGAATTTAGAATAGGATCAGTATTTTTGCTTTTAGTTTTAATACTTATTTACAGAAGATTTAAACTTTCTAGAAAAAGAGAGTACTTAAAATAATGAAAAATAATTTAATTTTGTACATTGGAATTTTGATCTTTGGTATAGCAGCTCCATTTGTATTTCCAGCTTTTAAAGTTCAGTTATCAATACTATGTGTATTAATAGTTCTTGCAACTACCTGGAATATTCAAGGTGGTGAAATGGGGTATAATTCATTTGGAAATATTCTCTTTTACGGTCTTGGTATGTATCTGTGTGCTTCTGTGCAAGTTGGAATGTTTTTTCCACTAGCTGAGTGGACTGAAAGTGGTGGAGAGAAAACTTTTGTGCATACCCCTGCACAATTTTTTCAGGGTATGGCTGTCGGATTGATAGTTGCTGCAGTTGTACCAACTATTGTAGCAGGTTTAATTGGGTACTCTATTTTAGGACTAAGAGGACATTATTTTGCAATTTGTACATTAGGATTGGGTGTTGCAGCAGGTGAAATTTCTGGAGGAATTGAAATCATTGGAGCTGGACAAGGTTTCACTACGCCACCATTTCCTGACGTTGGAAGTTTAGATTCAAGAGGTGAATTTTTTTATTTCCTAAGTTTTTTTGTTTTAGTTCTGACCTTCGTAACTGTTAGAGCAATTTATACAACTAGATTTAAGTTGATATTAAATGCAATTAGGGACAATGAAGATAAAGCTGAGGCTATGGGAATTGAAACAATGAAATATAAAATTATTGGTTGGATGATATCAGCATTCTTCTGCGGTTTGGCAGGAGGAATAATGGGAGGTTTAGTTGGATATATCGACTCTACAGACGTCGCATTCGACGGAAGAGAGATGGGAGTATTCATGGTATTGATGGCAATACTTGGAGGCAAAGGAACACTTTGGGGTCCAATTATTGGTGCAACTGTTTTTCATATTTTTAAAGAAGGCTTTTGGACATTCTTTTTGGGTTGGCAGTATGTTGCCTTAGGTGTTTTGATTGTTGTAATTGTAATTTATTTCCCAGAAGGAATTATGGGATGGTTAAGAGAAAAATATCCAGAGAGATTTGGTGAAGTAGTTGATGAAAAGGATCGTAAAGCACAGGTAGAACTGAAATGAGTATTTTAGAAGTTAATAATGTAAGCAAATCGTTCGGAGGTGTAAAAGCGAACGTTGACATCTCAATGAATGTTGAAAAAGGAAAGATAGTTGGATTAATTGGACCAAATGGTTCTGGAAAAACCACGTTATTCAATTCGATTGTAGGCACTTACCCAATAGATAATGGATCTATTAAATTTAATGGCAAAGAAGTTTCAGAATTACCAGTTCCAGTAATTGCTAAGTTAGGATTATTGAGAACTTTTCAGCAAACTAGAATTTATGGAAAACTTAATTGTATAGAAAATATGCTTATTAGTCATAAAGGCAGTGACGCAGATTTAATGAAAATATTTTCAAAAATTCCACAAGAATTAACAGATAAAGCTGAAAATTTATTGAATTTCGTAGGTTTGTTTCAAAAAAGAAATCTAAGAGCAGGAGATCTATCTTTTGGTCAGCAAAAATTATTAGAACTGGCAATGGCATTGATGAACGAACCTGAAATGTTATTATTAGATGAGCCTACAGCTGGAATTAATCCAACTTTAATAAATGGTATTATTGATAGGTTAATTAAAGTAAATCAAGATTTTGGAATAACACTTTTGGTGATTGAGCATAACATGAGAGTTATTATGCAATTAGCAGAAAATATTTTTTGTTTAGCTCATGGTAAAATGTTAGCTAATGGATCACCTGATGAAATTAAAAATGATAAACGTGTCGTTGATGCGTATTTAGGAGCACAATAATGGCTAACCAATATGAAGTATTAGGAAAAGCTCCAACACCAGATGATTTAAAAAAATTATCTCCAAACGAAGTTCATTTAACTATTAAAAATTTAAATGCAGGTTATGGAAAAATGGAAATTTTACATAACTTTGATTTATTCGTTAATAAAGCCCAGTCTTTGTGTTTAATTGGACCTAATGGTGCAGGCAAATCTACAATTCTTCATTCGATATATGGTTTTACAAATATTTTTTCTGGTCAAATTGAACTTGAAGGAAAAGAAATTACAAATCTTACCCCAGCTGAAAAGTTAAAGTCAGTCGGTATAGCTTATATATTGCAGGATAACTCTGTATTTCCAGATATGACAGTAGAAGAAAACTTATTAATGGGAGGATATATAAAAGAAAAAACAGATGAGTCTTATGAAGAGGCTGAAAGAATTTTTGAAAAGTATGAAAGGTTAAGAAATAGAAGAAACCAACCTGCAAAAGTTTTATCTGGTGGAGAGAGAAGATTGCTAGAAATATCTAGAGCGTTAGTTATGAAACCTTCAGTACTTTTAGTAGATGAACCATCAATTGGACTTGAACCTAGATATATTGAGATGGTTTTTGAAATATTAAGAGATCTTCAGCAAAATGAAAAAAAAACAATCATTCTAGTAGAACAAAATGCCAAAAAAGGATTGGAGTTTGCAGATATAGGATACGTTTTAGTATCTGGGCAAACTGCCATTGCAGGTAAAGGAGACGACTTACTTCAAAATCCTGATGTTGGTAGATTGTTCCTAGGTGGATAATGATTAATAAAAATTTTTTCTTTAAAGGATATAGATCTATATTTACACATGATAGTCCAGCTATTGCTCTTACTTGTTGCTTTATAGCAATAGGAGCTCTCTTTAAAAATTTAGGCTTTAATATTCAGGAAAGTATTTTTTCAACTGTTTTGACTTATGCTTTACCGGGCTCACTAGTAATGGCTGAGTCCATGTTAATTGGAGCATCTTTGTTAAATATTTTTTTGGCGGTTTGGTTTGTTAACGCAAGACTTTACCCTATGGCTGTATCCTTATTTCCGTTAATGATGCACAAAAGTCAACCTAAGTGGAAGTATTACTTTTCTTGTCATTTTATTGCTGTTTCTGCTTGGCTAATCATGAAAAGCAATTACAAAAAAATTCCAAAAGAATACAGAATTGATTATTGGATTGGTATTGGAAGTGCAACTGTAAGTGTATCGGTTATCGGAACATTTATAGGTTTCTCTTTTTCAGAATATTTGAATAAAGATATGATGATGGGATTAGCGATTCTTAATCCAGTTTATTTTTTATGCATGATGGTTGGGGCATCTAAGACTATACCGGTAACTCTATCAGTTTTGCTTGGAACTATATTGGGACCAATTATTTATTTATTCTCACCAGAGTGGTCAATTTTGTTAGCAGGTGTAATTGGTGGAACCATAGCTTATCTAATAGGAGAGCACAGTGTCAGCTAATATTGTTTATGCAATTCTAGTTACGTCTCTGGCAACATTTTTGTCTAGATTTTTAGGGGATTTGTTAAAATCTCTTTAGTTATTCCTATTTCAACCAGATCTCCACTTTTCATTACTGCAACACGATCAGTGGTTTCAGCTATCACACCCATATCATGTGTTATTAAAATAACTGCAAGATTTCTTTCTTTTGTTAATCTTTTTATTAATTCAAGAATTTGCGATTGAATTGAAACATCTAAAGCAGTAGTTGGTTCATCCGCAATAAGAAGTTCTGGCTCACAGCATAAAGCAAGAGATATTACTACCCTCTGCCTCATTCCTCCTGAAAATTGATGGGGATAATTATCAAATCTTTTCTCAGCATCCTTAATTCCAACTTCTTTTAACAAATTAATAGATTTAATTTTTGCTTCTTCCTTACTCAATTGAAGGTGAGTTTGAATTGTTTCAATTAATTGTTCACCAACAGTAAGAATTGGATTCAAAGACGTTTGTGGGTCTTGAAATATCAATCCAATTTTATTTCCTCTATAATTAATTATACTTTCAGAATTTTCATGAATATTTAGATCTCCTAAGATAACAGATCCTCCTGATACTTTGCCTGGTTCGTCAATTAAGTTAATTATTGCATTTCCTACCGTGCTCTTTCCGGACCCAGATTCTCCAACTAAACCTAATATTTCACCTTTATTTACTTCAATATTTACATTTTTGGCTGCATAAATAGTTTCTTTTCTCATTTGATAATCAACACTCAAATTATTAATTTTTAAAAAACTCATTTTGTTAATTTTGGATTAAGGGTATCTCTCATCCAATCTCCCAATAAATTAATTGAAAATGCTAAAATAACTAAGAATATTGCTGGAAAAAAAGTAATCCACCACTCTCCAGAAAATAAAAAATCGTTACCCAATCTTATTAAAGTACCTAAGGATGGTGTTGTTGGTGGCACTCCAACTCCTAAAAAACTTAAAGTCGACTCTGCTATTATTGCAAGTGCTAAACCAATCGTTCCTATAACTAGTACTGGTCTTAAAATATTTGGTAAAATGTGCTTAAACATAATTATTAAATTTGAAACACCAATAATCGTTGATGCTGAGACATAATCTTTATTTTTTTCAACTAAAGTTGCAGCTCTAGATACTCTTGCAAATTGTGGCCATTCAGAAATTCCAATGGCAAATATCAAAACATAAATTGCCATTTGATCGTGCATTTCTCTTGAAATTAGTCCTCTTGCAATACCATCAACCAAGAGGGCCATTAAAATACTTGGAACAGTCAATTGAACGTCTGTTAATCTCATCACTATCATTTCATATTTTCCACCAAAAAAACCAGCTGTTAATCCAAGACCAACACCAAGTATCAAACTGAATATGATTGCAGAAAATCCAACTATTAGCGAAATTCTCGATCCATATAAAATTGTTGATAACATATCTCTACCTTGACCATCGGTTCCTAAAATAAATTTAGCAAGTCCATCTTCTGTCCAAGAAGGTGGGGTAAAGGCATCCATAAGAGATAATGAAGAAGGGTCAAAAGGATTATAAGGTGTGATAAGTTCAACAAAAAAAGAGCAGAAAAAAATTATAAACAATATTGCTGATGATACTATTGCTGTTGGAGATTTAATAAAGCTATGAAAGATATCGCTATCTTTAATTCTCCCCCAAGCAGTTAAAGCATTATTATCCACTTGCAACATCTCCTTTTACTCTAATTCTTGGATCAATAAAATAATATAAAATATCAACAATAAAATTTATCATAACAAAAACAAAAGCTATAAATACTAAGTAAGCAGACATTATTGGAATATCTACGAATTGAACTGCTTGAATAAATAAGAAACCCATTCCTGGCCACTGAAAAACTGTTTCAGTAATAATAGAAAATGCAATTAATGTTCCAATATTAATACCAGCAATAGTAATTACTGGTATTAACCCATTTTTTAAAGCATGTTTGTACTTTATACTTTTTTCACTTATTCCTCGTGCACGTGCAAATTTTATATAATCAGTTTGTAAGATTTCCATCATTTCAGCTCTAACCAGTCTGATAATATAAGTCATTTGAAAAAGACTTAGTGTAACTGAAGGAAGTATAATTGCTTTAAGTCCAGAGATTGACAAAAAACCTGTAGTCCAAAAGCCCAGATCAACAACCTCGCCTCTTCCAAATGATGGTAAAACTCCTAATATGACCGCAAATAAATAAATAAACAAAATACCAATTACAAATGTCGGAAGCGAAACTCCTAGTAAGGAAACGGCTAAGATAAAATCACTTAAAAATCCTTTTCTATTAATTCCAGTATAAACCCCTAATAAAGTGCCTGTAACTAATGCAATTAATGCAGAAATAACTACAAGTTCAATAGTTGCTGGTAATCTCTCAACTATTAGCTCAGAAACAGGCCGTCTTAATTGGTAAGATATCCCAAATTCACCTTGAGAAGCATTAATAACAAATCTTGTAAATTGAACATGTATTGGATCCATTAATCCCAATGTTTCTCTTAATTCAGCTCTTTCTTCGTCTGAAGTTTCCTCTCCAACCATGTTATTAATTGGATCTCCGACAAAATTAAATAAAGAAAAAGATACAAACGCAACAACTAGCATTACTAAAGCTGATTGAAACAGTCTTTTAAAAAAATATTTTATCAATTTGTGAAAGTTTAAATTTACAAGCCCTTTTTTTTAAAAAGGGCTTGTAATAATTTTATTTAATTAAAGCTAGCAGTTCGGAATAACGGTTCGTTATTCGGTCTGATAGGAACATTAACATTACTCTTAGCTGCCCAAGAAATTACTTGGTGATGTAAAGGAAGATATGAAATATCGTCTTTTACAATTTTCCATGCTTTTGCAATTGCAGCATTTCTTTTGTCTAGATCTACTTCACCTTCCATAACTCTGATTGCAGCATCTACCTCTGAATTACTGAAATTTACTTTATTCCAGCTCGCTCCGCTTTCGTATAAGTAATGGAAAACATAGTGACTATCTAAAGTTGGAACACCCCATCCTAGCATATAGAAATCACCCTGATTATCTTTAAGCTCTTTAAAGTGTTTACTTTTAGTCTGCGCAAACAAATTAACATTAACACCTATTTTTCCTAACATTCCCACAACAGCTGTACAAATTGCTTCGTCGTTCACATATCTGTCGTTTGGACATCTCAGCTCTACATTAAAACCATTAGGATATCCTGCGCTAGCTAAAAGTTTTTTTGCTGCATCAACATCATAAGGTAATCTTTTATCAAGATCTGCTGTATAACCATTTACACCAGGGAAAGTTATAATACCTGCTGGTTCACTTAGACCTCTCATAACTTTTTTCTTGATCGCTTCAATATCAATTGCTTGATAAAGTGCTTGTCTTACTTCTTTTTTCTTAAACGGATTGTCTCCTGTATTACCAGTTCTAAGCTTGTCAACTGCTTGATCCATACCTAAGAAAATTGTTCTCATTTGAGCTGTACTTTCAACTTTGTGGCCTGAAGAAGATCCAATTCTTTTTAAATCTTGAACTGGCGCATCAGTAACCAAGTCAATTTCTCCTGACAATAAAGCTGCAACTCTTGTAGCTGCATTTTTAATTGGAAGTAATTCAATTTGAGTTACTTTTTTATCTTTCATCTCGCCCCACCAGTGTTTATTTCTTTTAAACACTGTCTTAGTATTAGGTTCTCTTAAAGTGATTTTAAAAGGACCGGTTCCCATTGCATTAGTTGCAGAGAAAGTTTCTTGTCCTGCATCCCAATTTTGTGGGGACATTGCAAAGTTTTTCTCAGACCAAGCTTTAGACATTATAAAAATGTTTGATAGTTGGTTTAAAAGAATTGGGTTCGGTTTACTTGTTGTAATTTTAACAGCATAATCTCCAACCGCCTCAACATTAGCAACAGTGCTAATATATTCTTTAAAGTCGGATGTTCTTTGTTTAGCTCTTAATATACTAAAGACAACATCTGCCGATGTCATTCCAGAACCATCTGAAAACTTAGCATCTTCTCTTAAAGTAAAAATCCAAGTATTTGGATCAGTAGTTTTCCATTTTGTTGCTAAAGCAGGCCCTATTTTCATATCCAAGCCTCTTTGAACTAGAGCTTCGTAAACTTGTCTAGATACTTGAGTAGTTGGACCTTCATTTTGTGCATGTGGATCTAGTGTTAGACTGTCTCCTTGCATAGACCATTTAATAGTTTTGGCCCACGCTGAAGAAAATCCGAATACTAGAACTAATGACAACAGTATTCTTACTATATTTTTAGTCTTCATTTTTCCCCTCGTTTTTTAATTTTATTTAAAAAAGTATAGGTGAAATAATCGAATTATTGTAGCTATAATTTACTAATAAAAATTAACTTTTATCACTATCAACTAATTTTTTCTTACTAATCCATGGCATCATAGCTCTTAATTCAGCACCCACTTTTTCTACTGGATGTTCAGCCAATTTAGCTCTTGTAGCAAGGAAGTTTTTTTGACCATTTTTACACTCATCCATCCACTCTTTTGTGAATTTTCCGGATTGAATTTCAGCCAAAACTTCTTTCATTCTTTTTTTAGTTTCTTCTTTATTCACCACTCTAGGACCTGATTGATATTCACCATATTCAGCCGTATTCGAGATAGAATAATTCATGTTTGCAATTCCTCCTTCATAAATTAAATCAACAATCAATTTAACTTCATGAACTGTTTCAAAATATGCCATCTCTGGTTCATAACCTGCTTCAACTAAAGTTTCATAACCATTTTTAATCAATTCAACAAGTCCTCCACACAATACAGTCTGTTCGCCGAATAGATCTGTTTCAACTTCATCTTTAAATGTAGTTTCAATTATTCCAGATCTTCCTCCTCCAACTGCTGAGGCATATGATAACGCTAAGTCTCTTGCCTTTCCTGAGCCATTTTGATGTACAGCAAACAAACAAGGAACTCCACCTCCTTTTTCATATTCACTTCTAACTAAATGACCAGGTCCTTTTGGAGCAACCATAAAAACATCAAGATCTTTTCTAGCTTTTATTAAATCATAATGCACGTTTAAACCATGAGCAAAAGCAATACTTGTTCCTTCTCTTACTCTTTGTTCAATATGATTTTTATAAATTTCTGCTTGTAACTCATCTGGAGTTAAAATCATTACTACATCAGCCCACTCAGCAGCATCTGATAAAGTCATTACTTTTAAACCTTTTGACTCTGCTTTTGCTGCACTTGATGAACCTTCTCTTAAAGCAACAACAATTTCTTTTACGCCACTATCTTTTAAATTTAAGGCATGAGCATGCCCTTGACTTCCATAACCAAAAATAGCAACTTTTTTGCTTTTAATCAGATTTACATCTGCATCTTTTTCATAAAACATTTTCATATCGTCTCTCCTATTAAATTAATTAAATATTTTAGCACCTCTCGTCATAGCAACTGCCCCAGTTCTTGAAGTGCTAATAAGTCCTAAGGGCTTTAATTTTTTATTCATTTTATCAATTTCTCTTCTTAGAGCAGTTATTTGAATTACTGCTGAAGTTTTTGTTTCATCTAATATTACGGGATTAAATTTTTTACAAGCATTTAAACATTTTTGAATTTTATTTCTCTTTCCAACAACTTTAAATAATGCCATTTCCTTAAATATTACTCCTTTATCTTCTCTTTTAAATTCAGCAACTTTATGAACTGGTACTAATTTTGTTAATTGAAGTCTTATTTGATCAATAACTTGGGGTGTTCCAGTAGTAACAATTGTTATTCTTGAAATATTTTTAACTGCATCAACCTCAGCAACAGCTAATGACTCGATATTGTACCCTCGGCCTGAAAATAAACCGACTACCCTTGCCAAAACTCCAGCCTCATTATCTACCCATACTACAAAAATATATGTATCTGGTTTTTGTTTCTTCGTAGGTATGCTGTAAGCTGACTTTGATTTCGGCATTATGATTATACTAAGGCTTTGCCTTTTCCTTTAATTTTATTATCCCCCTGATCATTTGGACCCAAGATCATTTGGTTATGAGGTTTTCCAGATGGGATCATTGGAAAGCAATTTTCATTAGGATCTACATGGCAATCAAATATAACTGGTCCATCATAATCAATCATTTCTTGAATTTTGTGATCCAAATCTGATGGATTGTCAGCTTTGATTCCTTTGCATCCATAAGCTTCTGCCATTTTCATAAAATCCGGTAATGCTTCTGAATAACTTTCAGAATAATTCTTTTCATGCAACAATTCCTGCCACTGTCTTACCATTCCCATATATTGATTATTTAAAATAAATATTTTTATTGGAAGATTGTATTGAACCGCTGTTGACATTTCTTGCATTGTCATTAAAACTGAAGCTTCGCCAGCAATATCGATCACTAATTTTTTAGGATGGGCAATTTGTACCCCTACTGCTGCTGGCAAACCATAGCCCATAGTACCTAGGCCACCGGATGTCATCCATCTGTTTGGTTTATTAAATTTATAATGCTGAGCAGCCCACATTTGATGTTGCCCAACCTCAGTAGTTACATAGGTATCTTTATTCTTAGTTAATTCATAAAGTCTTTGAACAGCATGTTGTGGTTTAATACTTACATCACTATTAACAAAATTTAGAGAATTTTTTCCTCTCCATTTTTCAATTGTTTCCCACCATTTAGCAATATTTGATTTGTTAGACTTGCTCTGACCATTTTTACTTTTTATAATTGTTTTATTAATTTTACTGATGACACTGGTAACATCTCCAACTATTGCAAGATCCACCTTGATAATTTTATTTATTGATGAAGGATCTATATCAATATGAACTTTTTTTGAATTTGGCGAAAACTCATCTATTTTTCCTGTAATACGATCATCAAACCTTGCACCAATATTTATTAAAAGATCACAATCATGCATAGCATTATTTGCCTCATAAGTACCATGCATACCAAGCATTCCTAAAAATTGATTATCATCTCCAGGGTATGCACCCAAACCTTGAAGAGTAGAAGTAATTGGAAAACCAGTTAAATCCACAAATTCTCTCAGAGCCTGGCTTGCTTTTGGTCCTGAGTTAATCACTCCCCCACCACTATAGATGATTGGTTTTTTTGCTTTACGTAACAGTTTTACCAATTCATCAATTTGATCTTGAGAAAATTTATTATGTGATTTACCATTTAATTTTTTCTCTTTATTTGGTTTTTTATATTTAGTCTTTGCAAATTGAACATCTTTTGGAATATCAACTAAAACTGGTCCAGGTCTTCCAGTTGTTGCTACTCTAAAAGCTTCATGCATAACTTTTGCTAGATCATTTATATCTTTAACTAACCAATTGTGTTTAGTACAAGGTCTTGTAATTCCAGTGGTGTCACATTCTTGAAAAGCATCAGTTCCAATTAAATGTGTCGGAACCTGACCAGAAATACAAATCAATGGAACAGAATCCATATAAGCATCAGTTAAAGCAGTTACAACATTTGTGGCTCCTGGGCCTGATGTAACTAAAACTACTCCTGGTTTTCCTGATGATCTTGCATATCCTTCAGCTGCGTGGCCTGCACCTTGTTCATGTCTAACTAAAATATGCTTTATAGAAGGATGATTTTTTAATTCATCATAAATTGGTAAGACTGCGCCACCGGGATAACCAAAGATATGCTCCACCTTTTGGTCTTCTAGACATTTAAATACAATTTCTGCTCCAGTAAATAATTTTGGCATTATGCAATCTAGCTGAAGTTGTGCTCATTGGTCAAGTTTAAGAATGAAAATTTTAAATT
>CACJPL010000008.1 GCA_902595285.1 uncultured Pelagibacteraceae bacterium | reverse complement strand
TCAATGAATTTAAATACAAAAATAGAAGTTTTTAACTGTTCTTTGTCAATTTTAAGTATGATATTAATCTCATTACTATCATTTTACGGTCTATTTATTACTTATAAAAATGAAAAAAAATTTTTTAACTTAATTATTCTTCCAATATTATTTTTATTCTTGTCTTATACATTCATTCTTCAACAATCTTCATCAGTTCATTTAATGGGATATTCTTATTTTTTTTCAATCTTGTTTTCTTTAGGAATTACAAACTTACTTTTTAAAATTATAAAAAAAAGTAAATATTCTTTTGTAACAAACATTATTGTATTACCTATAATATTTGGAATCTTGATTTTATGTATTCGAGTAAGTATGCTTACTGGTCCTAATGGTTAAATTTTAAATTATTAATAATTAAAATTTTTATTTTTTTATTTCTGCTTGCGCTGCAGCTAATCTAGCAATTGGAACTCTATAAGGTGAGCATGAAACATAATTCAATCCTGCTTTAGAGCAAAAAAATATGCTATGCGGATCTCCTCCATGCTCTCCACAGATACCTAATTTAAGATTTTTATTTTGTTTTCGTCCTTTTTCTACTGCAATTTCTACTAAATCTGAAACCCCATCATCTATTGAAACAAAAGGATCAACAGAAAATATTTTGTTTTCTAAATAATCATTTAAGAATTTACCACTATCATCTCTACTGATCCCAAAAGTAGTCTGAGTTAAATCATTTGTTCCAAAACTAAAGAATTCTGCATGCTTAGCAATCTCCATTGCTTTTATTGCCGCTCTAGGTAATTCAATCATCGTTCCTACTAAAAATTCTATTTTTAATTTATTTTCTTGTTGAACTTGACTAGCAGTTCTAATTACTAATTCTTTCATTATTTTAATCTCAGCCTCTGTAGATACTAAAGGTATCATTATTTCAGGAAATGCAGATTTAATTTTATTTTTTTTAAGGTAAACCAGAGCCTCAAATATTGCTTTGCATTGCATTTCATAAATTTCAGGAAAAGATATTCCCAGACGACATCCTCTATGACCTAACATAGGATTTTGCTCATGGAGCTCTTCGATTCTTGTCTCAACCTCTTTAACTGTGAGATTAACTATACTAGCAACCTCATTAATTTCCTTTTCTGTACGTGGTAAAAATTCATGTAATGGTGGGTCCAACAACCTAACTGTGACTGGTAATCCACTCATGATTTTAAAAATATCTATAAAATCTTTTCTTTGATGCGGTAACAGTTTTTGTAATGCTACTGCTCTGTCTTCTTTTGTCTTAGATAATATCATTTCTCTTACAGACAAAATTCGTTCTTCATCAAAAAACATATGTTCAGTTCTGCATAGTCCAATACCCTCTGCTCCAAAATCTTTTGCTGTTTTGGTATCTTTTGGTGTCTCAGAATTTGTTCTTACTTTTAATTTTCTAAAGCTATCTGCCCAAGACATTAACTTGGAAAAGTCACCAGATATTTCAGGCTTCACAGTTGAAACACTTCCAGCAATAATTCTTCCAGTTGAGCCATCAATAGTGATTACGTCTCCTTCTTTAATCTCCATTGAAGAAGTTTTAAAAGATCTATTTTCATAGTTTATATCAATTTCACTTGATCCTGATACACATGGTCTACCCATACCTCTTGCAACAACAGCTGCATGACTTGTCATTCCTCCTCTAGCCGTTAAAATTCCTTTAGCAGCATGCATACCTTGTATATCTTCTGGAGAGGTCTCTACTCTGACCAAAATTGTGTCTTGCATCATTGCGGTTAATCTTTCAGCCTCTTCTGATGTAAATACAACTTTACCACTGGCTGCACCTGGTGATGCTGGCAATCCATTTGCTATTACATTAATTGAACTTTTTTCATCCAAAGTAGGATGCAAAAGTGTATCTAAGGAGTTTGGGTCAATTCTTAATACAGCTTCCTTTTTAGAAATTAATTTTTCTTTAACCATATCAACTGCAATCTTGACCGCTGATTTTGCTGTTCTTTTTCCTGATCTTGTTTGAAGCATCCATAATTTACTATTTTCAACTGTAAACTCTACGTCTTGCATATCTTTGTAATGAATCTCTAATCTTTTCAAAATTTTTTGAAGTTCTTTAAAGACTTTAGGCATAGATTCTTCCATTGATAATTCTTTTACTTTAGCATCTCTCCTAGCTTTTTTTGTTATGTATTGAGGAGTCCTTGTACCCGCTACAACATCTTCACCTTGCGCATTAATTAAATACTCACCATATATTTCATTTAATCCATCTGATGGATTTCTTGTAAACACAACTCCTGTTGCACAATTATCACCCATATTTCCAAAAACCATTGATTGAACGTTTACAGCAGTTCCCCACTCGGCTGGGATTTGATTTAATTTTCTATAAACTTTTGCTCTATTACTTTCCCACGATAAAAATACTGCACTTATTGCTCCTAGTAATTGTTCATAGACATCTTGAGGAAAATCTTTTTTTGCCTTTTCTCTTACTGTCCTTTTAAAATCTTCAATTAATCCATCCCAATCACTCTCATCTAAATCTGTATCTAACAAAACACCTTTGGTAAGTTTATAATTTTCAATTAATTCCTCGAAATGATAACCTTTTACACCCATTACCACATTACCATACATTTGAATGAATCTTCTATAACTGTCTTTAGCAAATCTTCCATTTGAAGTTTTGACTGCTAAAGCTTTAACTGTTTTATCGTTCAGACCCAGATTTAGAATAGTATCCATCATACCTGGCATTGATACTCTTGCGCCAGAACGTACAGACAACAAAAGTGGATTTTTTAAGTCTCCAAATTTTTTAGAAACATCTTTTTCAATTAATTTTAATTCTTTTCTAATCTGAGAAATTAGATTTTTATTTAATTTTTTTTTATCCTTATAAAAAATTTCACAAACTTTTGTGGATATTGTAAAACCAGGCGGGACTGGGAGACCCATTCTTCCCATTTCAGAAAGATTAGCACCTTTTCCTCCTAAAAAGTTTTTAGGATTTTTAATTTTTTTACTATCCTTAGAATTGAAGTTTAATATATGTTTTTTCATTAACGGGAGTCGATTAGAGAAAAATTAACATAATTGTTGAACGTTTTACACATCATTTGGATTAGTTCCAATCTATTCTTCTTTATGACCAGATCATCTTCGTTCACAATTACATTATCAAAAAAGTCAAAAACCTCTCTTTTAACGCTAGCTAAATTGTCCAATGTTTGAACATAATTTTCATCTTTATTAATGCTTGAAAAATATTTCCTTAATTCACTAATTTTTTTAAATAGGTTTTTTTCTAACTCAGTTTTAAAAATACCAGGGTCAGTTGTATTTGATAATTCTATTTTATCTTTTTTTAATTCACCGTCTAAAATGTTTGAGGCTCTTTTATAGCTTGCAACAATATCCAAACCATTTGGTTTGTTAATAATTTTATTTAAATGTTTAGCTTTATTAAAAATAATAACAGATTGATCTAAGTTAAAAGAACTAGTTGATGCTTGAATTATATCATTTCTAATATTTTCTTCCTTCATGTGATATTTTAATCTATCCATTAAAAAATTTGATAATTCATTTTGTAGAGATTGGTTATCAATTTCAAAACCTTGATCTAAATACAGGCTTGAAGAATAATTAATCAGATCTTTTATTTTAAAATCTTTTTTATTTTCAACTATTATTCTTATTACCCCCAATGCTAATCTTCTTAGAGCATAAGGATCTTTAGAACTTGTTGGCTTTTGATTTAAACCAAAAAAACCAACTAAAGTATCTATCTTATCAGCCAAAGAAAGGGCTATGCTAAATGGTTTTTTTGGAACTCTTGAACCTGGACCTGTAGGTAAATATTGCTCAGTTATTGCCAAAGCTAAATCTTTATCAAAACCTTGTGCGTTAGCAAAATAACCCCCCATTACACCTTGAAGTTCTGGAAATTCACTCACTAGTTCTGATAATAAATCAACTTTACAAATTGATGCTGACAATTCAACTTTTTCTTTACTGATTAAAAGTTCATCAGATATCATTCCACCCAATTTTCTCATTCTTTGGGCTTTATCGAAATAACTCCCTAACCCTTTAAAATAATTCATTGATTTTAATTCAGTAACTTTTTTGACCATATTTTGAGATTTATCTTTTTTCCAAAAAAATTCTGCATCACTTAATCTTGCTTCAACTACTCTTTCATTTCCTAATTTAATTAATCCCTTTTTATCTTTTTTGTTTGCAACCACTAAAAACTCATTGGTAATATTTTCTTTATTATCAAATATAGGAAAATATTTTTGATGGTATTGCATGGTAATAATTAATATTTCTTTCGGAATATTTAAAAATTTCTTATCAAATTCACAAAGAAGGATATTTGGTTGATCTGTTAAATCTACAACTTCATTAAGTAATGTAGGATTATGTTGAATCTTAATATTTTTATTTTTTAGTATATTGTTAAATTTTTTTTCTATTAACTTTTTTCTTTCGTTGTGATCAACGATAATGTCAATTTTTTTAAAAAAACTTTTATAATTTTTAAATTCTAAGAAAGACTTTTTATTTTCCTCAAATTCTTTATCAATAAAAGTTGAGTTAGAAGATCTTATGTGATGAAAATTAAAATTTAACTTTTTTTTATCAAATACAGATAGAATTGACTTTAATGGTCTGCCCCAATTTAGGTCAAAAGTTCCCCAATACATTGATTTTTTCCATTGAATTTTATTTAATAATATTGGGATAAATTCCTCTAGTAATTCATGTGTGTGCAATTTTTTTGATTTTGTCTTGAAAAAATAAAATTCTCCTTTGTCTGTTTTCTTTTGGTAGAGATCCTTTTTTAAAATTTTATTTGACCTAACAAACCCCTCGAGTGCTGCCTCTGGTGACTTAATATTTGGACCTTTAATCTCCTCAGATTTTAGTACAACATTTTTTTGAACACCTTCAAATAATACAACTAGTCTGTTTGGTGTTGAATATGACGAGCTTTTTTTGAATAAAATTGACTTTTCTAAAAATAAATCATTAAAACTTTTAAGTAAGTCTACCCTTAAATTTTGTTGAAGATTTGAAGGTATTTCTTCACTAAATAATTCTAAAAAAAACTCTGACATTACTTTTGACTATCTAACCAAATGCCAGCTGCAGATTTTGTAATATCTCTTATTCTAGCAATATAACCAGCTCTTTGCGCTACACTGATTGCACCTCTTGCATCTAGAATATTAAACACATGACTGGCTTTTAAACATTGATCATATGCTGGTAAAGAAATTTTTTTTTCTACCAAATCTTTTGCCTCAGACTCATGCATTTCAAACATTTTCAAAAGTGTTTCTACATTCGCATGTTCAAAATTATAAGCTGAAAATTCTTTTTCAGCTTGATGAAAAACTTCGTGATACTTTACACCTTCATCATTCCACAATAAATCATAAACATTTTTTTCTTTTTGTGTGAACATACAAATTCTTTCTAAGCCATAAGTGATTTCAACTGATACAGGTTTACAATCAAATCCAGCCATTTGTTGAAAATAGGTAAATTGGGTAATTTCCATTCCATCACACCATACTTCCCATCCCAATCCTGCGGCACCTAATGTTGGACTTTCCCAATCATCTTCAACAAACCTTATATCATGATCATTATGATCTATTCCTATAGTATCTAAACTATTTAGATAAAGTTTTTTTATATTTTCAGGGGAAGGTTTGATTAAAACTTGAAATTGATAATAGTGTTGTAACCTGTTTGGATTATCTCCATATCTTCCATCTGTAGGTCTTCTTGATGGTTGTACGTAAGCTGCTTTCCATGGTTTAGTTCCAAGTGATCTTAGGGTCGTAGCCGGATGAAAAGTTCCTGCTCCAACCTCCATATCGTAAGGCTGGAGAATAATGCATCCCTTTTTACTCCAAAATTTCTGAAGATTTAAGATTGTTTCTTGGAATGTTTGAATTTTTTTTTTTTCTTTTTTTGCTTTAGAGACCATATCTTTGCCAAATTGATCTTTCATCTAAAATGCTTGCTATTTGATCTACTTGATTGCTAGATGAAGAAAGTTTTTGACTTAACCATCCTTTTGATTTTTCAAATTTTTTAATAATTACATCCTCACCAAATTTATCTTTTAATATTTCATGTGCGTTACCTATTCCATCAATCAATCCTAAATTTTTTGCTTTACTGCCTGACCAAAACTCACCTGAAAAAAGTTCTACATCAGATTTGTTTAATTTTGATCCTCTACTTTTTTCAACAACATCTATAAAGTCTTTATGAAGATCCAATTGAATATTTTTTAATCTTTCAATATCCTCGTTTTTTTCTTCTAAAAATGGATCAAGTGTGCTTTTGTTTTTGCCAGCGGTATGAACTCTTCTTTCAACCCCAATTTTTTTTATCAACTCTGTAAATCCAAAAGAAGAATATATCACTCCTATAGATCCAATTATTGAACTTGAATTTGCATAAATTTCGTCTCCAGCACAAGAAATCAAATAGCCTCCAGAAGCTGCTACGTCTTCTGCGAATACAATAACTTTTTTTTTGTGTTTTTTTGCTTGTTGTCTAATAAAACTGTAGATTAAATGAGATTGAACTGGTGATCCTCCTGGAGAATTGATTGATATAGCAACACTTGTCGCTTTTTTCAGAGAAAAAGCCTTTTTAATTAGTTCTTCTTGACCTGCAAAATCAATACCTTGTTTAAATTTTCCAGCATTACCAATAACTCCACTTAATTTTAAGTGAGCAACAATTTTTTTCTTTTTAAAAAAAGAGAACATAGTTAAGTCTTATAGAATTATTTATTGAATATAAAGACTACTTATAATTGAAGAAACTGGTGCGTCAATTGATAAGTAATATATATAAACAAATTATACTAATTTAAAAATGTTATGGGAACAGTTGTACAGCTTAAAAATCAAATAAATGATTCTTATTTTCAGCTTAAAGACTCGGTTGAAGAAAAACTAGTTTTAACCGAAGAAAAAATAAAATCAAAATTATCTAGTGAAGTACAGCTGGTTCAAAAAATGACAGATTATCACATAGAAACTGGAGGAAAAAGACTAAGAGCTTTACTAACTTTGGGTAGTGCAAAATTATGCGGTTACTCTAAAGGCTCTAGAGATATAAATTTAGCTGCGTGTGTTGAATTAATTCACAGCGCAACATTGATGCATGATGACGTAATTGATGAAGGGACTGTTAGAAGAGGGAAAGAAACTTTAAATAAAGTTTGGGATAATCATTCGTCAGTTTTAATAGGAGATTATCTATTGAGCAGATGTTTTGAAATGATGGTAGAAGACGGAAACCTAGAAGTTTTAAAATTATTATCGTCCACTTCATCTAAAATTGCTCAAGGAGAAGTTCTGCAACTTCAACACAAAGGTGAAGTTGATATGCTGGAAGAAACATATTTAAAAATAATCTCAGCTAAAACTGCTGAGTTATTTGCAGCAGCAACTAAAGTTGGAGCAATTTTATCTGATGCAGAAAATAAAGAAAAAGACGCTTTAGAATTTTATGGAAGAAACCTGGGATTAACTTTTCAAATAGCAGACGATACACTAGACTATAATGCTGAGCTCAAACTATTTGGTAAAAAAATTGGTCAAGATTTTTTTGAAGGAAAAATTACCTTACCAATAATTTTACTTTTTCAAAAATTAGGAAATAATGAGAAGAAAATTTTATCAAATATGTTTCAAAAAGAATTAAGAACAAAAGATGACTTTAATGAAATTATTGCTCTTATAAATAAGTATAAAATAATTCAGGAATGCTATCAAAAAGCACAGCACTATATAAATTTAGCCTCAAATTCTCTAAGTGTATTTAAAGATTCTGTGGAAAAAAATATTCTTAAAAGATTAACATCATTTAGTTTATCAAGAAATTTTTAAGGACTTAATAAAGACTTTTTCCACTTCCCGGAGTTATCTTTATTATATTTTAATCTCTCATGGATTCTGTTCTCACCATCTAGCCAAAATTCAATACTATCTGGAGATAAAATCCATCCAGACCAGTGACTTGGTCTTGGTACATCTGATTTGTTGCTATATTTTTTTTTGTAATCTTGTATAGATTTTAACAATTGTTCTCGAGAATTTAATTCTTCACTTTGCTTAGAAGCCCATGCTCCTATCCGACTTTCATACCCTCTAGATGAATAATATTCATCTGCAACCTTATCAGAAACTAATGACACCTTTCCATTAATTCTTATTTGTCTTAGGAGACTTTTCCAATGGAAACACATCGCAGCATACGGATTTTCTTTTAATTCATTTCCCTTTTGACTATTTAAATTTGTATAAAATACAAATCCATCTTTGTTGAAATCTTTAAGCAAAACCATTCTAACTGAAGGGATGTTATTTTTATCTGATGTGGCCAAAGCAACAGCGTTTGGATCATTTGGCTCATTTTTCTTTGCTTCCTCCATCCATTCATGAAATAAATGAATTGGATCATCTATATCAAGAAAGCAACTATTAAGACCTAAAGAGTTTTTTTGATTCATAATTTAAACAAAATAATCTATATAATATAAATAATGTCATTTAATACTTTTGGAAAGCTATTTCGTTTCACAACTTGGGGAGAATCTCATGGACCTGCAATTGGTTGTATTGTTGATGGTTGTCCTCCAAACATAAATCTTAAAGAGCAAGATATTCAAATAGAATTAGACAAAAGAAAACCAGGACAATCTAAATTTACAACTCAGAGAAAAGAGGATGATAAAGTTCAAATATTGTCAGGAG
The DNA here is from genome assembly GCA_902595285.1 of uncultured Pelagibacteraceae bacterium. Classification (GTDB taxonomy): domain Bacteria; phylum Pseudomonadota; class Alphaproteobacteria; order Pelagibacterales; family Pelagibacteraceae; genus Pelagibacter. The sequence continues at coordinate 54,457 of CACJPL010000008.1, read as the reverse complement.
TATTTGAGGGTAAAACTACAGGAACACCTATTTCTCTCATAATTTACAACAAAGATATGAGATCCAAAGATTATAGTAATATTAAAGATAAGTTCAGACCAGGTCATGCAGATTTTACTTATTTTAAAAAATATGGAATTAGAGACTATAGGGGTGGTGGTAGATCTTCTGCTAGAGAAACTGCAGCAAGAGTTGCGGCCGGTGCAATAGCAAAAGTTGTACTTCAAAAAAAATTAGGTAAAAAATTTAAAGTAATTGGTGCGGTAACTCAGCTAGGAATTCTTGGATGTGATACAAATCAATGGAACGATAAAGTAATTTCAAAAAATCCATTTTTTTGTCCAGATAAATCAATGATTAAATTATGGGAAAAATATTTGCTTGGTGTAAGAAAATCAGGATCCTCATGTGGAGCAGTGATTGAAATAAGAGCAAGAGGTATCCCAGTTGGTTTAGGTGCTCCAATTTATTCAAAATTGGATACTGACATAGCTTCAGGTCTAATGAGTATTAATGCAGTTAAAGGTGTAAATATTGGTGCAGGAATGAATTCATCACAATTAAGTGGAGAACAAAATTCAGATGAAATTTCTTTAAAAGGAAATAAATTAAAATTCAATTCAAATAAAGCGGGTGGAATTCTTGGTGGAATTTCTACGGGCCAAGAAATTATTGCATCTTTTGCTGTCAAACCAACATCGTCAATTTTAACTAGTAGAAAAACTATAAATAAATTTGGGAAAAATACTTCAATATCTGTTAAAGGTAGACATGATCCTTGTGTAGGAATTAGAGCTGTACCAATTGGTGAAGCTATGATGAACTGTATTTTACTTGATCACTACTTAATGAATAAAGCCCAATGTAGTTAGCTTAAATTAATTTTTCACAACTCTTATTGTTTCCTTTTGAAACAAAATATCAGAAATTTTCTTAGAAATTTGATAACTGTTTAATCCAGCTTTATCATACATTTTTTTTGGATCATTTTGTTCAATAAATTCATCTGGTAAAGTCATTGATCTAAATTTTAAACCTTTATCAAATACTCCTCTTTCAGCCAATAAATTTTTAACATGAGAACCGAAACCACCTATTGATCCCTCTTCAATAGTTATCATAAGCTCATGTTCCTTAGCAGATTTTAGTATAAGTTCTTCGTCTAAAGGCTTGGCAAATCTGGCATCTATCAAAGTTGTTGAAACTCCTTTTGCTTTTAATTCCTCTACAGCAAACTTGCACTCCTCAAGTCGAGTACCGAGATTTAAGATACAAACTTGTGTCCCTTTTTGAACAACTCTCCCTTTACCAATTTCAATTTTTTCATCTATTGATGGGAGGTCAACTCCTACTCCGGTTCCTCTTGGATATCTAATTGCAGAAGGTCTGTCATTTATATCTACTGAAGTATTAATCATTTTAACAAGTTCAGCTTCATCACTTGCTGCCATTACTACAAAGTTAGGTAAAGTTGATAAGTAAGTTATATCAAATGAGCCAGCATGTGTTGATCCATCAGCACCAACTAATCCTGCTCTATCTATCGCAAATCTAACTGCTAAACTTTGAATGGCAACATCATGGACAACTTGATCATATGCTCTCTGTAAAAATGTAGAATAAATTGCAGCATATGGTTTGTATCCCTCGGTTGCGAGACCGGCTGCAAAAGTTACAGCATGTTGTTCTGCTATTCCTACATCAAACATTCTATTTGGAAACTCTTTACCAAAAATATCCATTCCGGTACCACTTGGCATCGCTGCTGTTATTCCTACTATTTTACTATCTTTTTTTGCATGCTTAACTAACGTGTTTGCAAAAACTTTTGTATAAGCTGGTAGATTAGATTTGCTCTTTATCTGCTCTCCTGTCTCAACATTAAATTTTGATACTCCATGATAATGGTCATTTGCTTTTTCTGCATAAGAATAACCTTTTCCTTTTTGAGTTTTAATATGAATCATAATAGGGCCTTCATGTTTTGAGTCTTTTGCATTCTTTAAAATTGGAACAAGAGTGGATAAATCATGACCATCTATTGGGCCCGCATAATAAAAGCCAAGCGAACTAAACAATGTACCTCCGGTAACTGCTGAACGGAAAAAATCCTCTGCTTTTCCTGCTTTAGCACTAAATCTCTTAGAAAATGCAGATGTAATTAATTTTATAGTTTCTCTAAGACTAAAATATATTTTGCCTGTAAATAATTTAGCTAAGTAAGTTCTCATTGCTCCAACTGGCTTTGCAATTGACATGTCGTTATCATTTAAAATAACAATCATTTTTGTCTTAGATGCTCCAGCATTATTCATGGCTTCATAAGCCATACCTGCGCTAATTGCTCCATCACCTATTACAGCTATTACATTGGAAGACTTATTTTCTAATTTATTTGCCTCTGCAATTCCTAATGCAGATGAAATAGATGTTGAACTATGTGCTGCTCCAAATGGATCATACTCACTTTCAGATCTTTTTGTAAAACCTGATAAACCGTCGCCCTGTCGTAAAGTTCTAATTTTATCTTTTCTTCCAGTTAAAATTTTATGTGGGTAAGATTGATGGCCAACATCCCATATTAATTTATCATTTGGGGTATCAAAAACATAATGAAGTGCAACTGTCAATTCAACCACTCCCAAACCAGCACCAAGGTGACCTCCTGTTTCTGAAACAGCACTTATCATTTCCTCCCTCACCTCATCTGCTACTTTTTGTAAATTATCTTCAGAAACTTTTCTTAAATCAGATGGAAAATTGATATTATTTAAAAATTGATAATTTTTTTTCATTTTTTTCTATTCAATATATAGCCTAATGTTTCATTTATTTTTTCAGATCTTGAACCATATTTTCTTAAATTCTTATTAATATCTTTTATTATCTTATCACAATACTTAAGTGAGTCATCATAGCCTATTAAATTTATAAGTGTTGCCTTGCCTTTTTTTTGATCTTTTCCTGTTTTTTTCCCAGCTTCCTTAGAATTACTTTTCAGATCAATTAAATCATCAGCTATTTGGAATAGTAAACCAATTTTTGATCCAATATTTTCAAAAAATTTAATTTCTTGGATTGTTTTTTTTTTAATTATTGCTGGAACTGCACAACAAAAACTAAATAACATTCCAGTTTTTTTTATTTCCATTTCTAATATTTTATTCCTTGATATTTTCTTTCTCTCATAACTTAAATCTAAATATTGCCCACCAGCTATTCCTAAATGTCCTGAACATTCTGATAATTTTTTGATTAGGTTGATTTTTATCTTTTCACTTAATTTCAATTTAGGACTTGATAAAATTTCAAAAGCTAAAGTCAGTAATGAATTTCCTGCTAGAACTGCTGTAGACTCGCCAAATTTAATATGAGTTGAAGGTTTTCCTCTTCTTATATCATCATCATCCATACAGGGTAGGTCGTCATGAATAAGTGAATAAGCATGAATACATTCAACTGCCGACCCAACTATTATCAATGTTTTGTAATCTATTGAAAATAATGACCCTAAGTCGATTAAGATTTTAGATCTTATTTTCTTTCCACCTGGAAACAAACCATACTTCATAGGTGACTTTAGCTGAGAATTTTTTTGTGAATTAATATATTTTTTAAGAAATATATTTGTATCCTTAGCTATTTTATTAAGCTGTTTTTTCATTTTTTTTACTTATATGTTTAATCTTTTTATTTGTCTCTTCCCCAATAGATTTAAAATTTTTATGAAATTTCTTTTCAATAATATTATTTAATTTTAGAAGTTCTTGATAACTGTCAACTGAATTATTTAAATCTTTTTCCTTCTCTAAAAACTCTATAATCTTATTTGCTTTTTCTGTAAGCTCCTCGACTGAATACTGATCATATTCAAGTGGTAATATTTTATCTTTCATATAATAATAATTATTAATACATGAAATCTATTCAATCAAATATCAAAAAAGCAAAAAAATATTTAGATAATGATCATTGTGTTGCAGTACCAACAGAAACTGTTTATGGATTAGCTGCAAATGCTTACTCGAATAGTGCAGTTAAGAAAATATATAGTCTTAAAAAAAGACCATTAAACAATCCACTTATTGTCCATTACTACGATATTCAAAGACTTAAAGAGGACTGTTATATGAATGATAATTTAATAAAACTTTACAAAAAATTTTCTCCAGGTCCAATAACATATGTTTTGAAATTAAAAAATAAATCAAAAATATCAAAATTTGTCACTAATAATAAAAAAAGTATTGCCGTACGTTTTCCTAAACATAAATTGTTCAGAAATTTATTAAAAAATTTAGATTATCCAGTAGCTGCGCCTAGTGCAAATATATCCTCAAGATTAAGTTCAGTTAAACCATCTGATGTAAAAGAAGAATTTGGTTTAAAAATAAAATATATTTTAAAAGGAGGAAAAAGTAAAATTGGAGTTGAGTCAACAATATTAAATCTTTTAAAAAAACCCTCACTTTTAAGATATGGGGGCCTAGATACTAAAAAAATTGAAAATATTTTAAAAAAAAAATTATTAATTAATACAAATTCAAAAAAAAAATTATCACCTGGTTTATTTCCATTGCATTACTCACCTGGGATACCTTTAAGAGTCAATGTTAAAAAACCAAAAAAAGATGAGGCTTATTTATTAATAAAAAAAAGAAAATTAAAATTAAAAAACTATTATTATTTATCCAAAATTAAGAATATAGACGAGGCTGCAAAAAATTTGTATTCAACTTTAAGAAAAATTAAAAATGATGGTTTTAAAAAGATTGCAGTTGAGAGAATACCAAACAAAGGTCTTGGCAAAACAATTAACGACAGATTAAACAGAGCATCAAAATATTAATGACAAATTCTATTGAAGTAATCAATCTATCAAAAAAATATAAAGATAAAGACGCAGTAGCTAATATAAATTTTAAAATTAATGAAAATGAAATGGTTGGTCTATTAGGACCTAATGGATGTGGAAAAACTACAACTATTGGAATGATTTTAGGATTATTAAAACCAAGTAATGGTATGGTTTTAATCAATGGAAAGAATATTGAAAAAAATAAAATCTCACTTCTTCATAAAATGAATTTTATTTCACCATATATTGAATTGCCTAAAAAACTTAAAGTTAAACAAAATTTAATTGTTTATGGAAAATTATATAACATTAAAAATTTAAATGATAGAATAGATCACCTTGCAAATAAACTTAGATTAAAAGACCTTTTAAACAAAATTACTGGAGAACTTTCTTCTGGACAAAAAAATAGGGTAAGTCTTGCTAAAGCTTTAATAAATGATCCAACAGTACTTTTATTGGATGAACCCACTGCTTCATTAGATCCTGAAACTGGTGATTTTGTAAGATCGTTTTTAGAAGATTACAAAAAGGAGAAAAAAATATCAGTTTTGCTTGCCTCTCATAATATGGAAGAAGTAAAAAGATTATGTAGTTCTGTTTTAATGATGAAAGATGGTTTAATAGTGGATAGAGGAACTCCTGAAGAATTAATAACAAAATATGGAAGAAGAAATTTAGAGGAAGTATTTTTAGAAATTGCAAGAAAATAAAAATGAATTTAAATAGAATTTACGGTCTTTTTTTAAGACACTTTTATTTAATAACTAGATCATTTCCAAGAATATTAGATTTAATTTATTGGCCTTCAATTCAAATTACTCTTTGGGGATTTATTTCTAACTTTTTTGCAGCTCATAGCTCTTATTATAGTGGTGCGGTAGGAGTTATTCTTTCATGTGCAATTCTTTATGATTTTTTATTTAGAACAAGTATTGGCTTTAATATGTTATTTTTGGAGGAAATTTGGAGCAGAAATTTTACAAACTTATTCATTGCACCGATGAAAATTAGTGAGATAATAATCTCTCTAGTTTTTACTGCTTTAATAAGAGCATTAATTGGATTGATTCCAGCTATACTATTAACTTCTCCATTGTTTGGTATATCTTTGCTAAAACTTGGTCTTCCTTTAGCATTTCTTTTCTTAAGTCTATATTTATTTGGAATTACACTTGGTTTATTTGTTTCAGCAGGATTGTTAAGATTTGGACCATCTTTTGAGAATATTGCGTGGTCAACCATGTTTTTATTAGCGCCTTTTGGCTGTATTTACTATCCAGTCGAAACACTGCCAGAAATCTTTCAATCAATCGCTTTCGCGCTTCCATTGGTTTATATTTTTGAGGAGACTAGAAATATCTTGGTCAATGGAATGGTAAATTATGAAAATATTATTAATGCAATCTTTCTGAACGGATTTTATTTAATTTTGGCAATATTTGTATTTTATTACTCTTTTGAGAAAGCAAGAGATAAAGGAACTTTAATAAATATAGGTGAATAACTGGTGCGCCTGCTAGGAGTCGAACCCAGAACCTCCTGATCCGAAGTCAGGCGCTCTATCCAGTTGAGCTACAAGCGCATATAGTATTAATATTATATTTTATGGAAAAAAACATTAATTTTATAGTCAAAGAGGATGAGAAGAATTTAAGGGTTGATGTTGTAATTAATAAAAGAGAGGAATTAATTAGTAGAACTAGAATTAAAAATTTAATTTTAAAAGAAAAGTTAACACTAAATAATGAAATAATTAAAAATCCATCAAAAAAAGTCTCAATTGGTGATACTATAAATCTTAAGTTTCCAGAGCCCCAAATAACATCCCTTAAGCCTTACGAATTTAAATTAGAAATAATATACGAAGATAATGATCTATTAGTAATTAATAAACCTGCTGGAATAATCATGCATCCAGGGGCTGGAAATTATGATAAAACAGTTGTTAATGCATTGATACATTATGATAAGGGTTCGTTGTCAAATATAGGTGATGAATTAAGACCTGGTATTGTTCATAGAATAGATAAAAACACATCTGGTTTAGTTGTAATTGCAAAGAACAATGAAACTCATGAAAATTTATCAAAACAATTTAGTGATCATACAATTATAAGAGAGTACCAACTTTTAATATGGGGAAAATTAAGACCATCTTCAGGAAGGATTGAAACATTTATAACTCGTAGTTCAAAAAATAGACAACTTATGGAAGTTAGTAGTTCTAAAGGTAAGAAAGCTATAACAAATTATAAAACACTTGAAATTTTTGAAAATCAAAAAACACCAACTTTAAGTTTAGTTGAATGTAAACTAGAAACAGGAAGAACACATCAGATAAGAGTTCATATGAATTACAAAGGTAATAGTCTAGTTGGAGATGATAAATATAAAAAAAAATATAAAAAATTAAAAAATATTGATTTAGATATCCAAAATTCAATTACTAATTTAAATAGACAATTTTTACATGCAAAAACTTTAGGATTTATGCATCCACATACTAAGAAAGAGATGATTTTTTCCTCAGTTTTGCCAAAAGATCTAAATAATATTCTAAAAATGCTTAGAAATAGTAAAGAATAAATTATTGAAAATTAGGTATAATTAATTAAATAAACACTGCTATGAGCACAACAATAAACAATAATTTGCCAACTCTTTCTAATGAAGGTGGGCTATCTGCATATTTAGAGCAGATTAAAAAATTTCCGATGTTAGCTGCAGAAGAGGAATATATGCTAGCAAAAAATTGGAAAGCGACCGGTAATATTAAATCTGCAGAAAAACTAGTCACTAGTCACTTAAGATTAGTTGCAAAGATTGCTATGGGCTACAAAGGATATGGTTTGCCTGTTAATGAAATGATTTCAGAGGGAAATGTAGGTCTTATGCAAGCTGTTAAAAAATTTGAACCAGAAAAAGGTTTTAGATTGGCAACTTATGCTATGTGGTGGATTAAAGCTTCTATTCAAGAATATATTTTAAGATCTTGGAGTCTTGTAAAAATTGGAACAACTACTGCTCAAAAAAAATTATTTTTTAATTTAAAGAAAATTAAGAATCAAATTTCTCCAGAAACAGAAGGAGACCTTAGAGATGAGCACGTAAATCATATCGCTAATAAGCTCGATGTAAGTAAAGAAGAAGTCGTTTCAATGAATAGAAGACTTTCTGGAAAGGAGTTCTCGCTAAATGCTCAAGTTGGGGAAGATGGTGATGAATGGCAAGACTGGTTAGTTGATAAAGAACTTGATCATGACTTAAAATTTGCTCACCATGAGGAGATGGAGCAAAGAAAAGATTTATTAAAAGACTCTATTAAAGTTCTAAACGATAGAGAAAGAGAAATTTTATACTCAAGAAGACTAAATGATGACCCAACTACACTAGAAGATTTAAGTAAAAAATATAAAATTAGCAGAGAAAGAGTTAGACAAATAGAAAATAAAGCATTTGAAAAACTCCAAAAGCATATGCTTCTATTAGCAAAATCAAAGAATCTTTTACCCGCTAACTAAACTTCAAAAGGATTTTCAATTAAAATAGTATCATCTCTTTCTGGACTAGTTGATATACTAGATACTTTTGCACCAATAAAATCTTCAACAGCAAATATATATTTTTTTGCATTTTCAGGTAATGAGTCCATATTTTTGATTCCACTTGTAGAAACTTTCCAACCTGGAAAAGTTTCATAAATTGGTTTTATTTTTATCTGGTCTTCTACAGCGGCAGGTAAATAATCTAATCTTTTGCCATCAAGATCATAAGCAACACAAATTTTAATTTCATCTAATTCATCAAGTACATCTAATTTTGTTAAAGCGATTCCATTAATTCCTGAAACTTTAATAGTTTGCCTCACTAAAACACCATCAAACCATCCACATCTTCTTTTTCTACTTGTAACAGTGCCAAATTCTTTCCCACGTGTTCCTAAAAGTTCACCTATATCATCTGTTAACTCAGTAGGAAAAGGGCCTTCTCCAACTCTCGTTGTATAAGCTTTTGTAATGCCAAGAACGTAATTTATCGAATTAGGACCACAACCGGTTCCTGTCGCTGCGCTTGAAGCAACAGTATTAGATGAAGTTACAAAAGGATAAGTTCCATGATCTACATCAAGTAAAATACCCTGGGCACCTTCAAATAAAATTTTCTTTTTTTGTTTTTTAAATTCATCAATTTTTAACCAAACTGGCTGAGAGAATTCTAATATATTGGGTGCTATTTTAATCAAATCAGATTTAAGCTGATCTTTTTCAAAAATTTTTTTTCCTAGACCCTTTCTAATCGCATTATGATGAACTAATACAGAGTCGAGTCTTTGATCTAAATTTTTTTCAGATCTTAGATCCATAACTCTTATAGATCTTCTTCCAACTTTATCTTCGTATGCTGGACCAATTCCACGTCTTGTAGTTCCAATTTTGCTTTTTCCAGCTTCATCCTCTCTAATCTCATCCATTTCTCTATGAAAAGGCAAAATTAAATTTGCAGACTCCGAAATAATAAAATTATTTACATTTACTTCTACGCCTTTAGATTTTATTTCTTCTATTTCCTCTAATAAAGCCCATGGATCTAAGACAACTCCGTTGCCAATAATTGATATTTTACCTTTTCTAACTATTCCAGATGGTAGTAATCTTAATTTATATGTTACACCATCAATCACTAAAGTATGGCCAGCATTGTGACCTCCTTGAAATCTTATTACTACATCAGCCTGTTCAGATAACCAATCAACTATTTTTCCTTTACCTTCGTCACCCCATTGAGATCCAACAACGACAATATTTTTCATTATTTAAATTTTTTGTTTACTGTTAAGGAAGTGAGATGGTTAATTGGGCCATGACCTTTTCCATAATTAGGGTTTGATTTAATTGCAGAATTTACATACTTAATTCCAAGCTCACAAGATTTCTTTACTGTTTTTCCACATGATAAAAAAGTTGTAACTGAGCTAGATAAAGTACAACCTGTACCATGAGTATTTTTTGTTTTGTGACGCTCACTTTTAAAGATCTTTATATCTTTTCGGTTTATTAAAATATCTATTACATCTTTATGTATTAAATGGCCTCCTTTTATAAATACATTTTTAGCACCTAAACATATAAGTTTATTTGCAGCAAAAATCATATCCTCTTTTGTTATAATTTTTGTTTTAGTTAATATTTCTGCCTCAGGGATATTGGGTGTAATAAGTGATACTTTTTTAATTAATTTAAATTTTAAAAATTGAATTGCTTTACTATCTATTAGTTTGGCCCCTCCTTTAGCAACCATTACTGGATCTAATACGATTTTTTTAACTTTAATTACATCCAAAGCTTTCAGCACCATTCTAATAACTTCTGAAGAATGGAGCATACCAATTTTTATTGCATCAGGTCTTATATCTTTACAACTATAAATAATTTGATTAAAAATTTCTTTAGGTTTAATCCCAACAATTGATTTTACACCTGTGGTATTTTGTGATGTAACTGCGGTTATTGCTGTCATCGCATAAGAACCAAGAGCAGTAACAGTTTTTATATCAGCTTGAATACCTGCTCCACCAGATGAGTCAGATCCTGCAATAATTAAAATTTTAGAATTTGGTTTCAATTTATTTAATTTTTTTTGAAATCATATTTACACATTTGTATAAAAGATCTTTATTTTCACTTTCTCCCATTACTCTAATTTTAGATTCTGTTCCTGACTTTCTTACTAAAATTCTCCCTTTACCTTTAATTAATTTATCTGCTTTTTTTATAATTTTCTTTATCTCTGGTTTGTTAATAACATTTTTATCTTTTACTTCGATATTTTCTAAGAGCTGAGGTGTTTTTTTAAATTGTTCAAAAAATTCACTTGCCTTTTTTCCTTTTCTTAAAGCAAAAAGTGCTTCTAAAGCTACTAGCAAACCATCTCCTGTAGTTGCAAATTTACCTAAAATAATATGTCCCGATTGTTCACCACCTAAATTAAAATTATATTTTTGCATTTTTTCTTTAACATATCTATCTCCAACATTTGCCCTTAAAAATTTTATTCCTTTAGATTTAAAATATTTTTCTAACCCATAATTTGACATTAATGTTCCAACAACTCCTCCTTTTAACATTTTTTTATTTTTCCATCTTGTTGCTAAGGCAGCTATAATTTGATCTCCATCTATTATATTACTTTTTTCATCACACATTATAATCCTGTCAGCATCTCCATCTAAAGATATTCCAATATGTGCTTTATATTTTTTTACAGCAGATCTAATTTTTCTTGGAAAAGTTGATCCACATTTTTTATTAATATTTAAACCATTTGGTTTAACACCTATTGCTATGACTTTAGCTCCTAATGATTTTAATAATTCAGGACCTGCTTTATAACCAGCACCATTCGCACAATCGATTACTATTCTTAATCCTCTTAAATTGAACTCTTTTGTGAAATTTTTTTTTAATATTTTAATATATTTTTGGGTACCTGTTTCTAATCTTTTAACTCTTCCTAATTTTTCAGAATGAGAGAGGTTTTTTGAGATTTTCTTGTCTATAAGTCCCTCAATTTTTTTTTCTATTTTATCTGATAGTTTCATTCCATCAGGACCAAACAATTTTAAACCATTGTCAAAATGAGGATTGTGTGAGGCAGTAATCATTATACCCATATTAGCCCTCATTTCTTTTGTTAGCATAGCCAACCCATTAGTTGGTAAAGGTCCTAGGGTATAAACATGCATACCAGATGAAGCCAAACCTGAAACAAGAGCTGGCTCAAGAGTATATCCTGATAATCTTGTATCTTTTGCAATTATTGCTGTTTGTTTTCTTTTTTTTTGAGATTTAAAGTATGTTCCGCTTGCAAGACCAAATTTAAAGAACATATCTCCATTTATAAATTTACTGTTAACTGCTCCTCTTATTCCATCTGTTCCAAAATATTTTTTTGTCATTAATTTTTGACTATCTCCTTAAAAACTTTAATACCTTGTTTAACTTCATTAACATCATGAATTCTTAAAATCTGAATTCCTTGCATTAAAAGATGTATTGAAGAAGCCATAGTTCCACCGATCCTTGTTTTGCTATCATTTTTTTTTGATATATCTTTAATAAATTTTTTTCTTGAATTGCCTACTAGTATAGGAAAACCTAATGAATGAAAAACAGAAACATCTCTTATAAGATTCATATTATGTTTCAAATTTTTTCCAAATCCAATTCCAGGATCTAAAATTATATTGTTGTGTTTAATACCCCTAGATCTTAATAAATTAATCTTATCTTCAAAATAATCATATATATCTAATAATTCATTTTTATATTTTGCTTTTTTTTGCATATTTTCTGGTGTTCCAACTGAATGCTGTATTACAAATGGAATTTTATACTTTTTTAAAATATTTATTGTTTTGGGATCATAACTTAATCCTGAAACATCATTAATAAGTTTAACTCCCATTCTAATACCATTTTCCATAATTCTAGATTTTCTTGTGTCTAAAGATATTGGTATTTTTTTTACAATTAATTTTAATACGTTATTAATTCTATTCCATTCTTGTTTTTCATTTACAGGCTTCGATCCTGGTCTTGTAGACTCACCACCTACATCAATTATAGATGCGCCACTTTTGTATAAACTTATGGCATGAGTGATGCCTTTATTTTTTTTATTGAATTTTCCTCCATCCGAAAAACTGTCGGGTGTAAGATTTAATACTCCTAAAATATTTGGAATTTTTTTAAAATTAAAATTAGAAAAATTTATTTTTTTTGAGTTAATTTTTTTAATATCTGCATTTATTTTTATTTTTAGGTTATTTGGTAATTTCTTGACTTGATTTATAGAAATTCTTCTGATCTTTTTTCTTGTAATAATCTCAACATGGTCAAAAGATATCTCTTTAATCTGATGTAACGGAATCGATTTTTTTTTATTTACTAAAATTTTTGATTGATTACCATAGTAGAAATTACACGCCCTTGTGTAATATCTTTGCATTATTTTTAATGAACAATTTTAGGTTTCAAACCCATAGCGCCCAGAGCTGAGTCTTGATCATCTTTTGTTTCTGGATTATCTAAAACTTTATCTTTAGGATATAAATTTTTATTAATTATATTCTCTATTTCTTCACCAGTTAATGTTTCGTATGTTATTAAAGCTTTAGCTATTTTGTGTAAGTCATCAATTTTTTCTGTCAAAATTTTCTTAGCTTGATTATATCCTTCATCAACGAGTTTTCTTATTTCTTTATCAATTTTTTGAGCAACCTCCTCTGAAACTGATTGAGTTTGTGTAACTGATCTTCCTAAAAATACTTCTTCTTGATTTTCTCCATATTCTACAGGACCCATTTCTTCGCTCATACCATATTTTGTTACCATAGCTCTTGCAAGTTGTGTAGCTTGGTTAATATCTGAACCACTTCCACCACCTGCCCCTGTAGATATATTATCTTTTCCAAATATTAATTCTTCAGCAACTCTTCCTCCAAAACAAACTGCCAATCTCGCCTTTAAATATTTTATTGAGTAACCATGTTTATCTCTCTCAGGTAAATTCATTACCATTCCAAGAGCTCTTCCTCTAGGTATAATAGTAGCTTTATGTATCGGGTCGTAGCTAGGCATATTAAACGAAACTAAAGCATGACCTCCTTCGTGATACGCTGTAAGTTTTTTCTCATCTTCAGTCATGACCATTGAACGTCTTTCTGCACCCATCATTACTTTATCTTTAGCTTCTTCGAATTCAAGAAGAGTAACAATTCTTTTATTTTTTCTAGCTGCTAACAAAGCTGCTTCATTTACAAGATTAGCAAGATCTGCGCCTGAAAAACCTGGTGTCCCTCTCGCAATAGTTCTTAAGTTTACATCTGGAGCCATTTTTATTTTTTTTACATGAACTTTTAAAATTTTTTCTCTTCCAATTATATCTGGATTTGAAACCACTACCTGTCTATCAAATCTACCTGGTCTCAATAAAGCTGGGTCAAGCACATCTGGTCTATTTGTTGCTGCTATAATAATTACACCTTCATTAGTATCGAAACCATCCATCTCAACTAATAATTGGTTAAGGGTTTGTTCTCTCTCATCATTTCCACCTCCTAAGCCAGCACCTCTACTTCTTCCAACAGCATCTATTTCATCAATAAAAATTATACATGGTGAGTTTTTTTTACCTTGTTCAAACATATCTCTTACTCTAGAGGCACCAACTCCGACAAACATTTCAACAAAATCTGAACCTGAGATTGTAAAAAAAGGAACACCGGCCTCACCTGCAATTGCTCTAGCCAATAAAGTTTTACCTGTCCCAGGAGGCCCAACAAGCAAAGCTCCTCTTGGAATTTTTCCACCCAATCTACTAAATTTTTTTGGATCTTTTAAAAACTCAACTATTTCCTCAACTTCCTCTTTTGCCTCCTCAACACCAGCCACATCATTAAATGTAACTTTACCTTTAAGTTCATTCATCATTTTGGCTTTTGATTTTCCAAAACCCATTGCTCCACCCTTGCCACCTTGCATTTGTCTCATAAAAAAAATCCAAACTGCAATTAATAGCAACATTGGAAACCATGAAAGTAGAACTCCAAATAATGATGGCATTTTTTCCTCTAAAGGAGCTGCAGATATACTTACGCCTTTGTCTGATAATTTCTCAATTAAATTAGGATCATTAGGCGAATAGGTCGAAAAAGCATTACCATTTGAATAAACACCTTTTATATTATTTCCTTGAATTTCTACTTTTAAAACTTCTCCATTATCTACGGAAGTCAAAAAATCTGAAAAAATTATTTGATCACCGCTTCTAATATTAGATTGTGGATTTTTAAACATATTATAAAGACCAATAGTTAAAAAAACTATTATGCCCCACATCGCCAGATTTTTTAAATTCATACAGATAAAATAAGAATTATTATTAAATTAACAAGTGGCAAAATATCATCTATTTCATAAGCTTTAGTGCTCTTTTGACACTACAATTGTTTGATTTACTCTCTTAATTATACAATTTCCTAAAGTAGTTTTAATGAACTTGTCATCACAAACTTTATTAATAATTTTATCTATTTTTTTTCCCCTTACTGGGTAATATTTTTTACCAACAATTTTTATTACTTCTGTAAATGCTCTAAAAACTATTTCTTCTGGTTGATTAAAAAATTCTTTACTTAATAAAATTGATTTATTTTTAGTATTGATACTAGAATTATAATATAAATTTTTCTTAGTAAAAAATTTAATGGATTCGTTTGCAAATTTTAAATTTTGAATAGTTAAATTTAATTTTTTAAAATCTAGGCCCTCAGATTGTAAATTTTTAATTAATTTTCTAATTTTTATTCTCTTAAATAAATCATTTTTGTTTGAAGGATCTTGGATAAAAGTTTCAAAAACATTTTTTGAAAGGCTTTCTAAATCTTGTTTAGAAAAATTTAACAAGGGTCTAATTAGATTAATATTTTTTTCTTTAGATCTTTTATCAAAAGAAGCTATACCATTAAGGCCGCTACCTCTCAAAATTCTTATAAAAAAATTTTCATATAAATCATCTTTATGATGGCCTAATAAAATATTGTTTATTTTAAATTTTTTTGCTTTACCAATTAACAATTTATACCTTTTCTCTCTTGCAACAGATTGGATATTAGTTTTAGGTTTTGTGCCCCACCATGTTTCAATTTCTAAATTACAATTTAATTTTTGAAGCAATTTCTTTACAATTCTTGATTCTTTTGTAGAGTTTTTTCTTAATTTATGGTCAATCATAACATATTTTACTTTAATCGATTTTTCTATTGAATAAATCCTAGTTAAAAATGATAGAGCAAGACTGTCTGGTCCTCCTGACACGGCGACAATAAAATTCTCACTTAAATTTAAACCCTTTTCAAATTTTTTATAAATTTGAAAAGTTTTTTTATTTTTAAGTTTATTTAATAAAAATCTATGAGTCTTGTTTGATGCATTCAAATTTTTTAGACTCATATTTCGCTTTTTGTATAATAGATTGATTTGCATCTGGATATTGTAATTCTACACCATTAATCATTTTACATCCTTGATCTTTTTCGCCAATCTGGACCATAGAGACTCCAAGTTTTAATAAATTAATTGGAGCTTTCTTTCCTTTTGGATATTTTTGATAACCCTCTAAATATGCGGATGCAGCGTCTGTAAATAATTGTCTTATTCTAAAAGTTTCTGCATACCAATATTGTGCACTTCCAGCTAACTCATGATCAGGGTTAGATAACACAAATTCTCTAAATGCTCTTTCAGCAGTACTATAATCTCCAACTTTTAAAAAACTTGTCGCAAACTCGTATTGTTCTTTTTGACTTAAATCTTGTGGAAGAATCTTGTCCTCGGATTGAAAAGTCTCTGTTACTATAGAGGCAGTAGTTTCAACAGATTGGATAACTTGAGATGTTGCAGATGTTTCTGTATCCTTATATGAGATTGTTCCTAAATCTTGAGGTTGTGAACTTCCGGGTAAAACATTTTTTTCATCAACTTTTGGTTTTGAGGTTAGTTTTTTTTCAGTATTAGAAATATATCCTGAACTAATACTAGTTTCTAAATCTTGAAACCTTAATTGATTATCTGCTTGGATTTTAGATAAACGATTAGACAATTTATCTAACTTAAAATTTATCTCCTCAAACTTATTTGTTAATTCTCTGAACTGATCTTCAACTTCAGACAATTTTAATAAATGTCTTGTAAGTACATCTTCTGAATTCTGGGATAAATTAGAGGAAGTATCACTATTAGAATTGGTTTTTAATTCAATTGACCCAGAATAAACTGCTCTTTCAAGTGTCTTAAGATCATTTTTAATGATTTCTAAAGTCTCATAAATATTGTGATTATCTGAATAGGAATAGTTGATAAAAAATAAATTTAAAAAAATAAAAAACTTTAAAATTATAAATTTAAATAACAATCTCATTAATAAATGATTTATGATTATAAAAATGGCAAAAAAAAGACCCTAAAATCATATATAGTTTTAGGGTCTTTAATTTAAAAATTTTAATTTGCTTTGACAGTTACAGATCTTCTGTTTTTTGACCAAGCTAATGGGTTAGAACCTGAGTCAACTGGTCTTTCTTTTCCATAACTTAATACAGTAATTCTGTCCGAAGATATTCCATAAGTCATTAAGTAGTCTTTTGCTGCGTTTGCTCTTCTTTCTCCTAATGCTAAGTTATATTCCCTAGTGCCTCTTTCATCCGCATGTCCCTCAAGAACTACATTTATACCTGGATTTTTTCTCAACCATGCAGCTTGCGCTCTTAAAGTCTCCCGAGAGGCAGTTGTTAAAATCGACTCATTTGTTGCAAAGAATACTCTATCTGGAACACCATCAGCTAAATATTCAACTGTGTCTGTTCCCGTGTAAACATCACCTTGCATTTGGCCTTCTATTTTATCTATTGCAACCTCTTTTTTTGTTGCACATGCAGATAACACTAAGCAAGCTATAAATACTAAAAGTGTGTTTTTAAAAATTTTGTTCAATCTCATTAAATTGCTCCTTGCTACTTATTTCAATTTCTTAACTTTTTCACATGTACATAGAGGTTTCAAGTCTAAAAATCAAGAAATTTAGAATAATTAATCTATTAATTGCTTAATAATGATGACCATGATGGGTCAGACGCATCAGTAGGTGTCTTTATTTGACGCTCATTATAACCTGTTAAATCAATAGACCACAATTTAGCTGAAAAGCCTTCACCTTTTGCGTTAGTTTTAGTCTCTCTGTAAAAAATTAAAACCCTTCCATTTGGTGACCAAGAGGGAGCTTCTTGATAATAATTTTCTGTCAATAACCGCTCTCCACTTCCATCAGTCCTCATAACTCCAATATAAAATTTTCCTTTATGCAGTTTAGTGAAAGCTATCAAATCTCCTCTAGGAGACCAAACTGGTGTTCCATATAAACCATTTCCAAACGAAATTCTTTTAACTTCACTTCCATCATTTTTCATCACATAAATTTGTTGATAACCGCTCCTATCAGAATTGAATGTTATATATTTACCATCAGGTGAATAAGACGGTGAAGTATCAATAGATGGATGATTAGTAATTTTTTCTACTATTCTATTCTCTAAATTCATAGTGTAAATATCTGACTTACCATCCTTTGCAAAACTCATAATAATTTTTTTTCCATCTGGTGAGAATCTTGGGGCAAATGTCATTCCTGGAAAATCTCCAACTACCTCCTGAGTTCCAGTTTCAATGTCTAGTAGATAAACCCTTGGCATATTTTTAAAGTAAGATAAATATGTAACCATTTGACTTGCTGGATTAAATCTAGGTGTTAAGACTAATTCATTTCCTAAAGTTAAGAATTTGTTATTAGCTCCATCTTGATCCATTATCGCTAATTTTTTAATTCTTTGAGTTTTAGGTCCTTCCTCTGAAACGTATATGATTCTTGTATCAAAATATCCTTTTTCTCCTGTTAGTCTTTGATATACCTTGTCCGATATTATATGACCTACTCTCCTCCAGTTATTAGGTACCGTAGTAAAAGCTAAAGCCATCATTTCTTTAGCAGCTAATACGTCCCACAATCTAAACTCAACTCTTAACTTATCATCAATGAAATTTACTTTACCTGTAATAAGTGCTTGAGCTTTTATTAAATTCCAATCTTCAAAACGTGGTTTGAGATTTGCAATATCTGGGGCTTGAAGAAACGCCTTTTTATCTAATGGATTAAATAAACCTGAAATTCTCAAATTATTTTCTACTATACTTGATATTTCTTCTCCTATATTTTCTTTTTTTAAAATTCTCTCAAAACTTTTTCTTGAATTTTCATCAATTGACAAAGGTGAAACTGCTAATGGAAGAGGATTTAAATTACCTCTTGTAATATCAACTTCAATAAGCGCAAATGCGTTTATTGGTATCAAAATTAAAAGTATACTAATAATTTTTTTTATCATTATTTATATTAACCCTCTAACATCTCTCTTGCATCAAAATTTAATTGTAATTCTTTCCATCTTTCATAGCCTGTACTGGGGACTCTTAAAGGTTGACATAACTTTACTGCCCTAAGTGCACTTTCAGCCAATACTTTGTAAAATCCCTGTCCTGGTTTATTCATTCTTGCATGATCTAAAATTTCAGTCTTTGAAACTGTTCCATCAGGTTTTAGTTTTAATTTTATCCTGACTAATAAATCCTCATTGTATGGTAAACCTAATGGAATACTCCAGCATCCAAATATTTGGGCTTTAAGCGCATCTTCCTCACTAAGAGTTAAACCGTCATTCTCTACATTTCTTTCTCTGTCTTGAGTGATTTTATCATCTTTTTTTAAAACCTCAGCATTCTCCTCTTTTGACTTGTCGATCAATGCAGCAATATTATTAGGATCAAACAAATCTTTTTTTTCAAATTCAGATACTTGTTTTACTTCATTGTCTATCTTGTCTGGATTTTGTTTTTTTTCTTCTTTTGTTTCAATTTTTTTTACAGTTTTTTCTGGAAGAGGAATAGCCTCTGGAGCTTTATTTTTGATTTTTTTCTCATTTTGCTCAGGAGATAAAACTGTTTTTGTTTTTGTTTTTTTTATCTTTTTGGGTGGTGCCTGTTCTGAAACAATTTTTTTTTCTTTCTCTTTTACTTTCTCAATTATCTTTTTAGCTTTAGGCGCAAAGGGTATATTTGTTTTTTCAGCAATTTGAATTAATTCAACAGATACTATAGGTGGAATATCAAGTGGTTTTTTAGCTAAAAAAGGTAAACTCATTGCTGTAGCAAAAATTAATATAACATGCAAAACAGAAGAAATAATTATACTTCTATTCACTTAAATTACCTTTGTTTATATGGTTCCGAAATTAAAGCTACCTTTGTAAAACCTGATCCAGATAATAAACCCATTATCTCTAAAACTCTTCCATAATTGATAGTTTTATCACCTCTAACATAAATTCTTGTGTCAGTTCTGTTTTTTGAAACTGCGAGAACTTTAGCTATAATATTATCGTACTCAACTTTTGCTTCTTGAATAAAAATTTCACCTTTTGAATTTATTGATAAAGTTAAAGGTTCTGTTTCCTCTGGTAAAGAATCAGCTGAACTCTCAGGTAAGTCAACTTGAACTCCAACTGTTAACAACGGAGCAGTCACCATAAATATAATTAATAAAACTAACATTACATCCACAAATGGGGTAACATTAATTTCACTCATTGGTTCTTTTGAGGAGCGATTAAATTTAAATGCCATTTATATGATTGTTAAAAATCTTTTTGAGAAGTTTTCTAATTTTTCAAAATATTTTTTTGAGTCATTGTTAAATTTATTATAAGCTACAACAGCTGGTATTGCTGCCAAGAGACCTAGTGCTGTGGCAAATAGTGCTTCGGCTATTCCTGGGGCAACAATTGCTAGACTTGTATTTCTTGATATTGCTATTGATTGAAACGAATTCATAATACCCCAAACTGTTCCGAATAAACCAATAAAAGGAGCAGTAGATCCGACTGTAGCTAAAAAAGTAAACCCTTTTTCAATTTTTGTCATTTGTTTTTCAATTCCAGCCTGGAGTGAAGCACTCATTCTCTCATTTATGTTTGTTCTTGACCTCTTTTTTAATAATCCTTCCATAGCATCTTGAAACACTATAGACATAGGGTCCTCAATTTTACCTGGTAAACTATTATAAAAAGTCTCTGCCGATTTAGAATTCCAAAATTTTTCCTCAAATTCCTCTGAGGATTTATTTATTTTTTTAAATAAGCGAAACTTATCAAAAATTACAGCCCAAGAATATACTGAGCAAAGAATTAATATAATCATTACAGACTTTACAATTATGTCTGCTCTAAAAAATAAACTATATAATGAAAAGTCAGTGTTTGTACCTAGTTCAACCGCTTTTGCTGCTATGTCTGCTTCCATGCATACTCATCACACTTAAATGTGTCATGAATTTGACTACAAACTTTAATTATTTACTCCTCTTTTCTATAAGTTTCATAAAAAAAACTAGCAATTAGAATAGCATCTGCCTTGTTAATATCTTTTTTTTTTGACAATTGAGCTGAAAAATATGGGAAAATCTCAATAGCTCTTGTTCTACTCGCATCTTTTTCGGCATTAATAAGATTAAAATATTTTTTCCATTTTGCTGGCCTTACATAATAAACTGGTAAATACATTGCGCTACAAATACCTTTTAAAATCCCAAACGATTGTCCAAAATTGAACATACTAGTTACTCCTTGACCTGGCATTGCAGAAACTTGTTCTATTACAACTTTAATATTTTTTTTATCTATTTTATTTATTCTTTCTTTAATTTCATTAAATATTTGGGGACCATTGACTTGTCTCTTATTTTTCTTGCCCTCTGCCATTGTAGGCATTTCTATAACATCTTTTATTACTCCATCATTAAGAAAACAAATTGATCCTGATATACCTGGATCAATTCCAATAATAAACATCAAAAACCACCCAAATTAACATTTGAATAAACATTTTGTACGTCATCATCTTCCTCAAGATTTTCCAAAAATTCAATTACACTCTCTTTATTATCTTTTATAACTTCTACACTATTTATGGGTATCCATTCAATATCAGTAGAAATAAAATTTTCTATTTTTTTCTCTAGATTTTTTTTTACATTATATATTTCGCTCATCTGACACTGAACCTCATGGTATTCTTCATATGAAAAGCACTCTTCAGCTCCAGATTCAATTGCTAAATCAAAAATTTTTTCATCAGAAATTTCCTGTTTTCCAATTTTGATAATGCCTAATTGTTTAAAATTATGGGAGGCAGAGCCTTGAGTGCCTAGGCTTCCACCACATTTTTGAAAAATAGTTCTAATGTTTGATGCAGTTCTATTTTTATTGTCAGTTAAAGTTTCAACAATTACTGCAATCTTGTCAGGTCCAAATCCTTCATATCTTAAATTCTCAAAATTTGTTCCTGTAACTGTGGAGGATTTGTCGATCGCTCTTTCAATGTTATCTTTTGGCATATTAGCTGATCTAGCAGCCTGCACTGCTGATCGAAGTCTTGGATTCATAGCTGGATCTTTATCGCCTAATTTCGCTGCGACTGTAATCTCTTTAGACAATTTTGAAAATATTTTTGATCTTTGTTTGTCAGCCTTACCTTTTTTATGTTTTATCCCTGCCCAATGTGAATGTCCTGCCATAATATCTAAGTATTTTTAAGTTGATCTCCGTACACGTAACTTTCAATGCTACTTGCTAAACCTGTTCTTACATCACAATCCACTATAACGCCACATAAAGTGGCATACCCTGTGGAAGGAAAATGTTTCAGAGATTTTTTTTTAAAAAATCTATTTAAGGAATTTTCTTTGTTCATTCCAATCACTGAGTCGTAATCTCCACACATGCCTGCATCTGTTTGATATGCAGTGCCATTACTTAATATTCTAGCGTCGTTCGTAGGAATATGTGTATGAGTTCCTACAACTAAAGTTGCCTTCCCATCAAAAAAATGTCCAATTGCATTTTTTTCGCTAGTAATTTCACCATGAAAGTCCACCACTAATAAATCAAAATCTTTTTTTAATTTATTAACAGTTAAAAAATTTTTTGAAACTTCAAAAACATCTTCACATTTTTTCATAAAAACATTTCCCATTAAATTGAGAACACCTATCTTAATATCATATTTTGTATTATAAATTTGAAATCCTTTCCCAGGTGCTGGTTCAAATAAATTTAGAGGTCTCAATAACCTTTCTTCTTTATCAATAAAATCCATAATTTCTTTTTGATCCCAAACATGATTTCCTGTTGTGACAACATCAACACCAGCATTAAAAAAATCCTTGCATATTTCTCTTGTTAAACCAACCCCTTGAGCAGCTGCATTTTCACCATTTACAATTACAAAATCAATTTTTTTTCTATCAATTTCATTGCGTAAATTTCTTGTTAATTTAGAACATCCAGAGATTCCAACAACATCACCTAAAAATAAAATTCTCATTGTATAATTTTTTTCTCAGTTATTATTAAATCAAGCTTCTTATCATTCTTATTGATAGGTATTTTGTTTAGTTCTTGGTATGAAAATCCTAATCCAATTTTTAAAATTTTTTTAATTTTTTCTATTTTTTCTAAATAACGATCATAAAACCCTCCACCATATCCTAACCTATTCAAATCATCGTCATAAGCTAACAAAGGGACAAATATTATATCTGGGTAAATCTTCTTTTCCGAAATAGGCTCAGCAATTCCATACTTATTAATTTTTAAAGGATCTTTATTTGTCCATTCAAAAAAATCCATTTGTTTATTTTCTCTTATTATTGGCAAGGAAATATTGGATTTTTTATTTCTAAAAAAATTGAGAATATCTAAATCATCAATCTCATAATTACATGGATAATATCCACCTACATTTTTAAAATTAATTTTATTTTTTTTAAAAAATCTAAAAATCTTTTGAGGATGGAGATCAAGTTTTTTTGACGAATTTTTTTTTCTAATATTTAAAATTTTGCTTCTTAGCTCAGATTTGCTCACGGACCTATTTAGATATATTTTCTAATTTTGCTTTTTTAACAAAATTTGATATTTGATCAGCAGCTTCATCAATTAAATTTTCATATTTTTTTTGATTAGCATTAATTTCTTTTTTTAAATTTTCATGATCAAGATTTAGTTTTTCAATTTCAGACTCTTTTGTATCCCTGTAATCATAAATTAAAGATTTTAGCTCCTTAAATTTTTTTGACAGATCATTGAATTCATCTTTTTTTAAATCAACTTTCTTCTTAGTTTCGAAATATTCATCCATTATTTTTATAGCTGTAATTAACAAAAGTTTATTTTCACCCAAATTACCCAAATCATTTTTTAAACTATTAAACTTTTTATTAATTTGAATTAACAACTCTTCTAAATGTTCTTCTTGTCCATCCTCACAAGCGAGTAAAAACTCTTTATTGTTAAATTTTATACTTACATTTGCCATTTATCTATTTCATCTAATAAAGAGTCAGTTTCTTGATTAAGTTCGTCAATTTTTTCAGAAAACTCAATTTGTTTTTTTTCTTCTAGCTTTTCTTTGTTTTTTAAATCCTCAAGTTTTTTTGAGAGATTTTCATGTTCCTCAAGCAAAGTTTTATATTTTTCTTCAATCTGTGTTTTTTCAATTTCTAATTGATTTTGTTTTGTGCTTAAATTTTCGATATTTTTTTGTAATTGAGGATTTGTAAGATCTAAATTTTTTAATTCTTTTAGTGCAATATTTAATTTTTTTTCTTTTTCGTTTATAGAATTCATATATATATGTTTATATTATTAAATAGATTCTTCTTAGTCTAGTCAGGATAATTTTGAGCAAACAACACAATGATTTAGCTAATTGCATCAGATTTTTATCAATTGATGCTGTTCAAAAGGCAAATTCAGGCCACCCTGGAATGCCTATGGGCATGGCAGATGTAGCAACAGTGCTATTTACAAAGTTTTTGAGATTTAATCCAAAAAATCCTGATTGGTTAAATAGAGATAGATTTGTTTTGTCTGCTGGTCATGGTTCTATGCTTCTGTATTCTTTGCTGTATCTAACGGGTTATAAAAGTATATCAATTAATAACATAAAAAAATTTAGGCAGCTTAATTCGATTTGTGCTGGACATCCTGAATATCATCCAAAAACAGGTATTGAAACAACGACAGGTCCACTTGGACAAGGTATATCTAATGCAGTTGGTTTTGCTATAGCTGAAGAAATTTTAAAAAATAAATTAGGAAAAGATTTAATTAACCACAAAACCTACGTTTTAGCTGGAGATGGATGTTTAATGGAAGGAATAAGTCATGAAGCCATGAGTTTAGCAGGACATTTAAAACTTAAAAATTTAGTCATGCTATTTGACAACAATTCAATTTCAATTGATGGTCCAACAAATCTTGCAGTTTCAGATAATTTTAAAAAAAGATTTGAAGGTTATGGTTGGGATTATATTTCTATCAACGGTCATAATGAAAAAGAAATTTTTAGGGCACTAAAAAAAGCTCAGAAAGCTAAAAAACCTACTGTTATTTCTTGTAAAACAAAAATTGGATATGGTTCACCTAATAAATCTGGAAAAGCATCATCTCATGGAAGTCCTTTGGGATTAGATGAAATAAAACTTGTAAGAAAAGCCTTAAACTGGAAAAACAAACCCTTTGATATTCCAAACAAAATTTTAAAAAATTGGAGAAAAATTGGTCAGCGAGGTGAAAATATAGAAAAAAAATGGAACAGAATATTAAATAGAAAAAAAATAAAATTTAATCAAATTTTTAAAAATAACTTTAATAAAGCCCTCAAAAGAGAAAAAGAGAATGCAATAAAGGAACCAAAAATTATAGCTACTAGAAAATGTTCAGAAATGACATTAAGTGCATTAACAAAACAAAAAAATAATCTAATCGGTGGCTCTGCTGATTTAGCTGGATCAAACAATACTAAAACTAAAAACCACAAAATAATTAAACCTGGGGATTTTAATGGAAACTACATTCATTATGGAGTAAGAGAGCATGCAATGAGCGGAATTATGAATGGTATTGCTCTTCACAGCAATCTAATTCCTTATGGTGGTACTTTTTTAATATTTTCCGATTATTGCAAACCTTCGATCAGATTATCAGCATTAATGAAAAAAAGAGTCATATATGTAATGACACATGATTCTATTGGACTCGGAGAAGATGGCCCTACTCATCAACCTATAGAACAACTTTCAGGTTTACGTGCTATACCTAACTTAAATGTATTTAGGCCAGCAGATAGAATTGAGACAATCGAATGTTGGGAACATTCCTTAAAAAGTTCAAAAACACCTAGTGTGTTATCTTTAACAAGACAAAACTTAAATCCAGTAAGAAAAACATTCTCTAATAAAAACAAATGTGCATTAGGAGCTTACGAGGTTTTAAGAACAAATAAAAAAATTAATCTAACAATATTAGCAAGTGGATCTGAGGTTAATCTTGCCATAGATGTTAGCCATAAATTAGCCAAAGATAAAATATACTCCAAGGTAATATCAATGCCTTGTATGGAACTTTTCGACTTACAACCAAAATCTTATAAAAATAAAATTTTAGAAGAATCAAAACTTAAAATATCGATTGAAGCTGGATCAAATGATTGTTGGAAAAAATATGTAGGTAGTAATGGTATTACTTTTGGAATTAATGAATTTGGAAAAAGTGCACCTTATAAAGATATTTATAAATATTTTGGACTAGAGAGTACAAATATTAAAAATATTTCAAAAAAATTAATTAAAAAATAAAATGATAATTAAAATTGGAATTAACGGAATGGGAAGAATTGGTCGTATGGTATTCAGATCAATTGTCGAAAGTAAAAATAAAAATTTAAAAATTAATCATATAAATAATAGGTCAAATTCAGAAACTACATCTAAATTAATTAAATATGATTCTATACATGGAAAATTAAATGCTCATCTAGGTTTCGATGCAAATCATTTAATAATTAATAAAAATAAAATTTCATTTTCTCAAGAAACAAAAATTGAAAAAATTGACTGGAAAATACATGATGTAGATTATGTTTTTGAATGCACGGGAAAATTTAATTCAAAAGAAAAGCTTGTTGCACATTTAAAAAATGGTGCAAAAAAAGTCATTGTTTCAGCTCCATGTAAAAATGCTGATAAAACCATAGTTTTTGGTGTTAATGAAAATATAATTACTAAAGAAGATAAAATAATATCTGCTGCATCATGTACCACCAATTGTCTAGCACCAGTTGCTAACGTTCTAAATGAAAATTTTGAAATTGAAAAAGGTTTCATGACTACAATTCATGCTTTTACAAGTGATCAGAGAATTTTAGATAATTCTCACAAAGACCCTAGAAGAGCAAGGTCTGCAAATCAATCTATAGTTCCCACCTCAACAGGAGCTTCAAAAGCAATAGGAGAAATAATTCCAAGCCTCAAAGGAAAATTAGAAGGGATTGCGATGAGAGTACCCACTCCAAACGTTTCTCTTGTTGAATTGGTTTTTTGTACAAAAAAAAAAATTGATATTAAAAAAATCAATAACGCTTTTGAACAAGCATCAAAAAATAAATTAAAAAAAATCTTAAAAGTTACTAATGAAAAATTGGTATCAATAGATTTTAATCATGATCCTGCATCTGCAATAGTAGATGCTTCTTTGACAAATGTAGTTGGAAGCAATATGGGTAAAATATCAGCGTGGTATGATAATGAGTGGGGCTTTTCTAACAGAATGTGTGATATTGCTAAAACTTTGCATAAAATCTCTTAATGAGAAGTATTATAAACGAAAAAAATCTTAACAATAAAAAAATATTATTAAGACTAGATTTAAATGTTCCACTCGATAAAAATAAGATAATCGACACAAATAGAATCGATAAAATTCTTCCTACTTTAAATTTTTTGATTAAAGAAAAAACTAAAATTTTTATTTTATCTCATGTTGGAAGACCAAAAGGTAAAATTGTTAAGGAGCTCTCACTAAAACCAATTTGTGAAGAGTTACAAAATAAATTAGGTAAAAAAGTAAAACTAATTACTGAAAATATTAAAAAAATTAAAAATAAAAATTTCTTCAATAACTATGAAGAGGAAATTTTTATTTTTGAAAATATTAGATTTTATTCTGAAGAAGAACAAAATGATAATAAATTCGCTAAACTTCTGTCAAATTTTGGAGATATATATGTGAATGATGCTTTTTCTTGCTCGCACAGAGCACATGCTTCAATTAAAGAAATTCCAAAATTCCTGCCCTCATTTTCTGGGTTACAGCTAGACCTAGAGGTAAACGCACTTAATAAAATAACTTCAGATATAACAAGACCAATTACTTGTATTATTGGTGGATCTAAAATTTCTACTAAGATTAATGTTATTAAAAATTTAATTCCTAAATTTGACAATCTTGTGATTGTAGGAGGTATGGCTAATAATTTTATAGAATTTTATGGAAACAATATTGGAAAATCTATTAAAGAAAAAAATTGTGATAAAATAATTGAGGAAATCACAACCCTTTCTAAAAAAGAAAAATGTAAAATAGTTTATCCTCAAGACGTGATTGTATCTAAAAATTTAAATGGATCTCCTAAAAAAAAAGACTTGAGTGAAATATTATCTGATGAAATAATATTAGATATTGGCCCAAAAACTATAGAAAAAATTATAAATATTATTGATAAAAGTAAAACTATACTTTGGAATGGCCCTGCGGGATATTTTGAAAATCCAAATTTTGCCAATGGAAGTATTCAAATTGCAAAAAAAATAATTGAAAATAACAAGCTGAACAAAATTTTTTCAGTTGCAGGTGGTGGAGATACGGTTTCGTTGTTAAATAATTTAGATATCGTTGATAATTTCAATTTTGTTTCAACTGCAGGTGGAGCTTTTTTAGAATATCTTGAAGGTAAAAACCTTCCTGGTATAACCGCACTAAATTAAAATGTCAGAACTAAATAAAATTGCAGTTAAAATAATTTCAAATGGTAAAGGAATTCTCGCAGCGGATGAAAGCAATGCAACTATGACCAAAAGACTTGAGGTTGTAAATATAAACTCAACACCAGATAATAGACTTTCTTTCAGAGAAATACTTTTTTCATCAGAAGAAATGAAGGATTGTATTGGTGGTGTTATTCTTTACGATGAAACTATAAATCAAACAGCAAGCTCTGGAAAATCAATACCAGATTTAATATCTAGCTCTGGAGCGGTTCCAGGAATTAAAGTTGATACTGGTGCAAAAAATTTAGCAAATTCCCCAGAGGAGAAAATTACAGAGGGTTTAGATGGGCTTAGAGATAGATTAAAAAAGTATTATGCTCTTGGAGCAAGGTTTACAAAATGGAGAGGCGTGTATTCTATTAGTGAAAAATATCCAAGTGAACTAGCTATTAGTTGTAATGCTCATGCACTTGCTAGATACTCTGCCCTAGTTCAAGAAAGTGGAATGGTTCCAATTGTTGAACCTGAGGTATTAATGGATGGAAACCACTCAGCTGATGTTTGTTTAAGTAAAACATCTGAAGTAATTAAAAAATGTTTTGATGAACTAATTTTACATAAAGTTGATCTTTCAGGAATTATTTTAAAACCAAATATGATATTAGCCGGAAATAAATCAAAAAATAAAATTTCTAATGAGGAAGTTTCTCTTAAAACTTTAGAATGCCTTAAAAATTGTGTACCAAATGAGGTACCTGGAATAGCTTTTTTATCTGGTGGTCAATCTGAAATTGAAGCTACTGAAAATCTAAATTTAATTAATAAAAATAATAATACAAATTTCATAATGACCTATTCATATGGAAGAGCTCTTCAACAAAGTGCTTTAAAAGTTTGGTCAAAAAATATTAAAGATATAGAGACAACTCAAAATACTTTTAATCATAGAGCTAAAATGTGTACCTTGGCTGCTCAAGGAAAATGGTCAAGTGAACTTGAAAATAAATAAACAAAAATTTATTTATCTTATCTCGCCTAACAAAATACATAAGACTTTTTATAATCATCTGAGATTAGTTCTAAAAAGTGGAAAAGTAAGTTTTTTTCAGCTTAGGCTTAAAAATTTCTCTCAGAAGAATAAAGTCATAATTGGGGAAAAAATAAAAAGCATTTGTAAAAAAAATAAAGTAAAGCTTATAATTAATGATGATCCTTTGCTTGCTTTAAAATTAAATGCTGATGGTTGCCATTTAGGTCAAAAAGACATGGATATTAAGATTGCAAAAAAAATACTTGGTAACAAAATTATTGGAATTACATGTCATAATTCTGTAACTTTAGCAAAAAAAGCAATTAAAGCTAAAGCAAGTTATATTGCATTTGGTGCTTTTTACTCGTCTAAAACTAAAAAAACTAAACATGTAACCTCCGTTAAAATCTTAAAAAAAGTAAAAAAATTTACTAAAATTCCAATAGTGGCTATTGGTGGTATAAACTCTGAAAATTATAAAAATCTGTTATTGAACAAAGCCAATTTTTTAGCTATCTCAAGCTACATTTGGAAAAATAAAAAATATAAACCTTTGCAAGCTATAGAAAGATTGAAATGAAAATTAATGCTGGAGAAATTAGAGTTGGAATGCTTCTAGAATACAAAAATGATTTATGGCAAGTTCTAAAAACACAACATGTCAAACCAGGTAAAGGTGGTGCATTTGCTCAAGTTGAAATGAAGAGTGTAAATAAAAACACTAAATTAAATGAGAGGTTTAGGTCTAGTGAAAATGTTGAAAAAGTCTCTTTAGAAGAAACAGATTTTAATTATCTTTACAATGATGAAAATAATTATTTTTTTATGAATCCTAAAACATTTGATCAAATAGAAATTAAAAAAGAAATTATTGGGGATAAAGGAAAACTATTGACTGAAAATCTTAATGTTTCAGTAAGTTTCTATAATGATAACCCGATTTCTGTTGATTTACCAAACCAAGTAAAATGTAAAATTGAAACAACAGAGGCAGCTCTTAAAGGTCAAACTATATCCTCATCCTATAAACCCGCTACTCTAGATAATGGTTTAAATATACAAGTACCACCTTTTATAGAGGTAGGAGACGAAGTTGTTGTTGATACTAGAAATTTAGAATACGTAAAAAAAATATAAATGATTTCTATATCATCTAATTTAAATATAATGATTAAGGCAGCTGAAAAAGCATCAAAATCAATAATAAGAGACTTTGGAGAAGTTGAAAAGTTACAGGTGTCTAGAAAAGGACCATATGATTTTGTTACCAAAACTGACAAAAACGTTGAAAAAATTTTAATCGAAGAACTATCAAAAATTAAAAAAAATTATTCTTTTTTATCTGAGGAAGTTGGTAAAATTGATAATAAAGATAAAGAAAATATCTGGGTTATTGATCCTATAGATGGAACAACCAATTTTCTTCATGGGATACCCCATTTCGCCATTTGTATAGCTCTTCAATCTAATAAGGAGATAGTTAGTGGTTTAATTTTTGATCCAATTAAAGATGAAATGTTCTTTGCTGAAAAAAACAAAGGTGCTTTTTTAAATAATAATAGGTTAAGAGTTTCTCAAAAAAATTCTTTAGAAGATTGTTTATTTTCTAGTAATCATGAAGGTGTAAAGTTCAGCGATTTAAATATGAGATGTAGCGGATGTGCAGCTTTGGATTTAGCATATGTTGCTTCGGGAAGATTAGATGGATTTTTTCATAATGAAATCAATCTTTGGGATGTGGCTGCAGGTGGTCTAATGGTTCAAGAAGCAGGGGGTATTGTGAATGATTTTGACAAATTTGAAATTGATAATATTGATATTAGAGCTGCAAGTGGAGCAATTAACGATAAAATGCTTGAAAAAATTAAGAACTTTTAATTGTAATCTAAATTTCTTTTGCTATAAGTCTCGTCATGAAAAAAGACATTCACCCTAACTATCACACAATTAAAGTTGAAATGACAGATGGCACACAGTTTGAAACTAAATCAACTTGGGGAGCTGAAGGTGATATTCTCAAACTTGAGATAGATCCAAAATCACATTCTGCTTGGACAGGTGGAAAACAAAAACTTATGGATAAAGGTAGAATAAGCAAATTTAATAAAAAATTTCAAAATTTTAAATCTGAAAAGAAAAGTTAAATGTCTAATGCACCTTTAATGCCGATGGCAACAGCTGTTTGGTTAGTTGATAATACCACTCTAACTTTTAAACAAATTGCAGATTTCTGTAAGTTACATGAAGTTGAGGTTCAGGGTATAGCAGATGGAGAAGTGGCTAAAGGTATAAAAGCATATAATCCAATTATTTCAGGACAACTTTCAAGAGAAGAAATAGATTTATCTTCCAAAGATAAAAACAGACCATTACAAATTAAAAGTACTGATATTGAAATTTCTAATACAGAGAAAAAAATAAAAAAATATATACCCTTGTCAAAAAGACAAGATAAACCTGACTCGGCTTTGTGGCTTATTAAACAACACAGTATTCTTAAAGACTCTCAAATTGCAAAACTAGTTGGAATTACAAAAAACTCTGTAACTTCAATTAGGAATAAAAGTTATTGGAATTACAACAACCTTAATCCTAAAGATCCAGTTGCATTAAATTTATTCACCCAAAAAGAATTAGTTCAAGCTATAGAAAAAGCTGAAAGAAGAATAAAAAGAGAAAAAAAAGAAAAAGAAAAACAAAATAAGTCTAATGAAGCGTCTTTATAATGAATAAATTAAATAGACATAAATTTATAAAAGTGTTATTTAACCACTTTTTTGGGGGTAGTTATTAAAATAGAAGTTAAAGATAATAATGTTGAACAAGCATTAAGAGTTTTAAAAAGAAAACTGCAAAGAGATGGTTTTTTTAAAGTTATAAAATTAAAAAATACCTATGAAAAACCATCTGAAAAAAAGAAAAGAATTCTTCAAGAAAATATAAAAAGAGTAAAAAAATTAAACAAATTAAAGAATAGAATTTAACAAATATCGCGGGGTGGAGCAGTCTGGTAGCTCGTCAGGCTCATAACCTGAAGGTCGGCGGTTCAAATCCGTCCCCCGCAACCAATTTAATTTTATAACTTAAACTTAGATTTTTTGCTATCTACTAAAAAGGCTTTAACAGTTTCTATAGTCAATTGATTAAAAGACTTTCCAAACTTTTCAATTTTTTCAATAATTGACGGTGGTATTGTAATTATATGACAACCTAATTGTTTTGCTTGTAAATAATTGTAGGGTTCTCTAACACTTGCCCACAAAATTTCTACATTTTTGTATTTCTTCGCTAATCTAATACTTTCCTTAAACTCTGGAATGGGATCTCTACCCGCGTCTCCTGCTCTTCCAGCAAAAATAGAAATTATTACTTTTGTTCTTTTATTAATTATTTTTAAAATTTTTTCTGTTTGTTTGGCTGAATAAACTGCTGTTATATTTAATTTAATATTTTGACTATTTAATTCTCTTATTACTTTTCCCATAAATTGATTTCTAGAATTAACAACAGGAACCTTTACATAAACATTTTTTCCCCAGCCACTTATATTAATTCCTTGACTAATCATTGTTAAATAATCATCTGCAAAAACCTCAAAAGAAATTGGTTTTTTTACGCAATATCTTAGTAATTGTTTTGAATAAGACTTATAATCTTTTGCACCTGCTTTTCTCATTAAACTTGGATTGGTTGTAAAACCATTTACAATTTTTTTCTTATAAAATTTTTTAATTAGAGCTAAATCAGCAATATCACAAAATATCTTAATACCCATGTAAAACTATAAATTCTTAGTAATATCTTCTGTCATTTTTTTAGCATCAGCAAATAACATAAGTGTATTTTCTTTATAAAAAAGATCATTATCAATCCCTGCATATCCTGGTGACAAACTTCTTTTCACAAAAAGCACAGATTTACATTTTTCAACATCAAGAACGGGCATGCCATATATTGGGCTTTGTGGATCTGTCTTGGCAACTGGATTTGTGACATCATTTGCACCAATTACAAAAGCTACATCTGCATTAGCAAAATCATTATTTATTTCTTCTAACTCAAATACCTCATCGTAAGGAACATTTGCTTCTGCCAATAAAACATTCATGTGGCCAGGCATTCTACCTGCAACTGGGTGAATAGCATAAGATACTTTTATATCGTTCTTCTTCAAAGTATCTACCATTTCCCTTAATGCATGTTGTGCTTGTGCAACTGCCATACCATATCCAGGAACAATTATGACTGAAGAAGCATTCTTCATTAAAAAAGCTGCATCATCTGCGTTTCCACTTTTTACTGGTCTTTGCTCTTTAGATGAAGATTTTGAAGTATCATCATTTGCCCCAAATCCACCTAAAATAACATTGAAAAAAGATCGGTTCATACCTTTACACATTATGTAAGACAATATTGCTCCTGATGATCCAACTAACGCCCCAGTGATAATAAGAGCGGTATTTTCTAATGTGAAACCAATTCCTGCTGCAGCCCAACCTGAATAAGAATTAAGCATAGAAATTACTACAGGCATGTCTGCACCTCCTATTGGAATAATTAAAAGAAAACCAATTAAAAATGATACACCTAACAATATCCAAAAGAATTCAGATGATTGAGAAGAACATAATAAATAAATTAATACTATTATAGAAATTAGAATGATCGCATTAAGAGGATGCTGACCCTTAAAAGTAATTGGTGAACCAGACATTATTCCTTGTAATTTTAAGAAAGCAATAACTGAACCTGAAAATGTTATGGCTCCAACTGCAGCTCCTATAGACATTTCAACTAAACTACCCAACTTAATATTTCCGGCTGTACCAAGATTAAATGCTTCCGGATTAACAAAAGCAGATATAGCAACAAATACTGCTGAAAGTCCAACCAAACTATGAAAGCCAGCAACTAATTCTGGCATAGCTGTCATCGGTATTTTATAAGCTATAAATGCTCCAATTGATCCACCTAATAAAATAAAAATTAATACGAAAATAAATCCGTTTGAAAAATTACCAATTGACAAGAATGTTACTATGATTGCAATTACCATTCCTAAAATTCCAAATAAATTACCTTGTCTAGATGTTTCAGGCGAAGATAAACCTCTCAAGGCAAGAATAAATAGTACTCCTGAAACTAAGTAAAAAATTGCAGATAAATTTGCAGAAATCATTATTTATCCTTTTTCTTTTTTTTATACATGGCCAACATTCTCTGTGTTACCAAAAACCCACCAAAAATATTTATTGCTGCTAATCCTATAGCTAAAAAACCAAAGACACTTGATGTATTAAATATGCTTTCTAGATTGCCTGATAAACCAGCAATTATGGCTCCAACAATTATTACAGATGAAATTGCATTTGTAACTGACATTAGTGGTGTATGCAAAGAAGGGGTAACACTCCATACTACATAATAACCCACAAATATTGATAGGATAAATATACTTAATCTGAATATTAAAGGATCTATTTCCATATTTTTTATTTAAATAAAGTTTTGTTGATTATTTCATCTTCTAAATTAATATTAATTTTCTTATTTTCTTTATCAAATAAATTTTCAACAAAATTAAATATATTTTTTGCATAAAGACTTGACGCAGAGATTGGTAATTTATTTAAAATATTACTTTCTCCCATTATTTTAACTCCATTTTTTTCAACTAACTTGTTTACCTCAGTAAATGCTGTATTTCCTCCCTGTATTGCAGCCAAATCATATATAACAGATCCTGATTGCATATTTTCAATCATATTATCTTTAATAATAATTGGTGCTTTTTTACCAGGTATTAATGCAGTGCAAACTACTATATCAATTTTTTTTAAAGTTTCTGCAATTAGTTCTTCTTGTTTTTTTTTAAATTCATCTGATGCTTCCTTTGCGTAACCTCCTTCAGTTTCAAGATTTTCAGATCCTTCAACTGTAAGAAATTTACCTCCTAAACTTTCGACTTGTTCTTTAGAAGCCATCCTAACATCTGTAGCAAACACTATTGCACCCATTCTT
This sequence comes from uncultured Pelagibacteraceae bacterium, assembly GCA_902595285.1. Classification (GTDB taxonomy): domain Bacteria; phylum Pseudomonadota; class Alphaproteobacteria; order Pelagibacterales; family Pelagibacteraceae; genus Pelagibacter. Next base: position 18,992 of record CACJPL010000008.1, on the reverse strand, counting down.
TTGGCAGTAGCAATCGCTTGTAAACCAGCAACGCCTGCTCCAACAACTAAAACTTTTGCTGCTGGAATTGTACCCGCAGCTGTCATCATCATTGGAATTGCTTTTTCAAAATTTGCAAAAGACTCTATCACTGCTTTATACCCTGCAAGGTTTGCTTGTGAAGACAATATATCCATAGATTGTGCTCTTGTAATTCTTGGAAGCATTTCTAGAGAAAAAATATAAATTTTTTTTTTTGATAAATTTTGTAATTTTTCCTTATTCTCATATGGATTTAAAACCCCAACTAATGTCTGATTTTCTTTTAGATAAGAACTTTTATCATCATTCAACATTCCTAGTTGAATTATAATATCAGAGTTTCTCAATATTTCATTTTCATCACTAGAAATTTTTGCTCCAAGATTTTGATATTCTTTATCTTGGATACCTAAATGTACTGCATAATTCTCACACAAAGTAACTTCAAGTCCAAGAGCAATATATTTTTTAATAATATCAGGAGTTACAGCAACTCTTTTTTCTAATTCTCGATTTTCTGAAACTGAGCCAATTCTCATTATAATTATAATAAAAAAATTGCCATTAGAACTAAAATTGCGACGATAGCAACTGTCCCCCAAAGAACAAACTTTGTAAAGTTATTCCATGTATTTTTATGGTTTTCGCTGTCCATAAAACTTTATTTTTGTCTTGCTTTAAATTTTGGATTAGTTTTATTTATCACATAAACTCTACCTCTTCTTCTCACGAGTTTAGAGTTAAGGTCTCTTTTTTTTATAGACTTTAAAGAACTTTTTATTTTCATAATTTTTCACTCTTAATAAACGAACTTATGTAATCTTTCAAATTTATTTTTCCATATCTTTGAATTATTTTATTATTTTGCGATATTTTGGTTAATGCTGAGGCAAATCTCTCTCCTGGCCTTTTAGGTAAATACAATATTTTTGATTTAAACATTTTAGCAACCTCATGTATTGAATAGCTTTTTTTATTTGAAATACTGTAATGAGCACATCGGTTTTTTAACCATGCCTCAAAGCAAACATCTATAGTATCGTAAATATGAGTAAACCTTCTGGTTTGTGATCCAGGCTTAACAATTGTTATTGGTTTTTTAATTTGATAAAGATGTTCAAATATTCCTATGACTGTGGCCATATGTCCTTTTTTAATTTGCCTAGGTCCATAAACATTATAGAAATAAATTACTTCAAATTTAAATTTAAACCATTTTTTTAAATTTTCTAATAGTTCTAAATTTTTTGACTTTGTAAAAGCGTAAGGTGATAAATTCTTATCTTTACCGTTGTTTCCTAAACTTGCTGAAGTAGCAGAGTAAATTAGTTTAATCTTATTTGACAAACAAAAATTGAATACAGCATTTGATCCAATTAAATTAGATTTTAAACAATCATGAAATTGTATAAAGCTCTGATATATTCGAGCAAATTCTCCAAAATGAAATAAAGAATTAATTTCATTTTTATATTTATTTAAAACTTTATTTATGTTGCTTGTATCGGCATTTATATAATTAACTCTCCTATTTTTAATATGATTTTTTTTTGATCCAGACGAATAATTGTCTAAACTTATTATTTTAAATTTGGTTTTTTTTAATAATAGTTCAATTAGATTTGATCCTACAAATCCTGCTCCACCTGTAACTACTATAATTTTTTTCATTAAGGAATTAGCCTGGCAACGTCCTACTCTCCCGTGTCTTAAGACAAAGTACCATTGGCGCTGAGGGGCTTGACTTCCGAGTTCGGAATGGGATCGGGTATTACACCTTCGCAATAATCACCAGGCAAGGGTTTATACTGTTATTGATATGTATTGTCAAAGTTATTTTGATTTTTAATTTAATGTATATTGTTAGATTATTCTCTTATAAAAATGATTAATATTTTTTTTTTGATTATCTATTGAAAAATATTTAATTCGTTTTAGTCCATAATTGACCATTTTTTTTTGAATTTTTTTATTTTTCATCACATATTTAATTTTATTTGCAATTGAAAGGGGATCATACTCATCAAAATAAACATATTTATTTTCAGTTATTTCTCTAAACACTTCTAAATTACTTAAAACCATTGGTTTGCTAGATGCCATAGACTCCAATATTGGTATTCCAAAACCTTCATAAATAGATGGAAATACAAATAATTTTGAAAGCCTATAAAAGCATCTTAGCTCAAAATCATTAAGATTAGAAAATATTTTTATATTTGAACTTAATTTAAGTTTATTTATTAATTTTTTAATTTTTAACGTCTCGTCAGCTTTTTGACCCACAAGTATTAATTTAATACTTGGGTGTTCTTTTTTAAGTATATGTATGGCTTTAATTAATCTTAAAAAATTTTTTCTCATTTCGTGATGTCCGACTGTTAAAATAAAATTATCTGGAAGTTTATATTTTTTTTTAATTTGATAAATTTCTTTTTTTCTAATTTTTTTAAAGCTCTCAGTTTCTATTGTGTTATAAATAACAGAAATATTTAATTTTTTAAAATATTTAAACATTTCATTTTTAACTGATTTTGAAACTACAATTATATTCTTTGATTTTGAGAGAAAATGTTTAAAAAAAATTTTGAAAGCTAATTTTGTAAAAATAAAATTAGAAAAATGAATTTTTCTCAAGTCATGTATTGTAAATATTGATTTAAAATTTTTTACATTAAAAAAAGGTAAAGTAAAATTTTCTATTGACTTAACATTTTTATATTTAAATCTTATATAAATAAAGACATACAATACACTTAATAATTTTTTAAAATAATTGTCTTGATTAATGGGATTTTTAACAAAATTAACATTTGGATATTTCAGGATATTTTTAATTTTATCAAATGAGGTATAAAAAATAATAAATTTTTTTTTTTTGTTATCTTTAATTAACTCTGAGTACAAACTTAGAAAACGTTGTTTTGCTCCTGATGAATATGTATCTAAACATGAAATATCGAGAATATAATTCATAATATTCAAAATTTACTATTAATTTTTAATAATAGAAAATGTTTTTTAATTACTTCCTCCTCTGTAAATTTATTTAGAATTTTTTCATTTTGTTTGATCGAATTTTTTTTATTTATAGCTTGATATATTTTGCTTGCTAAATCATTTGGATTATTAACTTTTGCTAAAAATCCATATTTATCTTTATTTAATATTTCTCTAGGTCCTGTTGGACAATTAGTGGCGACAACAGTACATCCGCACATCATAGCCTCTATCATTACGTTTGGCATTCCCTCAACTCTTGAAGATAAAACAAAAATATCTGAATTATAAAAATATTTTAAAGTGTTGATAACAGGTTTTAAAATAATTACTTTATTTTCTAATTTATATTGTCTAACCAATTTTAATAAAGAATTTTTTTCTGGACCATCACCAATAATAACAACTTTTATATTTATTTTTTTTTGCACCAATATCCTAGTAGCTTTAATAAGATCATCGAAACCCTTCCATTTAGCTAATTTTCCTGCTGCTATAATGACTTTATTATTTCTAGTTTTGTACCATTTATGAGTTATTTTATTTTTCATTTTAATAAGTGCCTCATCTGTTTTGACTATATTGTAAACGGGTACTTGTTTTGTATTTTTAAATATTTTTTTATACTGATTAACCATATCTTTTGATACACAGGTCATTACATCAGCTTTCCAATTTACTAATGGAAATAAAATTTTTAAAAACCATCCCTTAGAAAAGATTTTATCTGAGTTCCTATAAGTATCTATCGGCGTAACTCGAGAAGAAACACTAATTTTTGACTTAGAAAAAGTAAATATGCAGGCCAAAGTTACAATTGCATTTAAATGATCCTCGGCAGAAAAAATGACGTCTGGTTTTTTAAAAATTAAATACTTCAGAAGTGGAAAAAACATGCCAATAACTCTGAATTTATTTAAAAATTGAATTTTAATATTTTTAGTTTTTTCAATTTTATAATATTTTTTACATCCATAAATTAAATCAACTTTGTGTCCTAATTTACCTAAAGATTTTGCCAACCTTAATTGTGCTAAAGGCACACCCGAAAGAGTATATGCTGGTGATATTACAAGTATTTTCAAGATCTGATTATTTTTTAAATTTCTCTAATGACTTCATATAAAAATATATAAAATTTTTTTAATATCAATTTACAATTTCATAAATTATATATATTTAAATTATATATACTTCATGATTAATACATTACTTTTAGGTATAATTTCAATTTTTATATATTTTTTAATCTATATTTATAGAAAAAAAATAGGAGAGTTTTTAAGTGTAATTGATCATCCTAATGAAACAAGAAAGATTCACAATAAACCTACTCCCAAAACAGCCTCTTATTCAATTGTAATTTTTTTAATTTTTTACTTAATTTTAAATTTATTAAATAATTTTTTTGATAATAGTTTCAATTGGGTGTTAGTTGGAACATTTCTAATCTTTTTAGTTGGTTTCTTTGACGATAAGTATAAATTATCACCCGTATTAAAAACTATTACAATTTCAATTATTACATTATTTCTCTGTACAAATAGTGATTCACTATTAATAGATAAATTTTATATTAAGAGTCTCGATTTTTATTTCCAATTAAAAATTTTTTCATATATTTTTACAATTCTATGTGTCCTATGTTTAGTGAACGCATTAAATTTATCGGATGGAATAAATGGTTTAGCTATAGGTATAATATTTTTTTGGTTATTATATATAAACCAAATTTACAAATATGGATTAGAAAGTATTATTATAATTATATTAAGTAATCTGATATTAATGTTTATTCATAATTATAAGGGAGATCATTTTTTAGGTGACGCTGGATCTCTAATGTTGTCTGGATTTGTAGCTTTTCTAATTATTTGGTTGCATAATAAAAACATTTCACATCCCTCTCAAGTGGCAGATGCAGAAACAGTCTTGATACTCTTTATATTGCCTGTAATAGATATGTTGCGATTATTATTTGAAAGATTGTTGAATAAAAAAAATCCAGCTTATGGTGACAATCACCACTTACACCATTACTTAATTAACAAATTTAAACTTAACGGTGCTTTATTGGTTTATTTTTTATTTTTTAATATTCCGATTTTATTATCCATACATACAAATATTAACAAAATATACATAATTACTTCATTAATATTTATTTACTCAATTTTTATTTACCACTATAAAAGTCAAAATAAATAATATGAAAAATATTTCTTTAAATAAAATTTTAATTTTAACCATTCAATCTCTAGTGATTATATTTATAATTTTAGGCTTGGGTTATAATTATAATAAAAAAATACCACAAAAGTATTTTATTACGTATGAAACTGAGATAACTGGTAAAACTAAAATTTATCTTGGTACTATAGATAGGCTTTTAATCAAGCTAGATTTAATAGGTAAAGGAAGTATTTCACATACATTATCATTTATTACGGATAGGATGGAGAAGTCAGGTTATTCTATTAAAACTAAACCAGAATATATTGGAAATATAATAGTATCAGAGTCTAAAGTTCGATTTGATGCAACAAATAAAGATAATTTAAATAAGGATGTTGAAACAATTATTACAGAAATAAACAAAGCTCTTCGATTAGAAATCAAAGATATGTTAGATTTATATTATTTGTATGCAACTGAGTTTTTAAATGAAGAAATACAATATACACTCAGCCAATTAGATAAGTTGTCAACTTTTAGTAGAGATATCGAAGAACAGGGATTAGGGAACTCTACAGTGCAAGAAAGATACTTTTTAAGTGAATTTGTTAATAAAGTTTTTAGTTCAAATTCTCAAGGACTATCTGCTAATGAACTATTAGATGTTTTTAACACTTTTAATATAACCAAAAATTTAGAAAATATTTCTTACTTACGTGAAATTTACTTAAATGCAGATACTGAAGATAATATAGATTTGAGAAGAATGAAAAGATTAACAAACGAATTAGAAAGTGTTGATATAATATCAGGGAAATACTTTGTAGATGTGGTTAATCAAAAACCACCTATGAAGCACACTCTCCTAGCATGCTTAATATTGGGAATTTTTATAAGCCTTACTTATATCTATTTATATTTATTGAACGCAAAAAAACCCATATTAAAAAGGATAAAAGCTTTACGGAATCTAGGATAAAAGAAACCACTGAAACAATCAAAAAATTAAATGGAAGTAAAAATTTTTTTCTAATTTTTTTTTTTAAAGGAATATAAAAACCTCTAAAGATAATATAACTTAAAGAACAAACAACCAAATATGTTTTGGTAATGTGGGGAAAATAAATTCCTAATCCATCAGGCCAGTTAAATGACGCATGATTCCAATTAAAAACAATAATAAACATAGTTAAAAAAAAACCAAATATATAAAAAGTTTTTTGTGTAGATAAATGAGTTAAATTGGAAGAATATAGATAGTTTCTAAACCATTTTTTAATAATTTTTTCAAGACTAGCATTATATAAACCTTTATAATAAATTGGTTCTATTGAATCTTTAATTTTAAAACTAAAAGTTTCTAATCTTTTTAACCAATCTGTATCTTCACCTGCTCTAGTATCTGCATCAAAAAAACCTACTTTAATTATAGTTTGTTTTTTAAATATTGAACCAGGTATTGTTCTTAAATAAGCTTTTCCATAAGTCGAGGCCCTAATAATTCTTTCTTTATAATTATTTGCTAGATAAAAAGTTTGACCACACAAGCCATCTAAATTATTTTTTAATAAATAGTTAAAATTCTTTTCTAACCAATTTTTGTCATATGGAAGAGTATTAATGTCTAAAAAAGCTATATATTCATATTTGGCTTTTAAAATACCAATATTTCTAGCAGCGCCGGGGAATAATTTTTTTTTATTAATTATAATTAAATTAATATTTTTTTTTTTTAATTTTTTTTTTATGTCGTTATTAATAATGATATTTTTAGCATAAGTATTTACAATAATTATTTCAGATGGTTTTAAATTCCAAAAAAGAATATTAATTAACATATCTTCAATATAGAATCCTTTGCTGTAAGCTGGAATAATTAAACTTATTTTTTTCATAAATTTTAAAAATGCTAGTTAATTCATCAATTTTTTATATATATCAAGATGTTCGTTTACAATCTTTTTTACATCAAAATTTTTAATCGCATATTTTCTTGCTGCTAATCCCATTTTTATTTGCTTATTTTTATTTTCACAAAGATTCTTGATTGCATCTGCAAGAGCAATATAATTTTTAGGAGGTATAATAATACCTGTTACATTTTTTTTGACGGCATCTCTGCAGCCTGGCACATTGGTAGTTATTACTGGTCTACCACAAGCTGCCGCTTCCATTAAAATTTTTGGAAAACCTTCTCTATATGAGGGTAAAATGACAATGTTTGAAATTTTTATTAATTTGGAAATTTTTTGATAATATTTTTTGAAAAAAATAAGTTTATTTTTTTGCCAAAATAAAATTTTTGATCTATCAATTCTGCTTGGATTATTAACATCAATATTTCCAGCTAAATAAAATTTAGCATTAAAATTTTTATTTTTTAAATATTTAATAGCACCAATATATTCATTTACACCTTTGTCACTAATCAATCTAGAAGCCATAAGAATAATAGGTCTTTTTTTGAAAGGAATTTTTGAAAATTTAAAATCACCTAATTCTATACCTGATCCTTTAATTATTTTTATCTTTTTTGGTTTTAAATTTGCATAATTAATCAAATATTTTTTATCATCATTATTTTGCAAAATAACTTTTTGATTTGAGAATAAAAAAATTATTTTATAAATAAAGTTTAATAGAATTAATCTTAGCTTAAAAAATATACCATCACCTAAAAACATCGAGCCCAATCCAGTAATTGATATAACTACTGATCTTACAGGTGAAATAAATGAAATTAATCCTCCTAAAAAAACTGGTTTCAAAGATATTAAGTGAAATATATCTGGTCTAATTTTTCTTAATAAAAAAAAAATTTCTATAAGAGATAATAACAATGTTATGATATTAACACTATTTCTATTAAAATTGATATTATGAGTAATAAAACCCATTTTTTTAAATTTACTTTTGTATTTTGTAAATTCTGTTGCTACATGCACCTCAAATCCTTCTGATAACATAGCGCTAGCAATTTGAAGTCTGTGACTAACAAAAAAACTATCTACATTAACTAAAAAAAATATTTTTTTTTTCATTTAATCAAGTTTTTTTTAATTGAGTTGGAAAATAAGCTAACAAAATTAATAAACCTATTGATGGAACATGATGTCTTGAAGCTGTTCCCCAATTGACTGTTGCTTGAGCATAAATTAATTCCATTAAAAAGAACATAAAGAATAAAAGATAAAAGTACTTTTTGTTATCAAAACTAATAATAAATTTTTTTAAAATCATCAAAATAAATATAAATCTTAAAATGTTTTCAGAAAGTAATAACGAGTCTTTAAAAGAGGAAACGTTAAAAATAAATGGTTGAAATAAATAATTTATAAAGTTTTTAGTAATGAGTAACACAAAATTGAAAGTGCTATATTCTAAAGAAGTAATATCTTCCATCAAAAAGTATGTTGCCCTTTCAAAATTATATTCAAAAAAATGACCAGATAAATATGATTTTATCGCATAAAATATTCTTTCAGTTATACCTAAATAAAAAAGTAAAAAAATAGAAACTAAAATAAAAATTATCTTTATATATTTTGGTATGTTGAAATTTTTATAAAGAAAGAATAAAAATAAACTTAAGAAAAATACCGCTAAAAAAATTTTATTTGCATCATGTAAAAAAAATAAACAAAATGAAATAAATAAAATGAGAGCTAAATTATTAAAAGTTATTTTTTTAGATGCACTATTAATATTTATTAAATAAAAAGCTAAAAGATTTAAAAAAAATAAAATATAAGGTTCCCTCAATAACAGCGATGTGTAAACTACTGAAGTTGGAAAAATAAAACTATATAGAAATAAAGATAAATTAATAATTTTTTTTTCGTAATTTAATTTTAATAGTATTTTATAAAAAATAATTGCTGATAAAAACCAAATAATATTAGAACATAAACTGCTCAACAAATAAGTCTCAAATTTAAAAATATGAAAAATACTACCAAGCGCAACAGGAAAATAATTTTTAATATTGTAAGTTAACTGAGGATCAATAGATTTTTCAGAAAGATATCTTGAATAATCAATGGCATCTTCATAGAAACGAATGGAATCATAAGTAAGAGTATGGCCTACTTCAAATAATGAAACATATATAGTAATACCAACTCTAAAAATTAGACCCAAAAAAACAAAAATCATAAATAAAGGCTTTGTGAATGTTCTAAATTGATTTTAAATAATTTAACTTATAAATTTAAAAATAACTAATATAAAAACTTTATGGTAAAAAAAGGAATAATTTTAGCTGGTGGAATGGGCACAAGAATGTCTCCATTAACTAAAGCGGTAAATAAACAGCTACTACCTGTTTATGATAAACCAATGATATACTATCCTCTTTCAATATTAATGTTATCAAAAATTAGAGACATTTTAATTATTGTTAATAAAGGCCAACTTGAAACTTATAAAAAATTACTCCCAAATGGAAAAAACCTGGGTATTAAAATTAGTTATTTAGAGCAAAAAAAGCCAAATGGACTACCTGAAGCGTTTTTAATTGGTGAAAAATTCATCAACAATAATAAGGTTGCATTAATTCTTGGTGATAATTTTTTTTATGGGCAGTCTTTGACATTAACACTTAAAAAATTATCTAATTTTAAACAAGGTGCTAAAGTATTGCTTCATAAAGTTTTTAATCCTAGCTCATATGGAGTTGCAAAACTAGATAGTAAAAGTCAAATTTCGCTAATTAAAGAAAAACCAAAAAAATTTATTTCTAATTATGCTATAACAGGTTTATATTTTTTTGATAAGAAGGTTGTAGAATATTCAAAAAAACTTAAACCATCTAGAAGAAATGAAATTGAAATTACAGATCTTCTGAAAAAGTACTTATATAAAAAAAAGCTAAAATCCGAAATTCTAGGCAGAGGAGGTGCTTGGTTGGACACAGGATCAATTGAAAATTTTAATAAAACAAGCAACTTTGTTTCAACTATTCAAAATCAACAAAATGTAAAAGTTGCATGCATCGAAGAAATTGCCTATTTAAATAAATGGATTACTAAAAAAAATATTTTAAGCTCGATTAAATTTTATGGAAATTGTGAGTATTCAAATTATTTGAAAAAAATTATTTTAAGTAAGAAAAATTAACTTTTTTTATTATCCCACCATGTTAAGTTTTCTAAATACCAATCAATAGTCCTTTCTATGCCTTTATTAATATTATAATTAGGTTTCCAATTTAATTGTCTTCTTATCTTATTTGAATTTAAGATATATTTTCTATCATGTCCCGGTCTATCTTTTACAAATTTAATTAAATTTTGAAATTTAAAATTTTTACTTTTATTAAATTTAATTTTTTTATTCAAATAATCACATATCATATTTACCAAATTAAAATTATATATTTGATTATTTCCAGATATGTTAAATTTATTATTTTTAGTTTTTCTACTAAATATTATTTTTTGAATTGCTCTTGCATGATCTTCCACAAATAACCAATCTCTAATTTGTTTTCCATCACCATAGATTGGAATTTTTTTTCCTTTCATTGCATTTATTATCGTTTTAGGAATTAGTTTTTCTGGAAACTGGTGTGGACCATAATTATTTGTACAAATTGAAATACTATATGGAATTTTATAAGTTCTTCCCCAAGAAGTTACCAGATGATCTGAGCTCGCTTTTGAAGCAGAATATGGAGAACTCGGTAAATAAGCAGAATTTTCATTCGGAGGTTTGGCAACCTTGTATAAATCCCCAAAAACTTCATCAGTTGAAATTTGATGAAATCTTTTAAATTTTTTATTTTTAATCAAATATTCTCTTGTGCATTCAAGCAGATTATATGTTCCAATAATATTTGATTTTATAAACTTTTTTGCATTAAGTATTGATCGATCTACGTGGGTTTCTGCAGCACAATTAATTACATAATCTGGCTTAAATAGATTAAATACTTTTTGTAATTTTTTTTTATTTGAAATATCAACTTTTAAAAATTTGTATCCTTTTCTTTTCTCCACATCAAATAGATTTTTTTTATTCGAAGCATAACTTAGACAATCTAAGTTCAATAAAGAAATATTTTTTTTTAAAAGCTGTCTAATAATTGCAGAACCAATAAAACCAGTGCCACCTGTAATTAATATTTTTTTTTTATTTCTCATTTAATAAGCTCAAAAATAAATTATTTTCTTTTAAATCTTGATATTTTCCTACTTGATTAATTAAACCATCTTGTAATAAATAAATATTATCAGCTTCTCTACAAAGTTTAACATTATGTGTAACTATAATAATAGTGAATTTATTTGATAAAATTTTTAATTGCTCTGTTATAAATTTTTCAGCTATACCGTCTAATGATGATGTGGCTTCATCAAAAATTAATATACTTTTGTCTTGATAAAGTGCTCTAGCTATTGAAACTCTTTGTCTTTGTCCTCCTGATAACTTTATTCCTCTCTCCCCAACAACAGTATTAATTCCATCAGATAAATTTTCTAAAAATGGTTCTACGTAAGATAATTTAATAGCTCTTTTTAATTTTTCTTCATCAATATTTTCATTTTCATTTGCAAAACAAATATTATTTTTAATTGTATCATCCAGCAAAAAAACATTTTGCCCTACGTAACCAAAATTCTTATGCCAGAGGCTAGCATTTTCTTCAGTCAATTTTTTTGAGCCAGAATAGATTTCACCCTCTTTTGGATAGATCAAACCTAATATTAAATCTAATATTGTTGACTTACCAGACCCAGACTCTCCAACGATATAATTAATAGTATTTGGCTTAATTTCAAAATTAATATTTTTTACAGCCTTTTGACTAGAGCCGTTGTAAAAAAATGTTACATTATTAAATTTAATTGGCTGATTTTCGTTGTATGAAAAACTATTATTCATGTTATCCATTCCAACAAGAGAAAGTTTTTTGCTTTCTGACAATTCTTTTTCAATTTTAATCAATGCTGGATAATGAGCACGAATTTGTACTAATCCAGCATAAACATTTTGCAAAATTGGCAACAATTTATATCCAGCAAAAATATAAATTGATAAAATTGGCAAAATTTCATTAAAATTTGATTTTCCAAAATAACTTAAAATCAATATAAAAATTAAAATTACAGCAATAGCAAAAAACTCCAATATGTGACGCGGTGCTTGTTGGTAGAAACTAATTTTTCCTGATGAATTTGTAAATTTAGATGAGCTATTCAAGAACAAATCATAATATTTTTTTTGCTTTCCATAAATAATGGCCTCTTTAATTCCATTAAAACTTTCAGACATAATCCTGTACATCTCATTCATAGATTTTCCTTGAATTACTCCATGTGCAGATATTCTAGATTTTATAAATTTAAATATAACTATGTAGACAAATCCAAATATTGAAAAACAAATTAAAGATACAAAAGGATTAAATATACTTAAAGATAAAACAATTAATATACCGGTTAAAACTTTTGAATTTGTTAACAGTATTGTTAATATAATATTCTGCGTTACTCTGTTTGCCTCATAACCAATTTTTTCAACATTTTCTGAAGAATTAATTTTAGAATGATAAATCCAATTTTGGGAAATATAAAATTTAAATAAACTACTACGTACTATATGGCCTAATGTTTGTGAAAACATGCTTAAAACATACAAAGTAAAACTTAAAATAATTGTGGATAATCCCATGAAACATAAAATTACTATTACAATAAAAACTAAAAAAGTTTTGAAAGATGTAAAGTTAAAGTAATTATAAACCTTTGACAAAAATTGATCACCATCATTAATTATTCCAGGATCACTTAATAATTGGACTAATGGTCCTATGGAAAATATTGAGAGTATTTCAAAGATTGAAGATATTAAAAGTAATAACTGAAAAATAAAAATTTTTACTCTGTGTGATTTATCAAAAAAATAAAAAAGATCTAAAAGTTTTTTTAACATCTAATTTAATTTAAACCAATTTACAGTTTCTTTTATTCCAATATTAAAAGAAACTGATGGATGATATCCTAATAACTTTTTAATGTTTTTTATACTTGAAAGCGAATGTTTGATGTCTCCTTTTCTAAAATCTTTATAAATTAATTTATGTTTTTTTTTATTTATATCAAATGAATTTAAAATAGTTTTATAAAGGTGATTTAAAGTTATTCTAGACCCTGTACCAACGTTAAATATATAATTTTTGTTTTTCAGATTATTTAAACCAGATAAGATGTTTGCATGAATTACATTTTTTATAGGACAAAAATCTCTTGAAGTTTTTCCATCTCCATTAATAATTATATCTTTATTTTTTAAAATATTTTTTATCCACCTGGGAATCACTGCTGCATAATCACCATCAGGATTTTGCCTTTTTCCAAAAACGTTAAAATATCTTAATCCTATTGTTTTATAATTATAAAGTTCATAAAATAATCTTGCATATTCCTCGTTTGTTTTTTTTGTTAATGCGTAATTGGATAAAATTCGACCAACTTTTTTTTCAATTTTTGGAAGTACTTTGCTATCTCCGTAAACAGAGCTGCTCGATGCATAAACAAATGATTTAATTTTAGAGTCTTTAGCAACTGTTAATAAGTTTAAAAAACCTGTAATATTATCTTTATTTGTTGAAATTGGATCTTTTGTTGACTTAGGAATAGATCCTCTTGCAGCTTGATGCAAAATAATGTCTACCCCGTTTATTGCTTTTTTACATATTTTTAAGTTTGATATGTCACCATTAATGAATTTAAAGTTTTTCCAGTTTTTATGGCCAACACTTTTTTTAACTAAATTTAAATTTTTTAAACTACCTGTGCTTAAATTATCTAGACCAGTAACTTTCTGATTTAAAATTAACAATTCTTCAAGAATATTTGAGCCAATAAAGCCAGCCACACCTGTTATAAGCCAATTGTACTGTTTTTTTTTCAATTTGTTTTTTATTTTAATTATTTTTATATTTTTCATATTCTAAAATGATTTGTTTTTTCTGGTAAAACATATTTCAAATCATATATAAATCCATCCTTAGTACAATAATCTAAAATTTTTCTTTTCCCTTTTTTAAATTCTTTATGCTTGACTGATAAAATTACAACATCAAACTTTTTCTTATCTATTTTAGTTTGAACATTATATTTTTCTAAAAATTTTTTATTCCAAAATTTATGATATGGATCATACGAAAAAACTGAATAATTATTTTTATAGAAACAATTGAATAAATTTAGTGCTTTAGAGTTTCTAGTATCTGGACAATTTTCTTTGAATGTTAAGCCCATAACTAAAATTTTAGGTTTTAAAATTTTTTTATAGTCAAGTATATTTTTTATTTCTTTATAAATTATATTTGGCATTTGATCATTTAAATTTCTACCTGCCAAAATTAATCTAGGATTATGTCCTATTTTTTTTGACTTGTAAGTTAAATAATATGGATCAACACCAATACAATGACCACCAACTAATCCTGGTCTGAATGAAACAAAATTCCATTTGGTTTCTGCTGCTTGCAAAACTTTTTCAGTGGAAATGTTCATTTTTTTAAAGATTAAAGATAATTCATTTATAAAAGCGATATTTAAGTCTCTCTGAGTATTTTCTATAACTTTAGCTGCTTCGGCAATTTTTATTGTTTCCGCTTTATGGATACCAGCTTTAATAATCAAAGAATATAAATTTGCAACAATTTTTGATGTCTTCAGATTGGAACCTGATGTAATTTTAACAATATCTTTAATTCGTTTTTTTTTATCACCTGGATTAATTCTTTCAGGACTGTAACCTAAAAAAATATCTTTATTAATTTTAAAACCTGTTTCTTTTTCCAAAAGAGGTCCACAAAGTTCTTCCGTTGCGCCAGGGAAAACAGTTGACTCATAAATAATAATGTCTTTTTTTTTTAAAACTTTAGATACTAATTTTGTTGCATTTAACAAGGGTGCTAAGTCTGGTTTATTTTTATTATTTACTGGAGTGGGAACTGTAACTATAAAAATATTACAATCTTTAAGATCAGTTAAATTGTAAGAAAAAAAAATTTTTGTTTTTTTAAGTTCTTTTTTATCAATTTCATTTGTGTGATCTTTACCGTAACTTAATTTTTGAATTCTTTGCTTATTAATATCGAAACCAATTACTTTAATTTTTTTTTTTGAGAACTCAATTGCTAAAGGTAAACCGACATAACCCATACCAATTACGGCAATTTTAATATTACTTTTTTTCACCTATAAAACTCCCAAGATAAAATTTTTTGAATTAATTATATTTATTTTGTAATACTTTTTTTGAATAATCCAAGAAATCTTCCTAAATTGAAATAAATATTGGATAAGTTAAATGAAAATATAGCCTTTAAATTAGCCAAAATAACCAATATTACAAATCCAAAGATACTTAATAATGAGTTATTAAAAAATTTATTAATAATCATTTTTTTTGAAATTGTATATAATTTTCCTCTATTTAAATACTCGAAATAACTTATTTTTTTTTGATCTAATAATTTAGCTTTAGCTTTATAACAAACTAATAATTTTTCATTTTTTTTCTTCCCTAATGAATAATCTACATCTTCATTAACACACCAATTCCAAAGGGGGAAACTTCTATTTTTAATTCTAGAATTCTTTTTTAAACACCATGAGCTAAGTCCTCCTTTTAACCACATAACATCTAAATCATTTTTTAAATTACTATAGTCAAAATTAACTCCAAAGCTAAATACTTTGCCATTTAATCCAAAAATACGTGAAATTTTATTCATAAATCCTAAATTATGATTGTTTGAAATTTGATTAATTCCAATTCCAGTAATGTTTTTTTTAGATTTATTCCAACAATTTATTAATTCTTTTAAACAATTTTTGTGTAAAATTACCCTATCATCTAACTGAAGTATTATATCTATTTTTTTTGATAGTAGCTTAATACCAATATTTCTTTGGTAAACTTGATTTTTAATTTTAGAATTTACTATTTTTAAATTAAATTTACTTTTATTCATAAAAATTTTTTTTATTTTTTTTCCAGATACTATAATAAATTCTGTAGGCAAATATGATTGTGCAAATATTGATTTAATTGTTTTGTTTAAATTAGAACTATATTTTTTGGTAGCTATAACTATACCAATATTTTTATACATATTTATTTTTATAATCTAAAACAAATTCTTTAATTTGATTTTCAAGTTTTAATAGATTTGTTTTTTCCGGAAATAACCTTTTCAATTTTTTATTTGAAAGTGACATATTTTTTGGCCTATTTACAAATTTATTTTTTTCGAAAACATTTGCTTTTAATTTAAAATTAATTTTTAAATTTTCTAAAATTTTCTTCCCAAAATTAAATTTAGATATCTTTTCATTTGAACAAATGTTGTAAATACCTGTTTTATTTTTTTTAATCAAAAGATTTAAGAATATGACAAGTGTCTTAATATATATTGGTGTAAAATAAATATCCTTCCAAAGATAAGTTGTTAAACCTTTACTTTGCTCAAATAAAATTTTGTCAGTTATAGTCATATTTTTTTTCCCTGAAAAACCAAAAAAATTTGTTCTTATAATTAAACTTTTAGAATAATTTTTAATTTCTTTTTCTGCTTTAATTTTTGTTCTAGAATAATTATTCACAGCTTTTAACTTGCTTTTTTCTGAATACTTACCTGAATAGGCTCCATCAAAAAGCATATCTGTTGAAATGTGAACAAAAGGTATTTTCAATTTTTTTGATATTCTACACAAATTACTTGGTATTTTATTGTTTAAGTAGTCGGCTAAATTTTTATATTTTTGACTCTTATCAACGTTAGATAATCCTATGCAGTTAATAATTAGACTTACATTTTTCTGTTTACAGTATTTTATAATCTCAGAAGGCTTATTTATATTAAGTTTTTTTTGGATAAGGTTTCTTTTATTCTTTAATTTATTTTTATTAATATTAATTATTATTTTTTTTTTACTATTCAATAAATTATTTACCCAATTTGTGCCAAGTTTACCTGTAGCTCCAAAAAATAAAATATTATTCATTATAAAATTTATTTATAAATCGTGATTTAAATATTTTAAAGTATATAAAAAAAATATTTGCATCTATATTTTCTATTGAAACTCTATCAATATTAAATTTATTTAAATCATTTGTTGTTAAATTATTTGATGAGAAGATTTTTTTTGATTTTAAGTTTTTCAAAACTTTTAAATTATTATTATTATAACAACTATTAAGCTTACCATTGGGTATAGCAAAATAATCAGAGTAAGATTTAAAATTTTTTAATAATATTTTATTTTTTAAATATAAACTTTTTATATCATTTGCTTTTAAAGGTTTTAAATTCCAGTGATTAAATAAATGATTTCCAAAAAAAGCAAATTTATTTTTCTCAAGTTCTTTTAAATCAGATAAATCTAAAAATTTTCCTTGATACTTAAATATTTTTTTTTTTATTTTTTTTAAATTATTTTTATTTTTGTTAATATATTTTTTATATATTCCTGGATTAATATTCAGAGAATATGGATAATCTATTTTATTATCTTTCATAAATTTTATAAAACTCGTAGTCTGAGATAGAAAATCAATTTCAGCATTTATGTTTAATTTTTTTTTTATAGAAACTTCAGAGTTTAAAAAAACTAAAGATGAAATTTTTTTTTTCATTAAAAGTGGAATTGCGTTTTCTATATAACTTTTATATCCATCATCAAAAGTAATTAAAGCATAATTATTTTGCAGATTATATTTTATGTCATTTGGTTTTATGGTCCTGAAGTTCTTGCTAATATGACTAATAATTTTTTTAAAATTTTTTTTAGAGATGTTTAGATTATTTTTTTTAACATATGCACTAGGGTAATTATTAATATCATGAAATAAAAAAATAATATTTTTTTTTGCAATTTTATTAAAGTATATAAAATAAAAAAAACCAATAATATTTTTAATAATTTTTAATGCCATCTATTTTATTTTTTTTAGTAGTGAGATTTCTAAATTGTTATAAATTTTTTCTACCATGTTATCTATTTTGTTTTTGGGATTTAATTTTATAACTTTATTCAAATTTTTAATAAAACTTAAATCATTAATCTCATTATTTTTTATAATACCATTTAAGGGATTTTCATCAAAATAAACTGATCTTAATCTTAAGGGTAATAGTCCATATTTGATAGCTTCAAAAACTAAACTTGATGATTTATAGATTATAATATTATGCTTTAATAAATCTTTATTTATATTTTTTGATGGAGATGTAATGTTGAGTTGATTTAAATTTTCAATTTCGTTTAAACTTTTTTCGAATACTGGATGCGGTCTAATTGTAAATTCAATTTTATATACCAAAGATTTTAAATCTCTTAATAATCTATTAATTTCTGAGAAATTATCTTCGTATAAAATTAAACATTTTGTGTTTTTTTCAGTTTTTAGCTTCCAATTAATAGTTTTTTTTTTAAAAATATCGTTATTAACCTTTTTTCCAATATTAATAGTATTCTTAAAATTAAGCTCATTATTTATTCTTATCGCATCACGTTTAGAAATTGTTAAAATATAATTTGGAATAAATTTTGTAGTTGATAATTTTAAAATAGAATTATTGTAAAGACTCAAACCAGTATGTTGATAACCTACTGTGCTAATTTGTATTGTTTTATCTTTATTAAGTAAATTTATAAGATATTTTTCGTATACGAACCCCTCAAAAGTAAAAAATAAATATTTTGAATTAGATCTTTTTAAAATTTCAATAGTTTCATGCGCTATAATAAAATTATATAAACTTGTTGGAC
>CACJPL010000007.1 GCA_902595285.1 uncultured Pelagibacteraceae bacterium | reverse complement strand
TTATAAGTTTTTGGTTCATCAATGATAACTGATGAAACTTCGTTGTTAATTTTTTTAATTTTAATGTTACTAGTCATTTAATCAGTTAATCCATCAGATCTAGGATGATTTCTTTCTATATGAATTGGTAAAACTTTGCCATAAATAGCTTTCGAATGTTCTGGAGTGTTTACTCTCCATGGATCTAAAACATAAGCTGGAATACACATATATCTTGATTTTTGACCTTCAACTTTAGTTACCCTATGCAAAGTAAATCTACCTTTAAATATTTGTAAATCGCCTGGCTCTAATTTCAATTGTCTCACTCTAGTTCTGTCTCCTGCTATAACTTTTTGAACTTCTTCAAAATTTTCATTTCCAGGTTCTCTAATATTTGGACAGTACTCAAACACACCACCCTTTTCAGGTTTTTGGATCATCAAACTAAGTGTAAATTCACAACTATCAAAATGCCATGGAAGCACTCCATCTGTTTTCATTACATTATATGCGTGACATGCTAACGGATCTGCCCATCTGTAAATAGGTGAAATACCTAAACAAGCAGATACAAAATTTAAAAGTTCTTCGGTTTCGTAAAGATATTTCATTTCGGAATCTTTTGAAAAACAATCTGAATTTAAATATCCATTATATCTATTCATAAAAGTCCTTTTTGGATGATCTTTTGGTAACGAAGGATCGTCCTTTGAATATAAGTAAGCATTAATACTTTCTTTAGACATATAAACTTCATCTAATTGTTTTTCTAACTCAGAATTCATTACCTTGAGTGATTTAGGTAAAATAAAATTTGGAATTGTTGAACAGCTATGTTGATCAAGTTCTTCTTTACATTTTTTAATTAAATTTTTTATTATTGGTGAATTTAATTCGTGTATTGGATATTTTTCTAAATCTATAATATTTTTAAGTCTATCGTTCATTTAATTTTATTTTAACTTTCCTTCTTCTCTCATTTTTGCTCTTATCTTGGTAGCTGATATTTTTTGAGTTTCTTCATCTAAAACAATTTCCTCAATCTTATATCCAACTCCTCTGCCATAACAAATATTTGTAATATTAGGTACTAGCATTATTTTAAATTGTCCTTTAAATTCAGGGTTTAAGCGGTCTTCAATATTTTTTTTAACAGTTTCAAAATCAAAAGGATTATCGTCTACACCTTGTACATCTCGGATCTGGATACAAACTTGACCAGTTTTTTTAATAATTTCTTTAAACAAAGTATAATGTCCGTCGTGAAAAGGTTGCCATCTTCCAAGCATTTGTGCTGTTGGTTTTTTGTTATCCCATTGATATGTCATTTTTTTATCTCCTTTATTATTTTTGGTGCCCAATTTTTTGCATCTTGTGTAGTTACGTGAAAATCAAAATTCTTAGGATTAACAAACATTTGATTTGTGTCTTCAAATCTTCCTTCTTTAATTGTATCGACCCACACCCTAAAATCGTCAGGAAACAAGCTTCTTGCTTCAGGTGTTGGAGCAATAAAATCGGCAATCACATAATGACCATCTGCTTTTAATTTTAAAGCTGCCTCAGCCATTCTTTTTGCCTGTCTTACTCTTCCCTCTTCAGAAAAATCCCAATCGTTTGCAGCTTTTCTTACTTCGTCTGCATTCAGTCTTTTTGCATTTAATAGTGGTGCCATTTCATTTGCTAGAGTTGTTTTACCAGCTCCAGGCAAACCCATTACTAAAATAATTTTCATTAAATATCTTCTAACGGATGATGGGACATTAATTCAAGTCCATTTTCACCAACAAGATACTGTTGTTCAAGTTTTACACCTTCTTTACCACCAACTTTACCAATATAACTCTCAAGTGTAATTGTCATGTTCTTCTCAAAAGTTCCACCTTCTTCTCCACCATCAGTTGGATATCTTATTTGAGGCCACTCATCACACAAACCAATGCCATGAACCATACATGAATACCTATTTCCATAATATTCATCAGGCAAAACCCAAGATTTTTTAACAAATTCTGTGAAACTAATTCCTGGTTTTATTAATCTAGAATTAAAATCTATTTGCTCCATAGCCATTGAATATAATTTTTTTTGCTCATCATTAAATTTATGTCCAACTACAAAGGCTCTTGATATGTCAGCACAGTATCCATAGGGACCAACCATATCTGTATCAAAAGCAACAATTTCTCCTTGTTGCATAACTTTATTGCTACTCTCTTGCATCCATGGATTTGTTCTTTCACCAGACGATAAAATCCTACACTCAATCCACTCACCTCCATTTTCAATATTCGTTTTATGTAAAATTGACCACAATTCATCTTCAGTCATTCCTGGCTTAAGATCTGATCTCATTTTTGATACACCTTTTTCTGCAACTTCTATTGCTGCTTTCATACAAGTCAATTCATCAGGTGATTTTATTACTCTTGCTTGTTCTAAAATCAATTTTGCATCTACAACTTCAATTCCTTCTTTATTTAAAGCTGTAACCGCAGGACCATTTAAAACATCGATTGCAATTTTTTTAGTTTTAAAATAATTTTTTGATAATTCTTTAACTTCATTTATCCATTTTAATAATTGATTGTCTGCTTGGTCTCCATTACTAAAATAATCCCATGTAATTGCTGGTCTTATTTCATCAATTAGATTTAAATGCTTCGATAATATTTCACAATTAAAATACTCATAAAGAATTGTTGGTCCATTGACCGGTACAAAACAATATCTTGTTAAATTATGCATATTATAGACACTCATGTTCACAGTATCTAAAGCATAACGAACATTCACTGGATCAAAGAGAATACAAGCCTCTAAATTGTTTTTTACTAATTCTTTTCTGACCCTATCTAAACGATATGATCTTAATTTATCAAAATCAATCTCATCTTCTCTTAATCTTTTTTTGGTAATAAAATTTTGTCTTAGTTTTATCTCAGGAGCTATTTTTCTACTAAACCTCATAATACCCTATACAACCCTAACCATGCGTTAACATCTTTGCTCGCAATATAGTCAGATTTAAAAAATTCCACTTCTTCCCATTTCTTGCTATCTTTGAGTATATCAATTTTTTTATCAAAACCATACTCTTCATGAATTCCTTCATTAATCGTGAAGCAAATTAAACCACCTGGTTTTGTTATTCTTATAAATTCATCTAATGCATTTGGTTTTACATGCCCAAAAGTAAATGTTCCAACACACATAACTCCGCCATAAAAGTTGTCCTCAACCTCTATTTGTTTATTTAAATCAACCTTTACTAATTTTTGATAAAGGTCTTTTGGAACAGTGTCTAATAAAGTCTGGGATAAATCGGCTCCATGAAAATTTTTAAAACTATATTTTTTAAGTTCCAATCCGACTAAACCTGTTCCACATCCAGCATCAAAAATTAAAGTATCTTTATTTTTCTCATATTTGTTAAATGTTTCTGCAGTTTCTTTAGGTCCTGTATAGTTCCAATCAACCATGTCTTTATTATATTTATCTTTGTCGCCCCACTCATCGTAGTACTTCATAACTTCATCAGTAGTTTTAAGCTTATAAATTGGAATTTTATTTCCTACGTCTTTTTGAGCCATTAGCTTCTCATTTTTTGGCCACTTGGATCATAAAGTGGTTCTTTAATAATTGAACAATTAAATAAATCTCCATTTATCTCTACTTGAACTTTATTTTCAGATTTAATTTTTTCCTGATCAACAAAAGTAAATGCTACACTTTTATTTACAAAGTGAGCAAAACCACCTGAGGTTACATAACCAATGCTTTGATCTCCATTCATAACAGCCTCGTTATTTGTTACATCAATATCATTGGTTTCAACAATTAAAGGTATAAGTTTGTTTGAAGAGTTTTCCTTTTGTGCATTTTCTTTGCCAATAAACTCTTTATCCCAATTAATAAAAGCATCTAAGCCTGTCTCTTTTGCTGTAAAATCTGGTCTATAATCTAAAGTCCAAGCTCCCCAATTTTTCTCCAATCTCATTGACATTAATGCTCTTCCACCAAAAGGTTTAATATTAAATTCTTTTCCAGCTTCCATTAATTCTTCATAAAGTTTTAGTTGATAGTGAGGTGCTACATAAATTTCATATCCGAGTTCGCCAGTAAATGAAATTCTATTTATTATTGCTGGAACTCCTCCAACAAACATTCTTCTAGAATTTCTAAATTTAAATTTTTCATTTGAAACATCGTCTCTTACAATTTTTTCTAAAACTTTCCTTGAGTTAGGTCCTGCAATAGACAAACCATGATACTCGTCAGATCTATTGGAATAACTTAAATTAAAGTTATCTAAATGACTCTCAAACCAACGTCTATGCATTTCTTGAGCAGCACCAGATCCAAATACCATAAATTCATTCTCATCTAAACAAGCAACCGTTAAATCACCACATAACTTTCCTCTATATGACAACATTGGGGTTAAAGATATTCTTCCAGGTTGTGGAAGTCTTCCAGCCATTATGTGATCTAAAAATTTTCTAGCATCAGGACCTTTGAATTCATGTTTTGAAAAGTTAGCAACCTCGATTAAACCAACATTTTCTCTTACATTAATAACTTCTTTTGAAACATAGTCGTGTGACCTAGATCTTTTAATAGTAGGCTCTTCGTGAGCATCTTCTTTATTGTTTGCAAACCACAAAACATTTTCCAATCCAAAACTATCTCCCATAACAGCACCTTGATTTACAAAACGATCATAAAGTGCAGTAGTTTTTTGTTTTCTTCCTTTTGGTAAAGTTTCATTTGGAAAAGTCATAATAAATCTTCGCTCATAATTTTCTGAAGATTTAATGGTTCCATACTGAGGTGAAGCATAATCTCCAAAACGAGCAACATCCATTGCCCAAACATCAATAGAAGGTTCACCATCAATAATCCATTCAGCAATACATTTTCCAACACCACCACCTTGACAGAAACCAGCCATAACACCAACCGCAACCCAATAATTTTTCATTCCTGGAACTGGACCAATCAGAGGACTTCCATCTGGACCAAAAGTAAAAGGTCCATTAACTATATTCTTAATACCTGCACGTTCTAGCGCTGGCATTCTTTCAAAACCAATTGCCAGTCTATCTTCAATATTATCTAATTTTGGCTCCAATAATTCATGACCAAAATTCATTGGTGTACCTTCTACTTTCCAAGGAGTTGATTTTGGCTCATAGGTTCCAAGCAACATTCCCTTTCCTTCTTGTCTAAAGTAAATATTTCCTTCAAAATCTGTTCCTATAGGCAATCTTTGATCGCCCATTGCTTCAATTTCTGGAATAGGTTCAGTGATTAAATAATGATGCTCCATTGGTTGTACTGGAAGATTAATCCCAGCTAGTTGGCCAACTTCTCTTGCCCACAAACCACCCGCATTAATTACTATTTCAGCATTAATGTTTCCTTTGTCAGTAAATACTTCCCATGACCCATCTTTTTTTTGTTTCGTATCTTTAACAACAGTGTGAGTGTAATATTTTCCACCATGAACTTTTGCAGCTTTTGCAAAAGCATACGTAACTCCTGATGGATCAACTTCACCATCAATAGGATCCCATAATGCAAGCAAGTATCTAGACGGATCAATTAATGGATGTTTCTTTTTTACCTCTTCAAGAGAAATAAATTCTTGGTCCAGCCCCATGTATCTTGCTTTTGATCTTTCCCTCTTTAAATAGTCTGCCCACACCTCATTTGAAGCTAAATAAAAACCCCCGCTAGGTTTAAATCCAGTTGAGTGACCAGACTCTTTTTCAATCTCTTTATATAAACCTATTGTGTAAGCCATCATCCTAGAAATATTAGGGTCAGAAGAAATTACATGAACATTTCCTGCAGCATGCCAAGAAGAACCTGATGTTAGTTCATTTCTCTCAAGTAAAATACAATCCTTTAATCCAAATTTAGATAGATGATAAAGTATAGAGCACCCTACTACACCACCTCCTATGATTACTACTTTGGCATGCTTTTCCATTAATATTTAATTTCCTTGTTTACTTTTTTCAAAGATTTATCAGTACCGTGATGAAAATGTTTGCTCATGTCAGGCATATATTTCATTGAAATTGGTTTCTTTCCAATCGCAACTGACATTTCTCTAACGTGGTGAGCTTCAGCACCACAACATATACCAATAAAATTTATTTTATTTTTTACACAATCTTTTGCAAATTCTGCCATTTCAAATCTGTTACAAAATAAGTTGTCTAAAGCAACTGGAAATGCATTTCCACCTGGAATACAGTCACATCCATGATCAGTGATATTCAAGAAACCAGGTTCTTCTTCAGTAGTTCTATAAGGAACAGGAAGTCCTGATACATGGCATGAAACTTTATCTCTAACTTTTTTTAAAAGTTTCATTGTCATCTCTGGTCCTCTGTAACAATTTAATCCAACGACATCAGCGCCTAAATCCTCCATCATCTTACATGCATCCTCAGCACTATGACCTTCTCTAGTTTTATCCCCTCTAGGGATTGCAAAATTACAAACTGCAATAAGTCCAGCATCTTTAATTGCTTTTAATGCAATTTTCATTTCGTCAGTCCAACTTATTGTTTCGGCAATAACAAAATCAACACCAGCTTCTTTTGCCCAAGCAACTTGTTCTTCATACATTTGTTGACACTGTTTATGAGTATTTGCATCACCAGGATCAAATACATTTGTGTTTGCAACATCTCCGCAAACCATCAAGTCTAAATCTTTGAACTCAGCAGCAGCATCCTTTGCAATTTTAAGTGCATTTTTTTGCATTGGTTCTAACAAATGTTCTTTACCAATTATTCGAAGCTTTTCTCTATGACCATAGTAAGTAAATGCTTGAACAACATCTGAGCCTGCTCTGATAAATTCTCTATGTAATTGGGTTACTACCTCCGGATGTTCTAAAACTACTTCTGGAACAAATGGCCCTGCTGAAAGATAACCTCTTCTTTCCATTGCAAAAAGATATCCTTCTGCACACATGATTGGACCTTCATTTAATCTTGTAATTAGATCTTTTTTCATAATTTAACCTCTCATTTTGTTAAGTTGGTTGCAACCCACTTATGAAACATCAAAGTAGGAGTATCCATTACAGGTGAAAAATTCCCACCATTGTAAGCTGGGGAATTTCGCCCCTTTTGCATTCCTTCTATTGCAGTTACATCTTCATTCATAACTTCTTGCCAAAATGCAAAATTTTTTTCTCTTATATCCTTAAACTCATCACTAGAAGCACTTTCATCTCCAATATAATATAATTCAAAATGTTCTTTAGTTTGGTTGTTAGAAATTGGCTCTAACCAAAATGCATAAAAATGATCAATATGTATTCCTAACATTACGTTTGGATATAACGATACATATTCAGATTTTTCAGAAAGTTGAGTTGGCCAATTGGGAAAACATTTAAATTTAATGTTTCCATCAAACTGTTGTGAATATTTATTACTTCCTTGTCCTGAAAAATTAAAATTCTCATCTTCAATATGATAGTGATCTGAAATATTTGAAACTTTATTAAGTTCTGGATGTATCCACGGCAAATGATAGCTTTCACAATAATTCTCAATTGCAAATTTCCAATTACTATTTACGGTTATATTAAAATATCCGTTATCAGTTGAATGTCTTATTAATTTTTGATCTTTTTTAGAAATAAACTTAGACCATCTATCCTCTAGAGGTTTAATAAAATCTTCAAATGGTTTTGCATTAGAATTAATATTAATAAAAATTAAATCCATCCAAATATTTGATTTAATTTCTTTTAAGTTGCTCTTGTTTTTATCGAACCCTTCAACCTCATGCTTTCCTAGTCCTCCTATATGTGGAGTAACAGTTAATTTTCCATTAAAATCATAGGACCAAGAATGATAAGGGCATCTTATTACATTTTTTAATTTACATTCCTGATCAACTAATTTGAAACCTCTATGACTACAAACATTATGAAAAACTTTTACTTCATTCACTTTGTTTCTAACTATTAGTATTGGTATTCCTAAAAGATTAAAAGGTTTTGCATCGCCTGGTTTTGGTACAGAACTTGAAACCCCAATCATCGTCCAATTATTTTTAAATATTTTTTCTTTCTCAAACTCTAAATAATCATTGTTCAAATAACATTCATTAGGTAATCCATGAGCTTTCTCTATAGGATTTTTAACAACTTCTATTTTATTGGGATCTAAGATGTCTGATAATTTTTTATTTAAATTCATAAACCTCCTTTTTTTTAATTAATTAAAAAATTAATCGAGGCTTAAAATTATCTTTCTCTAATTATGATTTGTTGAAAAACAGTTTTGCAATTTAAAATATAAACAAATTCTTTGAAAAAAAAATTTGCAGAAAAAATCATACTAAAATTCTAAACAAAAATTTTGGTCAGTTAAAGACAATTTTACTGCAACCAATAGTTGAATTAAATTTGCATTATTGGCCTCGATATGTTCAATTTAACTTTTAAATGAATCAAATGTTGGGAGATATAATGAAGATTAAAAGAATACTTCTTTCACTAGCTGTTGTGTTTGGTCTTACTTCTTTTGGAAGTGTTGCAAATGCAGCTTGTGGAAATATAACGATTGCTAATATGAACTGGGCTTCAGCAAACTTTATGGCTGAAGTTGATAAGATCATATTAGAAGAAGGTTATGGATGTTCAGTAGAATTAGTACCAGGTGCTACAATGCCTACGTTTACATCTATGCAAGAAAAAGGTGAGCCAGATGTTGCTCCAGAATTTTGGGCAAACGCTGCTATCATCGCTTTGAATAAAGCTGTTGACGAAGGAAAAATGCACTCACTTAATAAAGCGCCGATTACTGGTTTGGGTGAAGGATGGTGGGTATTACCTCACACACTTAAAAAACATCCAGAGCTAACAACTGCTGAAGCAATTTTAGCAAGACCAGATCTGTTTCCTCATCCAGAAGATCCATCAAAAGGTGGTTTTCATATTTGTCCTCCAGGTTGGAACTGTGAGCTAAGTAATAGAAATCTTTACAAAGCTTTTGACATGGAAGCAAAAGGTTGGGCTATTGTTGAAACAGGTTCTGCTGCAGGATTAGATGGTTCAATTGCTAAAGCTGCTGAGCGAGGTGAAAACTGGTTTGGTTACTATTGGTCACCAACAGCTATCATTGGTAAATATGATATGAGAGCTGTAGATATGGGAGCTTGGGGTGGAAAAGATAACTGGGATAAATGTATAGTTTTACCAGAACAAGAATGTGGAGACCCTAAAGCAACTTCATGGACAAAATCTGAAGTTTACACAATCGTAACTGACAATTTCAAAAATACAGCTGGAAGTGCTGGTATGGAATACTTTAAGAAGAGAACATACCCAGGTCCAGTTATGAACGGTATGTTAGTTTGGATGGGTGAAAACCAAGCAGAAGGTGCTGATGCTGCAATTGAATTCCTAAAAACACAAGAAAGTGTTTGGAGTAAATGGGTTTCAAGTGATGCTGCAAAAAAAATCAAAAAAGCACTTTAATTAAAAATATTATCAAACCCGCTTCGGCGGGTTTGATTAAATAAAAATTATGGACTTCTTTAATAAAATTCCTGTAATGGATAGAACGGCTCTTAGAGAGCTTAAAAAAGGAATTGACTCTAGTTTCAAAGAATTTTCAAGAGCTTATGGAGATGGGATTGAGGGTTTTTTTGATCCACTGTTACATTTTTTAATTTGGTTAGAAAAATTATTAGTAAACAGTCCATGGCCTTTAGTAATTGGTGTATTTGCTTTATTAGCTTGGATTGGATCAAGAAGTATTAAGCTAGTCATTGGAACAGTAGTTTGTTTTATTGTAATTGGTTATTTTGGTATGTGGAAAAATTGTATGGCTACAGTTGCAATCATTTCCGTTTCGACATTAGTTTGCATTGTTGTGGGAATTCCAATTGGAGTTTTAATGTCAAAATCTGCTAGAGCAGAAAAAGCAATTTTACCTGTTTTAGATATGATGCAAACAATACCAAGCTTCGTATATTTGATTCCAATAATTATGCTTCTTGGTATTGGTAAAGTTCCAGGATTACTTGCTGTTTGCATTTATGCTCTACCTCCAATTGTTAGATTAACAAACCTTGGAATTCGAGAAGTTGATAAAGAGACTTTAGAGGCTAGCGAGGCTTTTGGGGCAACCCCAATGCAAAAATTAAGATCAGTTCAGATCCCGCTTTCTTTACCAACCATTTTTGCTGGAATTAATCAGACGATTATGATGGCTCTAGCAATGGTAGTAATTGCTTCAATGATAGGTGTAAAAGGATTAGGAGTTCCTATTTTACAGGCTATTTCTAACCAATATTTAGCACTTGGAATGATGAATGGTTTAGCAATTGTAGCTCTAGCAATTATTTTTGATAGGGTCACACAGCAGTACGGACAACGAATTCAAAAGCACAGAGGCCAGCTTAAGAAGTAAATTTACCTCAATCGAATTTTCTAGACTCATATTTCAAAATAAATAAAGATCCAAGAAAATGAATTTTTCTTTGGAAATAGGCCCTAAAACCGACATCGAAACAGTCCCAGCTGTGAGCGATGTATACATTACAATGCTGCCTGGCGGAGACTATAAAGAGACAGCTGAAAAAGCCATAGAGCTAGTTAAAAAAGGTTTTAATCCAGTGCCTCATTTTCCAGCGAGATCAATGCAGGATGAAAATGAACTTAAAGATTATGTTTCAAGATGTAAGGATGGTGGAGTTAAACAAGCTTTAATTATAGGCGGTGGACGAGAGCCTGCAGGTAAATTTGATAGTTCATTTCAACTTCTAGAAACAGGTTATTTTGAAAAAATGAAAATAGGAATTGCTGGACATCCGGAGGGGAGTCCTGATATATCCGATTCAGATTTAGAAAAAGCTATGATAGATAAAAAGCCTTATGCTGACTACATCGTAACTCAATGGTTGCTAGATCCTCAGCCTATTATAGATTTTATTTCTAAGCAAAGCGTACCAGTGCATGTGGGAATTACTGGACCTTTAAAAATATCTAGCTTAATTAAATTTGCTAATATTGTAGGGGCAAAAAATTCCATTAACTTTCTTAAATCTAATTTTACTAAGGCATTAGATTTATTGAAACCTAAAGACCCTAATGATTTAATTGGGAAAGTTAAATCGCATACTGATAACTTCCACATTTATACATTCGGCGGCTTGAAGGAAACTAACAAGTGGTTGAAGGAGAATAGTTATGTCTAAAGAATTTGACTATACTAAAGTACAACATGTTACTTCTGTTGATCAATCAGATAGAGAAGTACCATACAATTTAAGACAAAGTGGGCCAACAAAAGTTGAATTATTAATTTCAACAAGGGTAAGAAAGTCACCTTATTGGCATTTATCAATGCAGGCAGGTTGTTGGAGAGCAACTGTATACAATCGAATTTATCACCCAAGAGGTTACGTAAAACCTGAAGATGGTGGAGCAATGGTTGAGTATGATGCAATCGTTAACCATGTAACAATGTGGAACGTTGCTGTTGAAAGACAAATAAGAGTTAAAGGTCCGGATGCAGAAAAATTTACTGATTACGTTATAACCAGAGATGCAACAAAAATTTCTCCTATGAGAGCAAGATATGTAATATTATGTAATGCTTACGGAGGAGTATTAAACGATCCAATTCTTTTAAGAATTTCAAAAGATGAATTTTGGTTTTCGTTATCAGACTCTGATATCGGGATGTATTTACAAGGTGTAAATGCAGATGGAAAATTTAATTGTACAATTGAGGAAATAGATGCATGTCCAGTTCAAATTCAAGGTCCTAAATCAAAAGCTTTAATGCAAGACCTTTGTGGAGACCAAGTTGATTTTGATAATATGCCTTTCTATGGATTAGCAGAAGCAACAGTTGGAGGAAGAAGTTGTATAATTTCTCAATCTGGTTTTTCAGGAGAAGCTGGTTATGAGATATATTTAAGAAATGCAACTTTATATGCTGAGGATATGTGGAATGCAGTATTAGATGCAGGAAAAAAACATAAATTGATGGTTATTGCACCTGCACACCATAGAAGAATACAAGCAGGTATTCTTTCTTGGGGACAAGACATGGATCAACAACATAATCCGTTTCAATGTAATTTAGGTTATCAAGTTTCATTATCTGGTAAAGGTGAATGGAATAAAAAAGCTGATTATGTTGGTAAAGCTGCTTTGGAAAAAATGGGAGCAGATATAAAAGCTGGAAAAAAACCATATAAACTTCAATTAGTTGGAATGGAGTTAGGCGGTAAACCAATTGATGATTATGCGCCAGACTTTTGGCTTGTATCACCAGAAAGTGGTGGAGATCCAGTTGGATTTCTTACTTCACCATGGTGGCATCCTGAGAAGAAAACCAATATTGCTATGGGATACGTTCCGTTTGATGGAACTTTAAACCCTAATGGATTTCCAAAAAATAAAGTTGGAACTAAGTTCAAAGTTCATCTTCCTGAAAAATACTCGGACACTCCAGGAACACCTGTAGATGCTGTGGTTGTGGATATTCCATTCAAAGAGTCTTTCAATGCAAATACAAGAGAAGTTGTAAAAGGCTAAAATTTACTATGGGGGAGCTAATTTCAGCTCCCCTTTTCAATTCTAATGACCAAAAGTTTTTTAATAGCAGTTTGCATTATCATTGCTATTGCTTTAATAATATTTCCATTAATTGTTTCTTATAAGGCTCAAAAAAATAAAAATAAAAAAAATTAATGTTTGCTGAATTTTTAAATATAATTTTTAAGTCAATTAAATTAGACAAAACTCTTTATTCGGATAATAAAAATTTTGGAGAAGCATCAATATACTTTGCTGGGATTATAATGATCCTAGATGGTATCGCTGGCGCAGTAGCAGCTAACACCATTATTAAAACAGCTATTGCAATGTCTGGTCTAACTGCAATAGTTACTTGGCTAATATGGGCGATTTTTATTTTTGTAATTGGAGTTAAATTATTTCCTGATAAGCAAACCAAAGTTTCATTCAAAAAAGTTTTAACAGCTGTTGGATTTGCACATGCCCCTGGTTTATTAAGATTTTTTGCGGTCACACCAGATTTAATGATACCAATAATTTTTCTTACTCAGTTCTGGATTTTTGCAGGTTTAATAATTTCAACTAAACAAATATTAAGTTTAAAATCTAATTTTAAATCTTTTGGTATTGTACTTTTATCCTTTTTAATTATTGCATTTTTGTCTATCTCATTTGTAATGAGTAGAATGAATATGCTTCCGGTAAGTCAAATCAGTTAAAGCGGAAAAATAGTCTTCGATACTCTACAAGATTTACATAATTTAAACCCAGTAAGAATTAAATTTTGAGTTACACTTTCGTCTTCCTCTTTGCATTCATCACAAATATTGTTTAATTCTTCAGTATCTACCTTTAGATTTTTTTCATCTATTTTATCAATCATTATCTGTCAAACCTGCACCTGCCGCACCCTCTTTTAAACTGTCACTCTCTTCAACAAAAGTTTCTTCGGATAATTTGTATAAATTATTCCATTCATCGTCTGTAAAGTTATCTTCATTTTCAAGTAGATTGACCTCAATTTTATTCGCTATCTTTGGAAATTCTTGATCAATAAAATTTGAAATAATATTTACATTTAGATTTAATAACATTTTTTTTTCATCTATTTTTACATTAATCTTTTTTCCAATAATTTCTGATGAACGACTTATGAAGGAAATAAAAATAATTGGATAAGCAACATTTTTAAACTCAATTTTTTTTAATTTTTCTAAAACATTTATTTGATCTAAAAAACTAACACCTAAAGTAATTGGACAGTAAGGATTATTTGATGAGGAATTATTTTCACTAATTAAATTTAAATTTTCAAATTTACTTTTATTTTTTTTATTTAAATATTCATTAAGGTGCTTAATACCCGGTAAACTAAATAGCTCTAAAAACCTTATACTTTTTCCTGTTTCCTCAGAAACTCCCCAAGAATATCCTGCTGCCTTTGAAGCTCTTTTAACAGTAGTTTCAATTTCACTCAGTGATTTCATTATTAAATATTGGTTTTATATACCCACTGCTCGTCATAACTTTTTAACTCTTTTGGAAGTGGAGCTCCTTGAAACATGCAAATTCTTAACCATTTGTCAGATCGTGGATCAAATTTTAATGCCCCAAAGAAAGACAATTTTAATCTAAGCATATCAATTGGCATTAAATCTTTTCCAATTGTATTATCTTGTATTTCTGAATAAGGAAATTTTTCTACAATGAATGCCCTCCTCACTACATGTCTTAATTCAGAATTAGACGTTAAAAACTCAGCAATAGTTAAATTATTTTTTGAGACTAATAATTTGTCATAAAGTTTTTTTATATCTCTTGCTATTGCTAAAGGCTGTTCTAATTCTGATCCATGTTCTTCAAAACGATCCGCCAATCTAGGTTCTTCTTTATTTTTTGAAATAAACCAAAAGTTTTTATTATTTTCTTTTTTTTCAAAATTAATATCTAGAATATTAGGATACTTTGCTTCAATGATATTCCTCAATTCATCAACATTTCTATAAGTTGGAATATTAAAATATTTTTCTTCGTCTGAACTCATTTCTTTTACCAAAGGATTTATAATATTGTTATAAGGTTCCATCATTATTGACACTATGTATTCAATACATTCCTCACAAGTATTGTCCTCTAACCATTGATAGATTTTGTTAAAAGGATATTCGCTCTTAAAATTAAAATCTTTATCTATAAAGTTTAAGAATTTTTCAACATCCTTTAATAATGAAGAAATTTTTTTTTGCTGATATTCGCTATCAGTATTCCAGCTTGTAATATTTTTTAATGATTTTTTTACACAATCTATAAACAAATCGCTATCTTGACTTTCCACATCTTTGATTTCTCTAATTTTCTTAAGTGCTTTTTCTCTACTTAAAATCCAATTATTTAATAGAGTTGGGTGATTGACTATAAATGGAGCCATACCCAAGCCTGTGGAATTACCTATTCCCAAGTTTTTACAAATATTATCATCTAACTTAACAGCTGTTTTTGGATTTTTATGATAAGCAACATGATTAACTTGGTCAAAAGTAAATTGTCTTACCAAATAAACCAACATCATTTCTAATCTAAATGGACCATTAATTTCTTTACGATTTTTAATTCTAAATCGATCTGCAAGACCAAATTTGCCTGAGCCATATACTGCTGTAGTCCTATATAAATAGCCTACTTTTGATAATAAGTTTAAATCTGGCTGCTTACCTTTGCTCAAACTTTCAACTACATGATTATAAATTCTTACTGATTTGTTTGCTCTCGATAAAGTTAATTCTTTATAAGAAAGTCTGCCAACCTCTTGTTTTGGAACTTCATTTTTTAATCTTTCAATGTCTTTTTTTGTAGGAACTCCATCATGTAATGTAAAAGCTGCATCCCATTTTGTTGCAATAACTCTGTCTGATCTTTCTTCATCTTTGATTTCATTTGCAAAACAAATTAAAGAATAAACTCTTTTATTTTTTTTAAATGAATAAACAGCTTCTCCAAAACCATTTTCATTTAAATTAAATAAATCTCTTTTATACTCCCACTCTTTAAATTCATTAAGAAAACTTCTTAAAAAAGATAATTTTGATTGATGAAAAGATCCTAGCCTTGATAATTTCATTATCTTATTCGGGTCTCTTAATTCAACTTTCATAATTAAATAGTTTTATAAAAATTGTACCAGTTATTTCCAAGTATTCCATGTGTCTCGGTATCTGAAAAACCTGCTTTTTTTAGACCTTTTTCAATATTTAAGAACCCTCTTGCATCAAGAAACCAGTCAGGTTGTTTAGGAAAACCTGGTTTATTTTTCGAACCTTCACCATAATTTTTACTTTTAGACCAAGAACCATTTCTCATCCATTCAACAACAGTATCTGGATGATCTAAACAAAGATCTGATCCTATTCCTATTTTTTTTACATCCATTATTTCGGCTGTTTTTGCCACCATTTCACAAAAACTATCTAGAGTACAATTTGTGTTATCTTTTAAGTGATGAGGGTATAATGATAAACCCAACATACCACCACTATCACTCAAAATTTTTAATAAATCTGAGGATTTATTTCTTTTAGCTGGATGCCAAAAAGAAGGATTAGCATGAGTAATTGCTATTGGTTTTTCACTGAATTCAATTGCATCTAAAGTACTTTTTTCTGCAGAATGTGACATGTCTACCACGAGGCCGACTCTATTCATTTCTCTTATAACCTCACGTCCAAAATTTGTAACTCCGCTATCTACTTTTTCATAACAACCTGTTGCTAGCAAAGACTGGTTATTATAAGTAAGTTGCATAAATCTGCATCCTAATTGATGAACCTTTTCAACAAGATTTATGTCATCTTCAATTGGTGAACAGTTTTGAAAACCAAAAAATATTGCAGTTTTATTTTCTTTATTAGCTTTATCAATATCTTGGAAATTCTTACCAAGAAAAATTAAATCAGAATTTTCATGAAATAATTTTTCCCATTTTTTAATTTCAAGTTGTAATTCATCAAAATCTTCATGGTAGACAATGGTAACATGGACAGCATCTAATCCGGCAGATCTATTGATCTCAAGGATTTTCCTAGACCAATTACAATATTGAAGATTATCGATTTTATAATTCATAGTATGCTTAACTCTAATCAATATGTATTTTAAATACTATTAATTTTATTGAAATTTTAAGTTAATTTTGAAATAAACAGATTGATCAATTATCATGAAAAAAAATAATAAATTAAAAGTTTCAATCATAATGGGAAGTCAATCTGACTATAAAGTGATGAAACTAGCTGAAAAAACCTTAAAAAAAATTGGAATTTCATTTGAAACAAAAATCATCTCTGCTCACAGAACGCCACAAAGAATGTATGAATATGCTACAAAAGTTGAGCAAAATCATATAGGAGTAATAATTGCAGGTGCCGGAGGATCTGCTCATCTTCCAGGTATGGTTTCGGCACTTACACATGTGCCAGTTCTTGGTGTTCCTGTTGAAAGTAAAAAACTTAAAGGGTTAGATAGCTTGTTATCAATAGCACAAATGCCTAAAGGAATACCTGTGGGAACGCTTGCTATAGGTGAAGATGGTGCTATTAATGCTGCCTTATTAGCTGCAGCAATAATTGCTAACTATAATCCGGATGTTAAAAAAAAACTAAAAAATTTTAGAAAATTACAAACTAAATCAATAAAGAAAAATCCAAAATAAAATGTCTGAAATTACTCTTGGTATTATTGGAGGTGGACAACTTGGAAGTATGCTTACAATAGCAGCCAAAAAATTAAATGTTAAAACTGTTGTTTTTTGTGATGACATAGATGCGCCAGCACAAAATTTTTGCAATCAATTTGTTAATGGAAGTTATGATAATAAAGAAAAAATATCAGAATTTATTAATCAAGTTGATTTAGTCACTTATGAATTTGAGAATATTCCATATGAAACATTAAATGAAATAAACAAATTTAAACCTGTTTTACCAAAACCATCAGTTAATAGATTAATTCAACATCGATTAGCTGAAAAAGATTTTGTTAATAAATTAAATATTAGAACGACCAGATATGTTTCAATTGAAAAAAAATCTGACATAGATGCCTTAGAAGATTTTTTACCAGGAATATTAAAGACAACAACACTTGGTTATGATGGCAAAGGTCAATATCCAATAAAATCAAGTGATGAACTTAATTCATTGAATATTGATTTTTCAAAAGGATATATTCTTGAAAAACTTGTAAAACTTAAAAAAGAAATTTCAATTATCATTACAAGGTTTGGTAATAATAAATATGAAATATATGAACCAATAGAAAACACTCACGAAGATCAAATTTTAAAATATTCAAGAATACCTGCTGAAATTAATGAAAAGATTTTTAATCAATCTAAAGATTGGGCAATACTAATTGCTGAAGAGCTTAAATATGTTGGAACTTTATGTGTAGAATTTTTTATTGATAGAAATGATAATCTTTATGTTAATGAGATTGCCCCAAGAGTCCACAATTCAGGGCATCTAACTATAAATGCATTTAATGTTAGTCAATTTGAAAACCATATTAGAGCTGTGTGCAGCTTAAAACAAATTCCATTAAAAAAAATATCTAATGCAAAAATGATGAATTTGCTTGGGGATCAAATTACACAATACAGAAATATACAAAAGTTTAATGATAATGAATTTTTCTTTGATTATTTAAAAAAAGATGTAAAAGAAAAAAGAAAAATGGGTCACATCACAACTTTAGTATAAATGTTAAAATCAGTAGAGGGTAATTTTGATAATCAGGAAGTTAATGAACTTCTAACAAAACATTTTATTGAACTTAGGGCTGCATCACCAGAAGGAAGTGCTCACGTTTTAGATATTCCTGGTTTAAAGATATCATCAATTAAATTTTGGAGTTTGTGGGACAATGAAAAACTAATTGGTTGTGGTGCTTTAAAATTTTTAGAAAAAGAACATGGAGAATTTAAATCTATAAGAATTCATGATAATTTCAGGAGGCAAGGTCAAGGAATTAAAGTAATCAATCATTTAATTGATGAAGCTAAAAAACTTCAAATTAAAAGATTAAGCATTGAAACAGGTGCAGGTGATTTTTTTATTCCAGCAAGAAAACTTTTCAAAAAAACTGGATTTACTGTATGCGAGCCTTTTGCACACTATAAAAAAGACATTAATTCTGTTTATTTAACTATGCTTATTGATAATACTTAAAAATTATTATTAAAGTCTGCTCAATTTTGTTGACAAAACCCAAGAAAATCTAAAAAAAGCCATTATTACTTAATTATAAGTAATAATTAAACTTAACAAAAAGTAAGAAGATAAATATGAGTCTACAAGGAAAAGTAAAATGGTTCAATCCAACCAAAGGTTTTGGTTTTATTGAAAGAGAAGATAAAGAAAAAGATGTGTTTGTACATGTTTCAGCGGTAAGAGACGCTGGTATGAACGGTTTAGATGAGGGTCAAGCTTTGACTTTCGATGTTGAAGATGGTCCTAAAGGTCCTTCAGCAGTTAACTTAAAAACTGCATAATTTCACACTTCCTATTGGCTGAAAAATTTAATTTAAAGTAAGAAATTTAATATTCAGCCAATACGTTTTAGTAACAACCTTTAAACACAATTCTTAATTATAGAATTAAGTTAAATAATTAATTAATTAATCAAATTATGATTGGAATTTTAGGTGGAATGGGAACTCAAGCTGGCCTTGATTTTTGTAACAAGCTTGCTGTTCTGAATAGAGGAAAAATTGATCAAGAGTATCCATTGTTTCTACTCTATAATAAATCAAATATTCCTGGCAGACCTGAATCTATAGGCTCTCAAACTAAAAATCTTTCAAACAAATCTACAAATAAAACAAGTCAAGAAAAATATAACAAAGTTTTGAAAAGTTTGCTTAAGGGTTGTAAGCTTCTAGAAAAGAATAAATGCAAGTTTATAGTTATACCTTGTAATACAGCTCATTATTGGTTCGATGATTTACAAAATAAAATCAATATTCCAATAATCAATATGCCAAATGAAGTTTTCAAATTTACGAAAAAAAAATGTAAGAAAAACTCTAAAGTTGGTCTATTAGCAACTGAGGGTACACTTAAAACTGGAGTTTATAAAAAATACTTTGACAACGATTATCAATTAATAGAGCCACCTGAAAAAATACAAAAATTGTCAGTTAATAAATCTATTAAATTTGTTAAAATGGGTAATGTTAAAGCTGCTGCAAAAGCAATAAAACCTGCAATTGATACTTTAATTAAAATGAAATGCAAAAAAATTATTTTAGGTTGTACAGAGCTACCTATTGCAATTTTTGCATTTAAATCATTTAAAAATATTAAATCCTCAAAAGTTTTCTTAGATCCTAACTTAATTTTAGCTCATTCAGCTATGGTAAAGCACAAAAATTAGCTTATGCCTAATAAGACTGAAAAGCCATATGTGTTAAGAGCTGCTGAATTTGTTTATTCAAATATAATTGAAATCAAAAAACAAAATCCTGAAATAAACAATATTCAAGCATTTGAAATTTTTATGACTACTAAAGAATATGAAGTTTTGAGTTCTGGAGAATTTCATAATAAATGGTTTTTAAAACTTAAGAAAGATAATTTTGTTGATTATGTTACCAAAAAAAAAATAAACGACGAAACATTAAGACTTTTAGAGCTTCAAAAAGACTCAATGGTAAAATTTTTACTAAAAATACCGAAACTTTATTATACCAAAAGTCATTTTCCATTAGAAATATCGCAAAGAGCTTTTGACCATTTATGGAGAGTTTGTGAAAGCTATGAAATGTGGTGTAAAGAAACTAAGCAAGAAAACTTGATATATCTTAATATTATTGAGTAGTATTATTTATATTAAGTATTGATCTAGTAACCTCAATTCGTTTTTTAAGTAATTTTTGTAAATTTTGATTATCTAGTTTGTGTCTTGTCATTTTAATTCTTGTTTCAACTAATTTTCTTAAATCTTCGTTAATAGAATTTATTTTGATTTTTTTATCTATTTCTTCATTGACTAATGTTTCTTTAATTAAAACAAAAGAATTTTTCCCAGTTTCTTTTTCTATATATTGATTTACCATGAATTGAGCACTAGCTTTATAAATATTACCCGAGGTAAGAGCTGTTACACTTGGACCAACTAATAAGAGAATAGGTGTAAAACCTGTCAAAAAGAAAAAGGATATTATAATTGTTAAAACTCTAAATAGTCTACACTTCATAGTTAAACCATAGGAGATTTGGTATTTCATTTCTATATTAAATTAGTTCATTATAGGTATTGATTTATTTGATTTTACTTAATTTATTTGTTTATAAATATAATGATTAAAATATTTCCTTTCATATTTGTGCTTTTGTGGTCTTCCGCATTCATAACCACTAAACCTATTATAGATAACAGCGATCCATTTGCTGCATTAGCCTTTAGATTTGCTTTAGTTGCTTTTGGTTTTTTTTTATTTTCTATTTATTCAAAACAAAAAATTCTTGTTGGTAAAAGAAACTTTTTTGAATCTTTTTTAAGTGGTGTTCTTTTTCATGGTCTTTATTTAGGAGGTGTCTTTTATTCAATTTCAATAGGTATGCCAACAGCAATAGCAGCGTTAATTGTAACCCTACAACCAGTTCTCACAAATGCATTGAGCGGCCCCTTCTTAAATGAAAAAGTATCTGTAAAACAATGGATTGGTGTTTTATTGGGATTTGCTGGCGCAGGACTTGTGTTGGGTTTTGATATTGGTTCAAAAATACCAGCAGCAGGATTGATCGCAACAATAATAGCCTTATTAGCAATTACATTTTCAACTATGTGGCAAAAAAAATTAAGTAATAATTTACCTTTATCTGTAAGCAATATGAATCAAGCTATTGGTGGTTGTTTGTTTCATTTATTAATAATTATTTTGTTTGTTGATCCATATATTGAATTCTCACAAACTTTTATTATTGCAATGAGCCATCAAATATTTTTGGTATCATTTGGAGCATTTACAATATTAATGTTTTTAATTAAAAATAATTCAGCAAGCAAAACTGTTTCTATATTTTTTTTAATTCCAGCAACGTCTGCTTTTATGGCATGGATTTTCTTAGATGAAGGTTTAACTAGTTTAGATTTAATTGGATTTCTATTTACTTCAATAGGTGTTTATATTGCAACAAGAGATTGAAAATTTAAGTTTATAAAGACTCAAAGCCAAACTCTAGAGATGCATCTGTGATTGAATAATATAAAGATTCACCAAAACTTCTTAAAGCAAATAACCTTACTTTATTTGGATTTTCACCCAACTTATCTACTGTAAAAGCTATTCCATTATAAGTTGAGTTTATTGAATTATTTTTATCCAATGTATTAAAATTAAAAGGACATCCTTTTTTCAAAACTTCTATCGAATCATTTCCTTCGATTTCAATAATAGCTCTAGAATGAGATAAATCCGTTATAGCAAAATCTGTATCTTTAAAATTTTCTGATACATTTTTAATTAAATCTTTTTTTGTTGAAACTAAAAGCCAGTTTTTTGGTCCATTCCACATAATCCTTGTATTTTCATTAAATACTACGGTTAAAGGTTCATTTTTTAATTTTAAACCATCAATATCAATACCCTCAAATGAAAGTGAAGAATTTTTGTACTGAACTATTTGAACAATTAATAAATTTTTAATTTCAGATATTTTAAGTAAATCATTTTCATTTTTAGCTTCATAATCTCCGAATTGACCTTTTGCATGAACATTTGATAACGCTGAAATTAATGTCATGATCTAACTCTTTCACCTTTCGGGTCTACATAATGCGATGAAACTATCTCAACTGGTATTACTTTATTTTTAAGTGGCGACATCGCAAAAAGCTTTTGACCGATCATGTTTTTTCCATCTTTCAAAATGGCCAAAGAAAAAGGATTATCATATTCAACACTCCAACAAGATGCAGAGATATGACCTAATTTTGGATTTGGTAACTGTGCTTTATCATCTTTAACTAAGTGAGAGCCTTCTGGTATACTTGTTTGTTTATCTAATGGAACGACGCCCACTATTCTTTGTCTATCTTCAGCTATAAATGCAGATCGTTGTAATGATCTTTTTCCAATAAAATCTTTCTTTTTACTAACAAGACCTTCTAGGGCGTTGTCGAATGGAATTGTTCTACCATCCAGTTCTGATCCAGCAACATGTCCCATTTCAATTCTAAGAGTTGATAATGCTTCTGTTCCATATGGTTGAATGTTAAATTCTTCGCCAATTTCCATTATTTTTTCCCACATAAAATTTCCATAATCAGATTCAACATTTACTTCATAAGCAAGCTCTCCTGAAAATGAAATTCTAAATATTCTTGCTTTAACTCCAAATAAATCTCCTTCCATGTAGCCCATGAAAGGTAAACCATCATTTGATACATCAGAATTTGGAAATAATTTTTGTAATAAATCTCTAGATTTAGGTCCAGCGATAGCTGCTCCAGCCCACTGTTCTGTAGTTGAAACTACATTCACATTTAATTCAGGCCAAACGAGTTGCAAATAATATTCTAAATGTGAAAGAACGTTTGCTGCTTGAGCTGTCGTTGTCGTCATATGATAATGATTTTCAGAAATTCGTGTAGTTGTTCCGTCATCCATAACAATTCCGTCTTCTCTTAACATTACACCGTATCTTGCTTTACCAACTGGTAGCTTCAGCCATGCATTTGTATAAACTCTATTTAATAACTCCGCTGCATCTGGTCCTTTAATATCTATTTTACCCAATGTAGTTACATCGCAAACACCTACATTTTTTCTCACATTTTTTGCTTCTCTTTTTGATCCCTCAAATAAATTTTCATTTCCTCTTTTATAATACCTCGGTCTTAACCAAACACCTGCATCAACAAAGACTGCATTGTTTTTTTCATGCCATGAATGCATTGGAGATTTTCTTGATGGTTTTGAATGTTTTCCAACTTCTCTTCCTACTATTGCTCCAATAGAAACAGGAGTATATGGAGGTCTGAAAGTCGTATGACCTACTGCAG
Organism: uncultured Pelagibacteraceae bacterium; assembly: GCA_902595285.1. Classification (GTDB taxonomy): domain Bacteria; phylum Pseudomonadota; class Alphaproteobacteria; order Pelagibacterales; family Pelagibacteraceae; genus Pelagibacter. Next base: position 42,723 of record CACJPL010000007.1, on the reverse strand, counting down.
GAACAACTTTATTTTCAATTTCGGATACTAATTGCAATCCATTTAAATTACTTGTTTTTCCTTGGTCTGTTGCCATACCTAAAGTGGTATATCTTTTAACGTGTTCAATTGATCGATATCCTTCTCTTAAAGCTATTTCTATATCAGATACCGATACATCATTTTGGAAATCTAAAAATCTTTTATAATTTTTACCTTTCGGCAATGGAACGCACCAAAACTTATCATGTTGAGAGGATTTCTTTTCAACAACATTTGGAATAGCTATCTCATTATCATTTTCTGTAATTTTTTTTGATAATTCACTTCCTGCTTTAAATGAAGTTTTTAAAGTTTCCTCTAGTGAAAATACTCCATTAGCTGCACCTAAAGTGATTTCATTTTGTTTTGATTGTCCTGGAACAAATGCATCAATTTCTTCTTTAAACTTTGTTTTATTTCCTGATTGTGAGGCTAAATGAATAGTTGGTGTCCAAAAACCTGAAACGCAAATACAATCACATTGTATATTTTCTATTTTACCAAGTTGTTTTTTGTCTTCAGAAATATTTGCAATATCTGCTGATTTTACTTTTTTGTATCCTTGTGCTGCAACAACAACATACGAATTTTTAATATTAATTCCTAGATTTTTTGCCTCATCAATTATTTCTGACTCAGGTTTTTTTCTTGAGTCTAAAAGAAATGGATCTACTCCATGTTTTTTAAATTCAATTGCTGTTTCGTATCCACTATCATTATTTGTAAATATCAATGGTTTTCTTCCAACTAAAACACCATATACTTTTAAATATTCTTTAGCAGCTGAAGAAAGCATTACTCCTGGTGTATCATTATTTCCAAAAACTATTGGTCTTTCAATTGATCCGGAGGAAATCAAAACTTCTTTTGCACGAATGTACCATAGTCTTTTATTAGGATGGTATTTTTTAGTTGATGGTAAATGGTCACTAACTTTTTCAGACATCACAAGCATGTTGTGATCATAGTATCCAAAAATTTGAGATCTATTTTTTACAACAACATTTGGCATTGTTTTGAGTTCTGCAATTATCCCATCAGCCCAATCTTTTCCTGATTGATTGCCAATATTGACATCACTTGTTAGTAAAGATCCGCCAAATCTTGGTTTATCTTCAGCTAAAATTACTTTAGCTCCATTTTTTGCAGCAGCATATGCGCTAGCTAATCCTGAAGGTCCTGAGCCTGCAATTAACAAATCACAGTATTCATACTTATGTTCATATCTTTCTTTATCATGTTTAGTTGAAGCAACACCTAAACCAGCTGCTTTTCTAATAAATGGTTCATAAATTCTGTACCAAAAACTTTTTGGCCACATAAAAGTTTTGTAATAAAAACCCGCAGGTAGAAAAATTTTTAAAAAATTATTAATTGCTCCAATATCAAAATTCACACTCGGCCAACAATTAACACTTTTTGCTTCTAAACCTTCAAAAAGTTCCTGCTCTGTAGCTTTAATATTTGGCTCTGTTTCACCATTTCTATAAAGTTGAACTACAGCATAAGGTTCATCTACCCCTGCTCCAAAGAAACCTCTTGGTCTGTGATATTTAAAACTTCTTCCTACTAAATGAACTCCATTTGCCAATAAAGCTGAAGCTAATGTGTCACCCTCATAACCTAAGTAAGTTTTTCCATTAAATTTAAAAGATAATTTTTTATCTCTATTTATTAATCCCCCATTTTCAATTCTAAAAGCTTGTGTCATTAGGCAACTTCCTCATCAGCTTTAAAAGTTCTGAAAATTTCATGGGTCGCGGTATCTCTCTCAACCTTTATCCATTGTCTACATCCAGAAATATGTTGCCATAACTCTAAGTGCTTTCCTCTTAAACTTTTTCTATTGTAAACAAAATTATCCCATTCTTGATCTGAAACTTCTTTATTAAGTTCTGGTCTTTTTACACTTGCATCTCCACCATATGAAAATTCATTTTGAGATCTCATTCCACAGTGTGGGCAATTTATGTAAAGCATTTACGATATCCAGGTTTTTGTTCCAAGTCCCTTTTCATCAATAAGATGGCCAGTATTAAATCTATTTAAGCTATAGCCAGCATTTAATTCATGCACTCTATCTTGAGCAATAGTATGAGCAAATGTCCAACCCGATGCAGGTGTAGCTTTGAATCCTCCATAGCACCATCCACAATTCAAATACAAACCGTCAATGTGTGTTTTATCGATAATAGGTGAACCATCCATTGACATATCCATAATACCACCCCACGTTCTAAGCATTTTTAATTTACTCAAAAATGGCATCATGGCTATACCTTCAGTTAATACATGTTGCAATGTTGGTAAGTTTCCTCTTTGAGCATAACTATTATAACCATCAAGATCACCACCCATTACCATCTCACCTTTGTCGGATTGACTTACATAAAAGTGTCCTGCACCAAACGTAACTACATTATCTAAAACTGGTTTAACTGGCTCAGAAACACATGCTTGGAGTAAATGAGTTTCAATTGGTAATGTCATATTTAATTTTTCTGCTAAAATATTTGTGCTACCCGCAACGCAAATACCAACTTTTTTTGCTTTGATATTTCCTCGTGAAGTTCTTATTCCCTTTATTTTTCCAGCAGAAACATCGAAACCTATCACCTCGCAATTTTGAATTATATCTACCCCCATTGAATCTGCCTGACGTGCATAACCCCATGCAACAGCATCATGTCTTGCTGTACCTGCACTTGGTTGCATCAAGCCACCAAAAATTGGAAATCTTACGTTTTCAGAAAAATCAGCCATTGGAATAATTTCTTTAACTTGCTCTCTATTTAAAAGAACAGCATCTATTCCATTTAATCTCATAGAATTTCCTCTTCTCGCGTATGCATTCATTTGTGCATCAGAATGCGCAAGATTAATTATTCCTCTTGGAGAAAACATTACATTGTAATTCAGATCCTGACTCATCTTTCTCCATAAATCCATTCCAAACTCACTGAACAAACCATTTTCGTCATGCATGTAATTGGATCTAATAATTGTAGTATTACGCCCTACGTTTCCACCACCGATCCATCCTTTTTCTATAATTGCAACATTTGTAATATTATGTTCTTTAGCAAGATAATAAGCTGTAGCTAAACCATGGCCTCCACCACCAATAATTACAACATCATATTCCTCTTTAGGTGTTGGATCTTTCCAAGCCAAATCCCAATTTTCATGGTTTGAAAAAGCGTTTTTAACAAGGTTAAATATAGAATATTTTTGCATTAATTAATTTTATAACAATCAATTTAAATAGTGCTTATTTTTTTTATATATATTTTTTAGAAGTTTCCAAATATCTCAAAAAAGGATAAGAAGTCACAGGAAATGTTTTTAATTTAAAGGATTATTCGTGAGTGATGTAAAATCAGACATTCAAATAGCTAGAGAAGCTAAAATGCAACCAATAAAAGATATTCTTTCAAAGATTGGTGTCCCGGATGAAAATTTTGCTTTCAGTCCAATGGGCAGACACATTGCCAAAATTAACCTGGAATATTTGAATACCCTTAAAAAAGAAAATGGTAAATTAATTTTAGTTACTGCAATCACTCCTACTCCAGCTGGTGAAGGTAAAACCACAACTTCAGTTGGGTTAAATGACGGTTTAAATAAAATCGGAAAAAAATCTATAGTTTGTTTAAGAGAACCAAGTCTTGGTCCATCATTTGGAATGAAGGGTGGAGCTGCTGGCGGTGGTTATGCCCAAGTAGTGCCAATGGAACAAATCAATCTTCATTTTACAGGTGATTTTCATGCTATTACATCTGCACATAATTTACTATCTGCATTAATTGATAATCATATTTATTGGGGTAACAAACTTAACATTGATGTTAGAAGAGTTGTTTGGAGAAGAGTAATGGATATGAATGATAGATCCTTAAGATCTATCATTGTTGATCTGGGAGGAGTAGCTAATGGTTACCCTAGACAAGATAGTTTTGATATTACAGTTGCGTCTGAGCTAATGGCTATTTTTTGTTTAGCAACAGACCTTAAAGATTTAGAAAATAGAATTGGTAATATTACAATTGGTTATACAAGAGACAAGCAAGCAATTTATGCAAAAGATTTAAATGCACAAGGTCCAATGACCGTTTTGCTTAAAGAAGCGATAAGACCAAATGTAACTCAAACTCTAGAAAACAATCCTGCAATAATTCATGGTGGTCCTTTTGCGAATATTGCTCACGGATGTAATTCGGTTATTGCAACTAAAGCTGGACTTAAATTAGCTGACTACGTTGTAACAGAGGCGGGATTCGGAGCTGATTTAGGAGCAGAAAAATTTCTTGATATTAAATGTAGAAAATCTGATCTCAAACCAGATTGCGTTGTTATTGTAGCAACAATCAGAGCACTAAAAATGCATGGAGGAGTTGCTAAAGAAGATTTAAAAAAAGAAAATGTATCTGCACTAAAAGAAGGAATGGTAAATTTGCGTAGACATATAAATAATATTAGAAAATTTGGATTACCTGTTACAGTTGCAGTTAATCATTTTATTACTGATACAGAAGATGAAATGAAAACCTTATTGGATTTTTGTGAAACACAAGGAGTAAAAGCTTCTAAATGTACTCATTGGTCAAATGGAAGCGAAGGAACTATTGAATTAGCTAAAAATGTTACAGAAATTTGCGAAGACAAAAAAGATACATTTAAATTTTTATATGAAGATGATCTCCCACTATTCAAAAAAATAGAAAAAATTGCGCAAGAAATATATAGCGCCTCTGAAGTGGTGGCAGATACAAAGGTTAGACAACAGTTAAAAGATTTTGAAGAAAAAGGTTACGGTAAGCTACCTGTTTGTATTGCAAAAACTCAATATAGTTTTTCAACAGATCCAAGTTTAAAAGGTGCACCCACAGGTCATGTTTTGCCTGTAAGAGAAGTAAGACTTTCTTCTGGTGCTGAATTTATAGTTGTTGTGTGTGGAGAAATTATGACAATGCCAGGTCTTCCAAGAGTTCCTGCAGCCGACTCAATAAAATTAAATGACAAGGGTGAAATAGAAGGTTTATTCTAAATTTAGATAGTCTAACCAGTTCTCCAATTCTCTCATTCTAGAAACTTTATCTAATTTATTATTCTCGGTTTCTATATATTTAATATGATTATCGATTTCATCCTCATCTTTAAAAGCACCTTTTTCTAAAAGTCTCTTTTTTCTGAAAATAATCAAATTGATCATTTTATTATAAGTAATCTCAGGGTGATATTGAAGCCCCCATATATTACAGTTACCAACTTTGAAAGTTATTCCTTGAACGTTATTTATTGAGTTTGAGGCTAATAAAATTGAATTTTCTGGCATTGTAACTACTTCATCAAAATTAAATGCTGGTGTATTAAATTTTTCATCTTTATTTTTATAGAGTGGATGGTTTAAACCAATTTCATTAATTTCTATATTTGAGGCAATCCCTCTATGAGATCCTTTTGTTGCTTTTCTTACCTCCCCTCCTGCTGCAGTCACAGCTACTTGCATGCCCCAACAAATTGCTAAAATTTTTTTTATTTTTTTCTGACACTCTTTCATAAAATCAATTTGTCTTTTTATTTCTGGAGTATTGTTATAGATGTTCAAGCTACTTCCTCCCCAAATAAGACCATCGTAGCTTTCAAGTGCATCAATATTTTTATCGATATTTTCATCTGAAGAAGGATTAACCACGTGGGTTTCTAATTTATCTGTAAAAAACGCTAAACTATCTTTAAGGCTTTCTGTATGTGTTTGAATACCAGCTGCAGAAAAACTTTGATTTTCTTCTCGTAAGTTTCCTTCTACTATCAATATTTTTTTCATTAAAATAATTCTCCAGAAATACTTTTTATATACATTTCTTTTAGATCATTTTGACTTAATTTTTTGGGATTTCCTCCTGTAGATGGATCTTCAAATGCCATTAAGGAAAGTTCATCTAAATCAATATTATTACAATCCATCACATCTGATAATTTGTGTGGAATATTTAAATTTTGTCTTAATTCCAAAATCCAATTTAAAAAACTATCAAAATTTTTATTTAAATTAAGATAATCACAAATCGATATTATTTTATTTTCAATTGAGTGTTTATTAAATGTCAAAACATAAGGCATAAATATTGCATTTGATAAGCCGTGGTGAACATTAAATTTACCGTTTACTGGGTGGCTTAATGAGTGAATTGCTCCCAGTCCTTTCTGAAATGCAGTCGAGCCCATTGAAGCTGCTGAAAGTAAATCCATTCTAGCCTTAACATCTTTTCCATTTTTAAAGGCTTTAATTAATGAATTTTTAATTAATTTCATTCCTTCTATTGCCATACCATCAGCCATTGGATGATATCCTGGTGCACAAAACGCTTCTAAATTATGTGCAAGTGCATCCATCCCTGTTGCTGCTGTTAATCTTGGAGATAAATCTAATGTAAGTAAAGGATCTAAAATAACAATCGAAGGTAACATTTTTGGATGAAAAATAATTTTTTTTACACCTATTTCTTTATTTATAATTGCAGATGCTCTACCTGTTTCGGATCCTGTTCCAGCAGTGGTTGGAACTGCAATAATTTTTGAAATTTTAGAACTATCTGCTCTTGTCCAGTAATCACCAATGTCTTCGAAATCCCATAACGGTCGAGATTGATTGCACATAAATGCTATAGCTTTTCCAACATCTAAACCACTTCCGCCTCCTAAAGCTATTACGCCATCACAGTCTAAGGTATTATAAACTTTTACACCTTCATCTACATTTTCTCCAATTGGATTTCCCGTAAAATTAGAAAAGGTAGCTAAATTTTCAAAACTTTTTTTTAATCTTAATATTATATTTTTTATTAAATCTAAGTGTATTAAATCTTTATCTGTTACAAATAATGGATTTGAAATATTTAACTCTTTACAGGCTAAGGATAAATCTTCAATTCTATTTTCTCCTATCCACATAGTGGTTGGATAATTCCAATTAATACCCATAACAAAATATAATTTTATTTTTTTAAAAATTGTTAGTAAGATATATTTATAAATTTATTAATGATAGGAAAAATTCTATGTCAAAAGTAGCAATCATAGGCGCTGGTCCATGTGGACTTTCAATTTTAAGAGCATTTGAACATTTAGAAAATAAAGGAGAAAAAATTCCTGAAATAGTTTGCTTTGAAAAACAAGAAAGTTGGGGAGGTTTATGGAACTATAACTGGAGAACTGGTTCAGATCAATATGGAGATCCTGTACCTAACAGTATGTACAGATACTTATGGTCAAATGGACCTAAAGAATGTTTGGAATTTGCTGATTATTCTTTTGATGAACATTTTGGAAAACCAATTCCTTCTTTTCCTCCAAGAGAAGTTTTGCAAGATTATATTTTGGGAAGAGTAAGTAAAGGAAATATAAAAAGTAAGATTAAATTTAATACAAGAGTTACAAATACTGTTTATAAAAATGATAAGTTTGAAATTAGCTACCAAGATAAAGTAAATAATAAAATTTTAAATGATAAATTTGATTATCTGGTAGTCTCTACAGGTCATTTTTCTGTGCCTTTCATTCCCGAGTACGAAGGAATGAATTCTTTTCCAGGAAGAATAATGCACTCACATGATTTTAGAGATGCTGAAGAATTTAGAGGAAAAGATGTAATTGTTTTAGGGAGCAGTTATTCTGCGGAAGATGTGGCTCTACAATGCAATAAGTATGGCGCTAAAAGTGTAACAATCGGTTACAGGCATAACCCAATGGGTTTCAAATGGCCAAAAGGTATGAAAGAAGTTCATTATTTAGACAGGTTAGAGGGGAAAAAAGCCATATTTAAAGATGGAACAGAGCAAAATGCTGACGTAGTTATTTTATGTACAGGATATTTGCATCATTTCCCATTTTTAGATGAAAGCTTAAAATTAAAAACACATAACAGATTATATCCACCAAAACTTTACAAAGGAGTGGTGTGGCAAGATAATCATAAACTTTTATATTTAGGTATGCAGGATCAGTTTCACACATTTAATATGTTTGATTGTCAAGGATGGTATGCAAGAGATGTGATAATGGGGAAAATCAAAATGCCTAGTGATGACGAAATAGATAAAGACATTAATAAGTGGGTTTCAATGGAAGAAAAATTAGAAAATCCTGATCAAATGATTGATTTTCAAACAGAGTATACCAAAGAACTTCATGAAATGTCCGATTATCCTAAAATTGATTTTGAATTAATTAGGAAACATTTTAAAGAATGGGAACACCATAAGGTAGAGGATATTCTAACTTATAGAAATAAATCGTTTTCATCTCCTGTGACTGGATCAATTGCACCAATTCATCACACACCTTGGGAAAAAGCGATGGATGACTCTATGAAAACTTTTTTAAATAAATAGAAAATTAATATTTAATTTTTAATTTTTTGTTTTTAACAATTGCCTCTAATAAAGAGATCATTAACGGAACTTTTCTTTTATTAATTTTTTTAAATACAAAAGGAGCAATTTCTATTGCTAAATCAGCACCTTCTATTGTATCATTTTTCATAAACTTTTTCTTTGCTTGGGCAAAAGTATAGCCTTTACCTAGATATTCTCCCATTTTACTATTTCTTCCTCCCATTGCACTTACGTATAAATCTCCTAAACCTGCCAGACCATAAACAGTTTCCTTCTTTCCTTTAAAATAATTTGCAAGATATTTCATTTCATCAATTGATTTTCTGAATAAAGCCGATGATGTATTATGCCATTGTCCAGATCCAATTATCATTGAATAAATATTTTTTATTGCAGATAAAAATTCAACTCCATTAACATCTCTACTAAATTCAGTTTGATAATAATTTGTTGAAATTAATTTTCCAATTTTTTTTGCAGTATTAATATTTTTATTTGCAATAACAGTGAAGCTTTTAACTTTTCTAGCTAATTCTTTTGCTAAACATGGGCCTTTCAAAACTGAAATATTTAAATTTTTATTATACTTTCTTAATAAGCTAGACATTGAAATTAAATTTCTACCATCTAATTTAAGACCTTTTGTTAATACCAAAATAGGTGACTTATTTTTAATTTTTGATAGATTTTTTCCAATCAAGTCTATTCCTATAGAACTCACAGCAATTACAATTAAGTCCCATTTGCGATCTAAAATGTGACTTGAAAATTTATTTATTTTTAATTTTTTTGGTAAATTTATATTTAATGATGGGTGAATTTTTTTTTTTAAGCTTAATTTTTGTAATAATTTAAAGTTATATGGCTCTGTTAATGTAACCGAGTGACCATTGTCTAACAACGGTATCGAGAAAGCAGCTCCCATAGCTCCGGCACCAACAATTAATATTTTTTTCATTTTATCTTTATGCTAAGGTTTTTTTAATTGCTTGCTCCCAACCATGCAATATATGATTTCTTAGTTTTTTATTAATTTTTGGCTTAAAAGCTTTATCTTTTTTCCATGTATTTTTAATTTGATTTAATGATTTGAATTCTCCTACTTGATAACCTGCAAACAAAGCTGCTCCGAGTGCAGTGGTTTCTAAGACTTTCGGACGAATTACTTTTAAATTAATTACATCTGCCAAAAATTGTGAAAACCAATTATTAGCTACCATACCCCCATCAATTTTAACTATTCTAGGCTTTAAACCATCTTTATTCATTGAATAAAATAAATCATAACTTTGATAAGCAACAGACTCGACGGTTGCTCTCACTAAAGTTTTCCAATCACTATCTCTTGTAAGTCCTGTTATTAAACCTCTTGCATCAGGTCTCCAATAAGGTGCGCCTATTCCACTAAAAGCTGGTACAACATAAACTTCATTATTGCTTTTTGTTGATTTAGCTATTTTTTCAGTTTCATAAGCATTGTTAATTAATTTAATTTTATCCCTTAACCATTGTACGCCTGCTCCTGCTATAAAAATAGATCCTTCAAGAGCATACGTGGTCTTATTATTCAATCGATAACAAATTGTAGTTAATAACTTATTTTTTGAATTTATTTTTTTTGATCCAGTGTTCATTATTATAAAAGCACCAGTGCCATAAGTGCTTTTTATAGATCCTTTTTCAAAACAAGCTTGTCCTACAGCAGCCGCTTGTTGATCCCCTAACACAGCTGAAATGGGTATTTCTTTTCCTGTAACTCTCTTGTCTGTTTTTCCAAAATTATCTGCAGAATTTTTTACCTCTGGCAAGATGCTCCTTGGAATTTTTAATTTCTGTAAAATTTCATTATCCCATTTATTGTTATTGATATTAAACAACATGGTTCTACTTGCGTTGGTAGCTTCAGTTAAATGCTGTTTACCTTTAGTTAATTTCCAGATTAAGAAAGTATCTACTGTACCAAATAATAAATTATTAGTTTTTAGTAACTTTTTTGAAACTTTTACATTATCTAAAATCCATTTTATTTTAGTAGCAGAAAAATAAGGATCTATAAATAACCCTGTTTTTTTTCTAAAAGTATTTTCATAATTTTTATTCTTTAGAGATTTGCAATATTCCTGGGTTCTTCTATCTTGCCAAACGATCGCATTATAAATAGGTTTTCCAGTTTTTTTATTCCACAAAATTGTAGTTTCTCTTTGATTTGTAATTCCAATAGTAAGTATATGACCTTTTAAACTTTTAGCTTTTTTAATTACCTGTTTTAGTGCTTTAATTGTTGTCGACCAAATTTCATTTGGATTATGCTCTACCCAGCCATTTCTAGGAAAGTATTGTTTAAATTCATATTGTGAAATAAATTTAATATTCCCTTTAGTATCAAACAAAACAACTCTTGACGAGGTTGTTCCTTGATCAATGGAGACAATAAATTTTTTCAAAATACTAAGCTATGCCAAGATGTTTTTTTCTTTTTTCAACCCAAGTTCTAATCAAATTGTCAAAAATCAATCCTATAAACGCAACACAGATACCGAGAGTTAAACCAATTCCTGCTCCATTTTTATCTGAAAGTGCTTTTAAAATGTATTGACCAAGATCTTCTGTTCCAATGAAGGCACCAATTATCACCATAAATAAAGCAAAAACTATTGTTTGATTCAAACCAAGCATCATGTGTGGAAATGCTAATGGAAATTCAATTTTTGTTAATCTTTGAAATTTATTTACACCAGACATTGTTGCGGCTTCATGCAAGCCAACTGGAACACTTCTTAAACCTTCAATTGTGTATCTTGTTGCAGGAATTGTGGCATAAACAATTACTGCAATTAATACAGAAGTATCTGTAATTCCAAAAAGCATCATTACTGGAATTAGATATACAAATGATGGGAATGTTTGAAATATATCACAAACACCTAGCATAAACGCAGCTGATTTTTTATTTTGAAAACATAATGTTCCAACTGTAAATCCTATTAAACAAGAAATAACTACTCCAAAAGTTGCCATATATAATGTAACTAGCGCTCTATCCCACCATGGACTTAGTGCTATAAATAAGGTCAAAGCAGCAACAACTAGTGCTGAACGAATTCCTCCAATTAAATAACCCGCTCCAACTGCTAACACTAATGTAGCTACTGCAGGCATTCTTAAATATAAAGCTCTCATCGGCTGAAGCACATCTTGAATTAACCATGTATTGAATGCTTTAATATACACGAAGAAAGTATCAAAAATCCAATCAACTCCTTTATTCCAAAAATCTGCTGTTGATATTCCTTTATTATGTGGAATTTCAAACAAGTAATTAAAACTACCTTTGAAAATAAAAGTACCAACATATGCAAGAATTATTCCAATTACGAATGAAGCTGCAAAAAATATTACGTTTTTATTTCTTTGGAAAAATGTCAGATTACCAAAATAATCTGTTTGTTTATTTGCCCAAGCTAAAGACATTTTATCAAGAAGAATTGCAATTAAACTAATACATAATCCTGCTTCCAATGCTAATCCAATGTTAAGTTGGTTCAAAGCTAATAATAAGTTAAATCCTAAACCTTTGGCACCAATGAAAGCAGATATGACTGCCATTGAAAAACAAACCATAATAACTTGGTTAACTCCAATTAAAATATCTCGTCTTGCTGTAGGAATTAATACCTTGAGCATTAGTTGCCAATTTGTACACCCACTCATTCGTCCTGCTTCAATAACTTCTGGAGGTATAGCTCTTAAACCCAATATTGTAAGTAATATCATTGGTGGAACTGCAACAACCATAGTAATAATTACAGCAGCATGATCTCCAACTCCAAAAAGAACAAGTGCTGGAACTAATACAGCGTATTGTGGCATAGTTTGCATCACTAAAAGAATTGGATACAAAGCTTTCTCAACGCGTTTACTTTTATAAGCAGCAATTCCTAGACCTAAACCAAAAATAAATGATAGCGGAGCTGCAACAAGTATAAAAGAAAGAGTTTGCATTGAAGGTTTCCACTGACCAAATATAGAAATATAGATCATTGTTAACCCTGCAAACAAAGCTAATCCTTTTCCACTTAATTTATAAGAAAGTATCGCTGCACCAGCTGCAACAATGGTCCAAGGTAAACCTGGTAACTCTAACCAAGGATAAGCATCAATAAAATCCCAACTAGTGAATGCAACAATGGTTTCTAAGCCCCCCAATAAAATTTCTCTAATTAATTCAATTAAAAAAGTCATGAATGCAGTTAAATTTCTACTTATCTGTAAAAGTATTGGTCGAGTTTTAAACTCTTGAGTATCTTCATTCCAAAACTCCATTGGCATCCACTCATTCATTAAGAAAAATAAAGAATCGTTTATCCAAATAGGCAGCCAACCGAGTAACGGGGGCAATCTCCAAAATACATCAAAAGCATAATACCTAACTTCTTTGCCTAGAAAAAAGTAAACACTTTGGTTTGGATCTTTTACAAATTCTGCTTGTCCTCTTATAAATTTATAAGTTTCGGGAACATCAATAGCAAAACATAAAGCAAAAAATACAACTAATAAAAATAACCATTGGAATAATTTTGGATATTTTTTTAGATACTCCATATTTTAACTCCCGTTTTTTCTTCCTCCAAAAACCGTATCGATTATTTTTGAAGGTTTAATTGATCCAACAATATTATTTTCAGAATCAACTACTGCTACTATTTTTTCTTGAGTAAGAATTTTTTCTGCTACATTTTCTATAATCTCATCTTTTGAAACCTTTAAATCCCCCAAATTATCATTGCTCGACGTATCCATTACATCCTCAATTACCAAAACTTTCTCTCTTGGCACTTCTTCGGTAAACTTTCTTACATACTCAGTTGCTGGATTTAACACAATGTTAGCAGGTGTATCTAATTGCTCAATTATACCATCTTTCATAATTGCTATACGATCAGCTAGCTTTAAAGCCTCATCAAAATCATGAGTAATGAACATTATTGTTTTTTGTAATTTCTCTTGAAGTCTTAGAAACTCATCTTGCATTTCTTTTCTTATTAATGGATCTAATGCAGAAAAAGGTTCATCCAAAAACCATATATCAGGTTCTACAGCTAATGATCTTGCAATTCCTACTCTTTGTTGCTGTCCGCCAGAAAGTTCTCTAGGAAAATAGTTTTCTCTTCCATCAAGCCCAACTAATTTTACCATCTCCATTGCTCTATTAATACTTTCTTCAGTCTTGGTACCTTTAATCTGTAGAGGAAAAGCAATATTTTCCACAACAGTTTTATGAGGTAGTAGAGCAAAACTTTGAAATACCATTCCCATTTTACTTCTTCTAAGTTCAATTAATTCTTTATTGTTTAATTCAAGTAAATCTTGACCTTCTATGAAAATTTTTCCACCTGTTGCATCTGTTAGTCTTGATATACATCGAAGCAAAGTTGATTTACCCGAACCAGATAATCCCATCACTACTAACATTTCTCCTTTGGCAACTTCAAAAGAAGCGTTATTAACTCCAACTATACATCCTTTTTCTTGAAAGGTTTTTGCATCTACGTTGCCATTAGATTCTTCAAGCATCTTTTTGGCATTTTCTCCAAAAATTTTATAAACCGACTCGCATTTGATTACAGTCTCAGACATAAATTGTTTTAAAGTTATATTAAATTCTATAAAATTAAAATGTTAATAATTGTTGCCTTTCCTCATTAAAAATTTTTAATAAAATAAACTCTTGTATCAATTCCTGTGCTTAAAAAACTTAAAGCCTCTCCACTTATAGTAATACTTTCATCAACACCTACATTATTTCCACTAACCGTAAAACCTGCAAAACATTTACCTTTTTCTTGATCCCACTCTACAAAAGTTTTATCAATTTTATTTCCATTAATTGTATAAAGCTCATGTGCTCTAAAATTTAAGAAATTAGCTCCCATTATTGCTCTTTGAGGAATCAGCTTTGTAGCTTTACATACCTTCTCATATACTTCATCTGTTAATTTGTAGTGATCAGTTCCATCAAATGTAACCAATATTCCAGAGGGTAGTTTGGATATTAACTCACTTAGTTTTTTTTCTTCAGCAATTCTTTCTTCTTCTAACTTCATTCTTTTTACTAAATCATCACCTTGTCCAAAAATTCCATTTAAAATACTAAAAGATAAAATTACTATTAGAGTAATAAATATAAGACCAATAAATTGTCTCAAAGACTCAGGTAAATCTTTTATTTTATTAATATAATTTTCTTTAGACATTATTCTTGAAACTTGCCGTTCTTCCAAATACCTATTTTTTGTTTTCCATCAGACCAAGTAAATGTTCCTTGACCATTCATAAAACCGTTTGCCCACTCTCCTTCGTAAGTAGAACCATCAGGAAATGTTAATGTACCTATTCCACTCCAGACACTATTTTTGAATTCACCTTTATAAATATATCCATTTGGCCAAGTCTCTATACCTTGTCCTTGTTTTTTTGTTGAAACCCATTCTCCTTCATAAGTTGTTTTATCGGTATAAACCCACTTACCATATCCATTATCACAATTACCTTCTTTACAGCCTGTACTTCGTGCAAAGACGGATGTGCAAACTAGAAAGCTTAAAAGAAAAACAAGAATAGATCTTTTCATAAACATATTTTACACAAAATTATTTAAAAAAAAATCCCCCCCAACAATGTTGGGGGAGATTTAAAATTTTAACTTTTATCCTTATTTAGTAAAAGCTTGCCAAACTGACTTGTTATCAGCTAACCATTTTTTAGCTGCATCTTCGTGAGTCATTTTGTCAACGTCAACTAAAGCTGCCATTGCACCAATTTGACTTGTAGAGAATGACATTTTCTTAAACGTTGCTGCTGCATCAGGATGAGTTTTTGGGAAATCCTCATGAACTGCTTTTTTCAAGTATCCATCAGGAGAACCACATTTACCATCTCCACCATCTTCTGGTCTGCAACCAGCTGTGTATGGAGGAAAGTCAATAAATGTAAAACCAGCACCATCTGTAAAGTTAGGCGTCCAGTTGAAGATAATTGTTCCTCTTCCTTCTTTTTCAGCTGCAGCTAACTCTGCCCAAAGTGCATCAGCACTTCCAGCAAATTTAACCCACCATAAATCACCTAAACCTAGTGCATCAACCCTTTGTGGAATTAAGTCACCATGCCAAGTTTGTGGACCTTCCAACATTCTTCCTTTTCCATCTGGTGAATCAGGTGTTGTAAAGTTTTTAGCACAATCTGGATTTTTTAAAGCTGTCCAGTCTGGTAAACCTGGGCATAATCCTTTTTCAGCAACCCAGTTTGGATATCCCATATCCTCAAGAGTTCTTGCTTCATGATCACCCCAATCTAATAAACCACCTTTATCTAAAGCAGTAGTAAAAGATTTGCCAAATGCAGATTCCCATACCTCGTGAGATATAGTTACATCTCCAATTCTAATTGACTCATAAACTGCTTGTGAGTCTGCGTTAACGTATTTAACGTTATTGCCCATACTTTCGAAAATTCCACCAATAACATAAGCCATTACAATTTGACTAGACCAGTTATGAGTTGGGATAACGATGGGCTTCTTGCTATCAGCATTAGAAATTCCTGCAAAACTTACTACAGAAATAACTAGAGCAGATAGTAATGATATTATTTTTTTCATGTATACCCCTCTATTAATATTAATATCCAATAGTCTATGACAAAACGAATAGGTAGGTAAAGAATTATTAGTTCTAAAAAATATATATATATTTAAACAATAAAAATGATGATAAAAAATATAACAATATTTAAAAAATTAAAATGATAGGAACAAGTAAAGATATTAAATATCCTGGTTTAAATATTTTACCACCTGGAGTTGAAAGACACATTGTTAATGGTGGTGGTCTTACTGGTTTTCAAATTTTTCCTGATGATGAAATAGAAATAATCAATAATGAAGGTAACCAAATATGTGAGATTATTTCTTTTGATAAAGATGGAAATTCAGATGTTGGAATATTAAATCTTAAATCAAATAATGAAAAAAACTTCATAAGAAATATTCTTAGTGGGAATGATGAAACAATTTTAGCTACCAACTATCAATTAAAAAAAAGAAATTTAAAAATTTCTAATTCAAAATCATCAATTATATTTGATCTAGACACAGAGCCTGGTGAAAAAATTAAATTAAAGTCAAAAGATAAATGTTATGTAATATTTTCAGCTCCTGGCAAAGATATGGATGTTACAGAACAAAATCCACCAACTGATTTAACCATATTCGTTAAAAGAGCTAAAATTGTTAATGATAAGGAATTGAATGTAATTCCCGATCCTGTTTTCGAACCTGTTTATGAAGAAAATATAAAGAAAGAAAGTTGTATATCTTATGAGGTTAAGGAAGGAGATTATATTCAAGTGATAAGTCCAACTGGTAGACAATGTTCTGACTTTGTGGCATTCGATACAAGAAAATTAGAAAAAGGGATTGAAAAAGGATTAGACTGGCAAACCACTAGAACATTCATGGGTAATACCTTCCCCGGACCAGGTTTGTTCTCTAAATTTTATGACACAGATCATGAGCCACTTGTTGAAGTAATAAGGGATACTGTTGGAAAACATGATACTTTTAATCTTGCATGTACTTCAAAGTATTATGAAGACTCAGGATATTTTGGTCATCCAAACTGTTCGGATAATTTAACTGAAAGTATGTCTAAATACGGTGTTCAGAAACAAAAAGGTTGGCATGCAATTAATTTGTTTTTTAACACTTCTGCTGGAGGATTGAACTCTGTTATTTCTGATGAATCATATTCTAGACCTGGTGATTATGTAATGTTTAAGGCTTTGAAAGATTTAACAATAGGAACAACTGCATGTCCAAGCGATATAGATCCTTGTAATTCATGGAATCCTACTAATATATTTGTTAGAACTTACGACAAAAACAAAGAATTTAAAAAGTCATTTGGTTTTAGAATGAAAACAGACTCTGAAAATAAACTTACTAGAAATTCTGGTTTTTATGAAAGAACTTCAAAATTAACTAGAAACTTTGTTGATGCTAGAGGCTTTTGGCTTCCAAATGATTACACCAAACATGGTTTGGTTAATGAGTACAATGCTTGCAGAAATGATGCTGTGTTAATTGATCTATCATCACTAAGAAAGTTTGAAATAATTGGTCCTGATGCTGAGGAGTTAATGAACTACACTCTTACAAGAAATATAAAAAAACTTTCTGTTGGACAGGTTGTGTATTCAGCAATGTGTTACGAAAATGGAATGATGTTCGATGACGGAACTCTTTTAAGATTAAGCGAAACAGGTTTTAGATGGATATGTGGAGATGAGTATGGTGGAGAATGGCTAAAAGAGATTGCAAAGAAAAAGAATTTTAATGCTATTGTTAAAAACTCTACTGATCAAATTAGCAATGTATCTTTGCAAGGTCCAAAAAGTAGAGAAATTTTAAAAAAAATTATCTTTACACCACCAACTCAGCCCTCGATAGATGAGTTGGGATGGTTTAGATTTACAATTTGCAGAATAGAAGAACTTCAAGGTATTCCATTAATTGTTTCTAGAACAGGTTATACTGGTGAATTAGGTTATGAAGTTTGGTGTCATCCAAAACAAGCTCCTGAGGTTTGGGATAAATTAATGGAGGCAGGTAAAGATGATGGGTTGATACCAGCTGGGTTTGCTGCATTAGATAAACTAAGAATTGAGGCAGGTTTAATTTTATTTGGCGCTGAATTTGATGGAGAGCAAGATCCTTTTGAAGCCGGTATAGGTTTTGCTGTTCCATTGAAAACAAAGGAAGAAGATTTTATTGGTAAAGAGGAATTAATAAAAAGAAAAGCTAACCCTCAAAAGAAATTAGTAGGACTAGAACTTAATGGAAAAGAAATAGCAGGGCACGGAGACTGTGTTCATATTGGAAGGTCACAGGTTGGTATAGTTACCAGTGGATGCTTATCTTCTACGTTGAATAAAAATATTGCTCTGTGCAGAATTGATGTCCAATACTCTGAAATCGGTACTGAAGTTGAAATAGGTAAAATCGATGGTCATCAAAAAAGGATTGGTGCTAAAGTTGTTGGTTTTCCATTCTACGATCCAACAAAGTCAAGAGTCAGAGCTTAAGAAAAATGCCAAAAGAAAAAAAGACTTTATTAGATTTTTGGGAAGATCAAATGAGACAATCTCATACAGCTAGTAACTATTTCTTTAGAAAATCTCCTTCTCACTATCATATGATGTTATTAGTAATGTCTGCATATAAAGAAAATAAAAAACTATCTGTAGAAGAACTTAAAACTAAATTGTTTAAAACATCTAGACCTAAATCTGCATTAATTATTACAGAAGCTTGTGAAAAAGGATTCTTTCGTCTTGAAAAAACATCAACAGACCAAAGGATAAAAAATATAATACCTAGTGATTCATTTATTAAAGAATTTAATGAATACCTTGATACCTTAAAAAATATAAGCTATTAGCGACAAATTTCATAAAAATTGAAATATCTAAATTATATATATAATTTTTAGTTCTATAAAAAATTATATTAATTACTATTTGCAAAAAATAATGTTTTCACATGACGACATTACCTTCGAAAGCAAAAGTAGTTATCATCGGTGGTGGAATTCACGGCCTTAGCACTGCTTGGAAACTTTCTGAAACTTACAAAAATCCTGGCGACATCGTTGTCTTAGAAAAAAAAGACACTGCTGCTGGCGCAAGTGGAATTGCTTGTGGGGTAGTAAGAAATAATTATTTCCAACCAGCAATGAGAGAATTAATGGCTCACTCAGTTTCTGTGTGGGAGAGTGATCCTAAAGCATTTAAATATAACCCTGTTGGTTATTTACAAATATCACCTGAAGTAATGCACGAAGATGTTGCAACTATTTATGAACAACAAAAAGCTATAGGGTACGAGTCCGTATTCATAGAAGGTGAAAAAGATTGCTCAAATTATATGAAGGGTATTTTTGATGATTGGCAAGCACAAGGCATCACTTCTGTGCTTCATGAAAAAAAAGGTGGATACGCATTTAACAAAGATTCGATTAAAGCACTAGAGAATAAATCTACATCAAATGGTGTGCAAGTGATGAAAGGTGTAAAAGTAACAGGATTTAAAAAAGGGAGTAACAGTCAAGCTGTTACTGGAGTAGAAACAGATAAAGGTATAATCGAATGTGAACAAGTTGTAATTGGGGCAGGTCCTTGGGCAAGAGATTTTTGGAACATG
The DNA here is from genome assembly GCA_902595285.1 of uncultured Pelagibacteraceae bacterium. GTDB lineage: Bacteria > Pseudomonadota > Alphaproteobacteria > Pelagibacterales > Pelagibacteraceae > Pelagibacter. The sequence goes on along the minus strand of CACJPL010000007.1, from coordinate 23,049 downwards.
TTAGAACTACCCAAGACAGCAAACATCAAAGGTAAAGATGGTAAAATGCATGAAACTGATATGTGGACATACTGGATGTTACAAGAAGGTGTTATTGGCGTTGAGCCAGATTTTTTGAAAACAAATGAAGGAAAACAACCGCCTGTAGTTCATGTAGACTCGACAGCTCCGTTATATTCAGACAAAACTAAAAAATTATTAACAGATAAGATTTGGGGAATTTATTATAAACCTGATATCGAAGGATTAGGTGTTCAAGGTGGTACTTCGCCGTACATAGTTAAAAAACATTTTGATAAAGTTAATGTTGATCCTTATGGAATTGAGTCTACTGAATATCAAACAACTGATGCATTTAGTGAAATGTGGTGTTCAGCTTTAGCACATTGTCAAAAAAGATTTGAAGGTAAATCTGATTTATATAGAAAAGGACCTTCGGGCGGACTTGGATGTATGACGCCAGACTCTTTTCCAATCTTTGATAGGTTTTTTGAAAATGTTTACATGATTGCAGATGCAAACCATGGATACAAAATGATTGGTGTTGGTGAGCTTGTTGCAAAAGAAATTCTTGGTACTGAAAGTGATTTGTTAAAACCATTTAGATTCAACCGTTACGAGAAGGGTGAACTTCACCCTACTTCGAACAGTCCGTTTCCTTGGAGCTAGACTCTAAGCCTAGACACAAATAAATTTTTCAGCTACGTTTGAATAAATTAAATTCATTGAGGGGTGAAAATGACAGATCTAGAAAAACACGTTAACCAACCAGGACGTGCGAAATTAGTAAAAGACGTAAGAGCAAAAATTAAAGAATTAGGAATAACTTATATTTATTTTCAATTCATTTCAGTCACTGGAAGAGTTGTTGGAAAAGGAATCCCTGCTGACCATTGGGAAAGGACTGCAGAGAAAGGTTTTCAATTAGTTTATGGTTCTACTGCAAACTTATTTTTAGATCGTCATAATAATTACATTGGATACGGACCAGAGGCTATGGAGCTTGTGGGAATTCCTGATCCTGAAACTTTCGTGCAATTACCTTGGGATAAAAGAGTTGCAAGAGTTTTCTGCACTTGTTTTAGAAACAGAGAAGAAAGACAAAATCCAGGCGGTCATTTAACTTCAGATTGTCGAGGAAATTTAAGAATTTTCATGGATGAATTTAAAAAGAAACACGGGCTAGAATTAAGAGTAGGTACAGAGCCTGAAATGATGTGGTTGACTAAAAATGAAGATGGAACACCGTCAGGTAAAGGTTTCTCAAAACCTTTCTGTTACCATATTGATCAATTCGAGTCATTAAGACCAGTATTTATGCAAGTAATAGAATATGCAAATGCTATGGGCCTTGATATGATTCAAGGTGACCATGAAGATGCCCCAGGTCAATTAGAATTAAATTGGACATATGACAACGTTTTAAGAAATGCGGATAGATTATCTACTTACAGACAAATTTGTGCACAAGTAGCTAGAGAACACAATTTAATTGCTTGTTTTATGACAAAACCTTTTATGGGTGTTTCTGCAAGTGGTTGTCATACAAACATGTCTTTATGGAAAGGTGGAAAGGTTAAAGTCAATAGACTTGGTCATAAATCTTTACCAGGAGTTGATGGGGTATTTAGTTATGTTGAGGGTGGAACAAATACTTTCATGCCTGATACAAAAGATATGCAAATGCCAGGTAAAATTGGTTTGCAATCAATTGCAGGTATCATGAAACACTTGCCAGCATTAACAGCTCTTGGATCTTCAACTGTAAATTCTTACAGAAGATTATGGGATCAGGGATTTTGGGCTCCCGTTTATGCTGATTGGGGATATCAAAACAGAACTTGTGGTTTAAGAGTTTCTGCTCCAGGAAGATTTGAGTATAGATCAGTAGACTCAATGCACAATCCTTACTTATTAGGTGCTGCTTTATTAAAAGCTTGCGACGAAGGTATAAGTAAGAAAATGAAACCAGCAGCTCCAGAATCTAGAAATATTTATGAAGCTCAAAAAGCTGGTAAAGATGTTAAAAAACTTCCATTAAGTTTAGGTGAAGCTTTGGATAGACTGGCAGAGGATGAAGTAATCAAATCTGCAATGCCAGATGAAATGTATAAAGTTTTCCATTGGTACAAAAACGATGAGTGGGAAAGATTTCTTGGTGCAACAACGCAATGGGATCTGGATACTTATCTTGATTGTCTACCGTAGGTCACAGAAATAGATAGAAAGGGTATAAATATATGTGTGGGATAGCAGGTTTAATTCATAGAGGAAAATCCTCAAATGTAGGGAGCGAATTACAGGGTATGCTTCAAGCATTAAAACATAGAGGAGAAGACTCTACAGGTTACGCTTTATATGGAGATACAGACGGTAAAAACTTTATTATGCGTTTTAAAGTTGGAGAAAACGTAGGTGAAGGAAGCTCATCAGTAATGGAGGATGTTTCTGTATATGATGAAAGAAAAAAAATTGTAGATCAAACATTAGCTGAAATGGGTGCAAAAGTTGTTAAAGAAGAAAGAACTCTTCCCTACTCTTTAAGATATGAACTTGATTACAATGTTAAAGACCTTTTGGAATTTTCACAACGTATAGAAAATATTCCTGGCGTAGAAATTCTTTCAATGGGTAAATCGTTAGAAGTGATTAAAGATCTTGGAAACGCTAAAATGGTTTGTGATAGGTATAGCTTAGATAAAGTTGTTGGAACACATGCTATAGGTCATGCTAGAATGGCTACAGAGTCTGGTGTAGATATCAAATCTGCCCATCCTTTCTGGGGATATCCATTTAGTGATGTATCTGTAGTTCATAATGGACAATTAACAAACTATTGGAATAACAGAAGAGTTTTGGAAAATAAAGGTATGAGATTTATGTCTGAGTGTGACTCAGAATTAATTGCTGTTTATATTGCTGAAAAAATGAGAGATGGAGCAACTTTAGAAGAAGGGATGAAAGCATCTTTAACCGGTTTAGACGGTGTTTTTACTTACTTTGTTGCAACAAAAGACTCCTTAGGAATGGCAAAAGATACAATGGCTGCAAAACCATTGGTATTGTATGAGTCTGATGATTTAGTTGCTATGGGATCTGAAGAAATTGCAATTAGATCTGTATTACCACAAGAAATTGATACATATGATCCGTTTGATGGGGAGGTAAAAGTATGGCAAATCTAAAAACAGTATCTAAAAAGTCAAAAGCCCAATCAATGGGTATGCACACTGAGGTTTTAACAGGAAGAACTCAACAAAAATTCTTTAATCCTGATGAAGCAGAAAACTTTTACTACTTTGGTACATATGACGTAGATTTTAATAAAAGAACAGAGCTTGATGTTAAAGACATGACGGCGCCTGAGGCTAATAAAGAAATCGATAACTTAATGAGCCAAGGATATGGAACAATAGTAATAAAAAACCCACAAGGTAAACACAGTCTTGGAGTTGGTATTTTAAATAAACTTAATTTAATTTTTGAAGGAAGTTTAGGATATTTTGGCATGGGCTCTTGTGATGGTCCAATAGTTAGAATTAATGGAAGAGTTGGATGGTCATGTGCAGAAAATTTAATGGCTGGTAAAGTAGTGATCGAAAAAAATGCTGGATCTTGTTTTGGTGCGGCAATTAGAGGTGGAGATTTAATTTGTAAAGGCAGTGTTGGTGCCAGAACTGGTATTGATATGAAAGGTGGAACTATAATAATTGGTGGTGACGCCGGTGCATTTACTGGATTTATGATGCAAAGAGGAAGAATAATTATTCTTGGAGACGTAGGGATAAATTTAGGTGACTCAATGTATGATGGGACAATTTTCGTAGGTGGAGAAATTGGATCATATGGTAGTGATGCAGTTGATGCTGAATTAACTAAAAGCGATCAAGATTGGTTAAAAAGAAAATTAAAAGTAGCTGAGATTGGTGAAAACTTTGACGTTAGTAAAATGAAAAAAATTGTAGCTGGTAAGAAACTTTGGAATTATGACAATTTGGAACCTACAGAGAAGAAGGGAGCAATATAATGCCTAAGAAAAAATCTAAAAAAGTTAAAAAAAATGGAAAAGGTGTTGGTGGAAAAGCGGATGTCCATGCACATGAAGAAGGTAAAAGAAATAAAAGTTTATTAGGTCATAACGCTATCTTCACACCTGAAGTAATAGACGACATTCATATTAAATCTCAATTAGGAAGATACAGAATGCGTGGAATGGCATTGATGAAAAAAATTCCTACTTTTGATGATTTAGTTTTCTTACCTGGAACCCTAACTAGATTTGTAATCGAAGGTTACAGAGAAAAATGTGAAACAAAGACTGTTATAGGTCCGAGATGTGAAAATCCGATTGAGTTAGATATTCCAGTTTATATTACAGGAATGAGTTTTGGTGCACTATCTTATGAAGCAAAAACTGCTTTAGCAAGAGGAGCAACTATGGCAGGTAGTGCTACATGTTCTGGTGAAGGTGGAATGATACCTGATGAAAGAAGATATTCTGAAAAATGGTACTACCAATGTATTCAATCAAGATATGGTTTTAACCCACATCACGCACAATTAGCAGATGGTATTGAGGTATTTATTGGACAAGGTCAAAAAGTTGGAATGGGTGGACATTTAATGGGTCAAAAAGTTACTGACCAAGTTGCTGAGATGAGATCGTTACCATCTGGTATTGACCAAAGATCTCCAGCGAGACACCCTGACTGGTTAGGACCAGATGATTTAGCCTTAAAAGTAGAAGAGCTAAGACAGTTAACAAAAAATAAAGTGCCAATTCAATTAAAATTAGGTGCATCTAAAGTTTATGATGATGTGCGTATGGCTGCAAAATGTGATCCTGACTCTATTTATTTAGATGGAATGGAAGGGTCTACTGGGGCTGGACCACATATCGCTGCTGCAAATACTGGTATTCCAGGTATAGCTGCAATTCGAGAAGCTAGAAGAGCAATCGATGATGTTGGTAAAACTGGAAAAGTAACATTAATTTATGCTGGTGGAGTGAGAGATGGTGCTGACATGGCTAAAGCTTTAGCTCTTGGAGCTGATGCAATAGCTATTGGTACAGGATCTATGATTGCATTAAATTGCAATAAAGACATCCCAGAAGCTGACTTTGAAAAAGAAATGGGAGTAAAAGCAGGTGAATGTTACCACTGTCATACTGGACGTTGTCCTGTTGGTGTAGCTACTCAAGATCCTAAATTAAGAGCAAGATTAAACCCTGATGATGCTGCATTAAGAGTTTATAATTATCTTCACTCAATGACTTTAGAGGCTCAGCTATTAGCAAGAGCTTGCGGTAAAACAAATATCCACTCTCTAGAGCCTGAGGATTTAGCTGCTTTAACATCAGAAGCATCGGCCTTAGCGAAAGTTCCATTAGCTGGAACTAATTACACGGTTGGTGTTGATAACTACCACAAAATATAGAGTGAACTATGCCAAAGAAAAAAAACAAAAAAGTTGCAAAATCAAAAGAGATCAAAGGTCAGTTAGGTAAAAAGAAAGAGACTGCCAGAGAGAAAATGATTGGTCAGTCTATTGGTTACAGATATGATGTTAATCTTTTGCCCGACTATTCTAAACTAACTCCATTTCTTAAGAAATATATAGAAGCGATGGGATGGGATGATTTAAATTGGCTGGAAGATGTCCATATGGGCTACGAAGAAGATAGACCTGCTGTTTTTTGTAGAAATGCAAATGGTTGGGTTACAATTCCAAAATCAATTAAACTACCAAATAATCAACAAGATAGAGATATGATTGCAAGAGAACTTTTGGTTAAGTTTCAAATGTCTCCAAAACACCCGCTTGTTGATTTGAAAAAAGCATATTTAAAATTTTAATATTTCAATTAATAGTTGATTATTTTTAAAAACCTAGTGAACATACTAGGTTTTTAAACCTTTTTATATTTGTATCGAATCATAAAATTTAATAGGCTTCCATAAACTAATATGGAGAGAGAATATGACTGATCAGTTAGGTGCTCTTACAACCATATTTACAGAATTTTACTACTGGGTAACAGTGGTGCTGATGTTTTTAATTCACGTCGGTTTCTGTATGTATGAAGTTGGAGCTTCTCGATACAAACACCATCAACATACTCTTATGAAAAACACGATGCTGATACCATTGGTAACAGTAACATGGTTTTTATTTGGTTGGTGGATTTACTGGGCTTTTCCAACAGGACCTGGATTAGCGCCATCAATAATGAATGAAAGCACTGCGCTCATCACAGATGAGTCTGCGTTTAGTGCTACATGGTATACGGCAACAAGTGAATTAATGGCTGTCAATTTAGGAGACCATATTTCTGGTGTTTTCTGGGCTGCCTTTTTACTTTTCTCTTGGACAGCTGCTTCTATCGTTTCTGGAGCAATCATTGAAAGAATTACAACTTTTGCATTTGGAATTTTAGCAATTGCAATTGGCTCTGTATTTTGGACAATTGATGCTGCATGGGGATGGCACTTCGATGGTTGGATGCTGAAACTTCTAGGATATCACGATGCATACGCATCAGGGGTAATTCACGCAATTGCGGGTGGATTTGCCTTAGGTGTTCTAATGGTTTTAGGACCACGAATTGGTAAGTTCTCATCAAGCGGTGAACCAAGAAACATTGGACCAAGAAATCCTTGGCTAGTAACAATTGGATTATTTCTTATTTATACTGGATTTTGGGGTTTTTATGCTGCTTGTAACATACCGATATATGATCTTGGGCCAGAATACGGAATGGAAGGTATTTCATATTGGACGGCTACCAACATTTACGTAACTCCTACTACACTGAGTGGTATTACGATGAATTTCTTGATGTCATTATCAGGAGGTTTGTTGGCAGGTTATGTGATTGCTAAAGGTGATCCTTTTTGGACATATTCTAGTGGACTAGCGGGAATAATATGCGCGTCAGCTGGGAATGATTTATATCATCCAATTCAATCAATGATCATAGGTATGATCGGTGTTGTGATTTCATACAAACTACATTACTGGGTTGAGCGAAAGTTCAAAATTGATGATGCAGTTGGTGCTGTCGCAGTACATGGTTATGCAGGATTTATCGGACTAGTAATTTGTGGTTTCGTCTTGAATGGTTATCCTTCATCTGGTTACAGTGTTGGAGCTATGTGGGATGGAACGACATATGCAGCAATAAATCCATTGGGTATGTTTATAGGGGCAATAATTATGTTTGTTGTTCTTGGGCTAATACCGGGCTATATCATAGCTAAGATACTACACGGAATGGGTAAATTAAGAATCCCTCGTGAAGTTGAAATAGCTGGGCTAGACTATGAAATAATGGAGACTGCTAAAGAAGATGAAAAAGCAGTTTCATCCGCAACCAGGTAAAGGAGAAATAATATGGCTACAGTTACAAACTGGATAGATCACCTTAATAAACCAGCAGAGGAAGTTGTTGGTGCTGTTTACCCTGGTGCTGGATCTAGTGAAGGTATACTAGTTATTATTGCTATAATTATATGGATTGGTTGGCATGTTATTACTGCAAAATCTGAAAAAGATGAGCTTGACAGATTAGCACGTAAGCGACATGGAGCAAATGACCATAAAAGCAATATTACTGACTGGTAATTTTAAATAAAATTTGGGCGCTACTTAATGTGGCGCCCTCATTTTTTCTTTAATCTAAAATGTCAGAAGAAAATAATAAAGATGAATTAAGACCCTCTAAAATGAGAGGTGTAGCATTTCCTAAGGCTAAGTATGGTGTGATACTAGCTATAATTGTAATTATTGTTGTAAATTTAATTTATTACAAAGAAACAATTTTATCTTTTTTTAAATAATTGTGATAACTTAAATTGTGTCTAAAGATTTATTTAAAATAGCTAAACAAAAAAAAATTAAATATTTTTTAATAAGTTTTGTAGATTTGTTTGGTGTACTTAGATCAAAGTTAGTGCCTGCTCACGCAATTAAAGATATGCAAAGTGCAGGAGCTGGTTTTGCAGGATTTGCTGCATGGCTTGATATGACTCCTGCAGATTCTGATATGTTTGGGATTCCTGATCCAGATAGTTTAATTCAGCTTCCTTGGAATAAAGAAGTTGGCTGGTTAGCATCTGATCTATGGATGAACGGTAAACCAGTGGATGCTTCACCCAGAGTGATGTTAAAAAATCAAATCCAAAAACTAAAAAAACAAAATTTAACAATGAAATCGGGTGTTGAGTGTGAATATTTTTTGATTTCACCTGATGGAAACTCAATTGCGGATCCAAGAGATACTCAATCTAAACCTTGTTATGATCAATCTGCATTAATGAGAAGGTATGATTTAATTAAAGAAATTTGTGATTGCATGATTGAAATGGGATGGGGCCCGTATCAAAACGATCATGAAGATGCTAACGGACAATTTGAAATGAATTGGGATTATTCAGATTGCCTAAAAACAGCAGATAGACATACTTTTTTTAAATTTATGGTAAAAACAATTGCAGAAAAGCACGGATTAAGAGCAACATTTATGCCTAAACCGTTTGGAAATTTAACCGGGAATGGTTGTCATGCCCATGTATCAGTTTGGCAAGGTAATAAAAATAAATTTTTAGATAATAAGGATAAACTTGGTTTAAGTAGAATGGCCTATAATTTTTTAGGTGGAGTAATTAAAAATGCTTCATCTTTATCTGCGTTTTTTAACCCAACAATAAATAGTTATAGAAGAATAAATGCACCACCTACAAAATCTGGAGCATCATGGTCACCAAGTAGTATTTCCTACACAGGTAATAATCGAACGCACATGATAAGAATCCCTGACCCAGGAAGATTTGAATTAAGATTAATGGATGGTTCTGCTAATCCTTACTTATTACAAGCAAGTGTTTTAGCAGCTGGTCTATATGGTTTAAAAAATAAAGTTGATCCAGGAAAACCTTTGGATTGCAATATGTATGAAGACCACGCTAAATATCCAAACTTACCTAAGCTACCTGATGAACTTGAGCAATCATTAAATTTATTAAAAAATAATAAAGATATGAATGATGCTTTTGGCAAAAATGTAGTTGAAAGTTATATTAAGTTAAGAAGTTCAGAAATGAATGAATTCAAGTCAAAAGACAGTTTTGATAAAACAAAAGATGTTACAAAGTGGGAAAAAGATAATACTTTGGATTGTTAGTGCATGACTATATTATCTAACGGTCATCAGTGGAAATGCACAGAATTTATAGAAAATAAAAATTACTCATTTAATAAAAAAGAAATTCTAAGTTCTCTAACTTCAAAAGAAATTGATGATGCTTATAAGAGTATTTCCAATTGGAAAGGTTATTCTGCCACTCCCCTGCTTTCTTTAAATAAACTCTCAAAGGAATTAAATTTAAACAAAATTTTTTACAAAGATGAAAATAAAAGATTTGATTTAAAATCTTTTAAAGCTTTAGGCGGTGCTTATGCGGTAGAAAAAGTAACCAAAGGAAATAAAGATATAATAGTAGCAACAGCAACTGCCGGCAATCATGGAAGATCCGTTGCCTGGGGAGCTAAAAGATTAGGTCTAAGCTGTAAAATATTTATTAGTGAATTTGTAAGTGATGCAAGAGGCAAAGCTATGTCTACACTTGGAGCAGACGTAGTAAAAGTAAAAGGCAATTATGAAAAATCATTGATGGAATGCATAAAGCAGTCTACTGAAAATAATTGGCAAATAGTACAGGATGTTGCCTGGAAAGATTATATGATCGTCCCTAAGTATACAATGGCAGGTTATACGGTAATGATGAAGGAGATTACTAATCAAATCCAGGAAGAGAAAATAACTCACATCATTTTACAGGCTGGCGTTGGTGGCATGGCTGCTGCCATGGTTGCAGGTATTGCAAGATATTTGAACTATGTTCCAACAATTATAGTTGTTGAACCGGATAGTGCTGCGTGTGTAATGGAAAGCATTAAAACTGGAAAAATAGAAAAAATAGATATTAAAAGAGAAAGCTTAATGGGTGGTATGTCTTGTGGTGAAGTATCATTGGTCCCATGGGAAATACTTAAAAATTCAGTTAAACATTGTATTAGTTTACCAGATGATGATATTGCAAAAACTATGAAACTACTTGGAAATTCAAGCTTTAGCGATGATAAAATAATTGCAGGAGAAAACTCGGCACCTGGCGTAATCGGTCTGATTACAAGTTGTGAAGATCAAGCAATTAAAGAAAAATTAGATCTAAATGAAAAATCTAATGTTTTGGTTTTTGGTTGTGAGGGAGATACTGATCAAGAAATGTATCAAAAATTAATTAACCAAAATTAAACTAATGAGTAGTACAGGTATTTTTTGGATTAGAGAGGATTTTAGAATTGAAAATAATCCTGCTTTATCTTTTGCAACACAAAATCATGATAATGTAATTGCATTATATATTTATAATAACAATGATTTTGACAACAAAAGAGAAGCTCAAAAATGGTGGGTATTCAAATCTCTAGAAACTTTAAAAAAAGAATTATCAGATTATAAAATTAATCTTGAAATAGTAAAAGGTGACGAATTAGAAATTTTTTCTAAATTAAATAAAAAGGATAAGCTTTCAGTTTATTGGAATAAAATTTATGAGCCAGATGTTATAGCTAAAGGAAAAAAAATACGTGACTTATTTATTAAAAATGAAATCAATTATAAATATTTCAAAGGAAACATTTTAAATGAATTTCAAGAGATAACAAAAAATGATGGAACTCCCTTTAAAGTGTTTACCCCTTTTTGGAGAAATGCGGAGCAAGTTTATTTAAATCAACCACCAAGCAAAAATTATATTGTTAAAAAGAAAATAAAAAAGATTACATATTTTAAAAAATGTATTGAACCAATGGATATTTTACCAAAAAAAAATTGGTATAAAAAATTTGAAAAATATTGGAAAGTTTCAGAAAATGACTCAAAAAAAATACTTAAAAATTTAATTGAAAATAAAATTAAGGATTATGGAACTTCTCGAGATATACCCTCTATCGAGGGAACCTCTAAATTATCCCCTTATATTAAACATGGCCAAATTCATGTAGGCAGTATTTGGAAAAAATGTTCTGAAATTAAATCAAAAGGAATTGGTTATAGAAAATATATTAATGAGCTTGGTTGGAGAGAGTTTTCACATAGTTTAATTAATTATTTCCCTGAATTCTTAAAAGGAAATTTTAGAAAAGAATTTGATAAATTCCCTTGGGCAAAAAATGAGAAATTCTTAAAAGTATGGAAAAAAGGAATGACTGGTTATCCTATTGTCGATGCAGGTATGAGAGAATTATATGAAACTGGATGGATGCATAATAGAATAAGAATGGTTGTTGGCTCTTTTCTTGTTAAGCATTTAAGAATTAATTGGATTGAAGGTGAGAAACATTTTAGAAACTGTCTACTAGATTTTAACAAAGCAAATAATGTTGCTCAATGGCAATGGGTTGCTGGCTGTGGTGCAGATGCGGCCCCCTACTTTAGAATTTTTAATCCAATTCTTCAGGGTGAAAAATTTGATAAAGAAGGCAATTATGTAAAAAAATGGGTTCCTGAACTTAAAAATGTCCCAAATAAATTTATTCATAAACCATGGGAAATGGAATTGAAGTATCAAGAAGCTATAAAAACAATTATTGGCAAAGATTACCCTGGGCCTATTGTTGTTCATGAAAAAGCTAGAGCTGCCGCTCTTGAAGCATTTCAATCTTTGAAGAAAAAATAAGTTTAACTCTATTCGCCAATAAAATGATGAATTATAGTCCTTTCTTGAATCTCTAATCTATGCTCAAATAAATATATGCCCTGCCAAGTTCCAAGCAATAATTCTCTATCTTTTACACTTAGAGAAATTTGATTATTTGTTAATGCAGATTTTATATGTGCAGGCATATCATCTTTTCCCTCTGTAGTATGAATATAGAGCTTTTTATCCATAGGGGCTAATTTATCAAAATAATTTATTAAATCTATTTGTACATCTGGATCTGCATTTTCTTGTACAATTAATGAGGCGCTTGTATGCTGAATACTTAAATTAAGAATACCATTTTTAAAGTTATTTTGATTAATCCACTGTATTGTATCATTTGTAAACTCATATAACTTTTGACCATTAGTTTTAATTTTAAAATTATAGAATTCTTGTTTCATTAATTGTAATCCTTCGATGTAAGTTCATACAAACGACTAATGGTGCGTTTAAATGGTTTTTCTAACAATCTTGATGAGGTAAGTTGATCTAAATTTTGATCAGCTGTAACTGCTAATAAAATATCCTTATCATAAATTACATCTAACAAAGTGATAAAACGTTGTTGTTGATTTGAATTCACATCATTAAATTGAGGTATTTGATCTATTACCATAAATTTACAGTTTTTAATTATTTGTAAATAATCTTCAGCTCCTAAATTTTGATCGCAAAGTTGATTAAAGTCATACCTAACAATACCTTCATAAAAGTTTTCTATTTTAAAATCTCTTCCCTTAACATTAATTGTTATTGAAGATTGTATTTTATCCTTTGTTATCGTTCTAAAAAATTTGTTAATCTTAAAATTAGTCTCTTGATTCAGTGGAAAAAAATATCTTTGTTGTTTATTATCATTAGACTTTCTATAATCATCCTCAATTTTTAATTCACACTCAATTGATTGATCTTCCATTATTTTTATAAAAGGTATAAATTGTTCACGTTGAAGGCCGTCTTTATAAAGTTCTGAAATTTTAGTGTTTGAAGTAAGGATAATTTTAATATCCTCTTTAAATATTTGTTCAAATAGTTTTCCTAAAATCATTGCATCAACAATATTTGTTACTTGGAATTCATCAAAATAGATTAATGAAGCTTTTGATTTTAAATTTTTAACAAATCGATTGATTATATTTTCTTCATTTTTTTCTTTACTCTCATGAACAAAATCATGAAAACCTAACATAAATTCATTAAAATGCTGTTTTAATTTTTTTTCTTCAAGATGATCATAAAAGAAGTTTAAAATCATTGTTTTACCAACGCCTACACTACCAAATAAATAAAATCCTTTTTTAGATTTTTGCTTGAAAAATAAATTTGAAAAAAATGATTTATAATTACTATGGTGGTAGTCTTCTAATTTTTTAATTATGGTGATTTGATTGTGATTAACTTCTAGATCTTGATTTTCACAATAAGATATAAATTTTTTTTCAAATTTTTTTGGCATCAATTTTTTTTAGTTTTAAAATCAATACCATACTCTGATCTTGGTCCTTTCCTTAGCCCAAATGGACCTGAAATAAACAAAGTTAATGGTTTTGTTCCTGGTTCCAAATCAACTCTATGTAAATTATTTGCTGATCTGAAGCCAATATACCCTGGTGGACGCCAAAACTTACCAGTGCTTAATGTTTCCCAATAACCACCTCTTAAAATTATAGTAATATATGGAAACGTGTGATTATGAACTCCATCTCCATGATCATCTGCTAGCATCTCATGGATTAATATATTGAACGGAAACCATTTAGGTCGATACCTCATCAAAACATAGTAACGGTTCATCCAAGGCTTTGCCTCTTTAAAATTAGGATGTGAAGGTCCTCTATCTAATACAACTTTTTTTCTGCCAATCTTTTCTAAAAATTTTAGGAACATGTTTAGTTATATTGTACAATTGAACCATTTCTTACTACATATAAATTGTTGTTAAATATAAACGGCTCAGAGACTAATCCACCAGAAACTTTTTCAATTTTTATTATTTGTCCATTCTCAATCTGGGCAATGATCATTTTACCATCTGAATTAGTTAAAAATAAGTTTTTGTCTCCAATTACAAAGCCAATTGGATAAATATTTTTTCTTTCTTTATCTTTGTAATTCAGAAATAGATCTGTAATTCGGACTATATTGCCTTTATTTTTATCAATTAAATGTAAATAACCCTCATTAGAAATTGTGAAAATTAAATTTCCAACTAAAATAGGTTTTATATTAGAATTAACTTCATTTATCCAGTTAGTGATTCCAGTTTTTAAATCTATTGAATAAAACTGGTTTTTGTTGTTTGAAAAAAATATCGAATTTCCATCTGATACTAGTTTAGAGGTTTTAAAATTATGAGTTTCATTTATTATTGAACTGCTCTGTGTAGGTAATTGCCATGTAATTAAACCAGTTTCAATATCTACAGCCGTAATATCTCCTATAGAATTACTAAAAATAACATTATCGTTTAAAATAATTAGGGAATATTTAATGTTTGAAACTGTAAATGAGTCTTCTGTTTGTAAATTCCAACACTCAGAGCCATCTTTGATTTTGTAGCATCTCAAAATATTTTTATAATCAATAACAAATATTTTATCTTTATATTTTTTAATATTTGAATTAAATGGATATTCATTATTTTTTGACCAATTAAGTTCTCCTGTACTGATATTCACAGAATAATATTTGGCTATACTATCAGCCACTAAAAGATTTTGACCCTCTGCTAAAAAATTGAGCTTTGGATTTAATTTTTTTTCAGCTTTTGAATAATGATTTTTTTTCCAACTAACTTTATAGTTATTATCGTATCTTACAATTGAACCTTTCTTATCAAAAAATATAATTCCATTTTTTAAAAAAATCGGATCGAAATCTAATTTATTAATTTCCTCTAACTTTGAAAATTTAAAGTTACCAATCTTTGTCCATTCACCTTTGTAATTTTGCAAGCCAAGATTATTTTGATTGTAATTTTTTTTATTATTTTTTTTTATTGATGATAGATCTAATTTTAAATCTTTATTAAATTCTTTAACGACTACCTTATCATCTGCAAAAACTTTTATTATTTTTTTATCTGTTTCTAATTTATTTTCTTTATCTTTCCAAATTCTAGAGTTTTCGTTAAATGAACAGTTGTTAATAAAAAATAATGCAATGACAGTAAAAATTAATTTATTCACTCAGATCTCTGTTCAATCTTTTCTCTGCTTGAAGCCTTATATCTGGATTAGAATTCTCTAAAGCTACTATTTGATTGAAAAATTCTTTGGCTTTTTGTTTTTGATTATTTGCAAAAAAAAATTCTGCCATCAAATATAAAGAATGAGATTTCCATACACTTTTTGAATTTATAAGTGGGTTTAACATATTTAAAAGATCACCTTCTTGAGCGTTATCTGCATTATAAAGTGCCTTTTTGTATATAATTAAGTTTTTAATCTCACTATCTAATGAGGTATCCTTTATCAATATATCAAATAATGAATTGATTTTAGACTGATCACTCAAAAGATTATTATCAATAATAAAATAAAGTGATAAAGGCGAATAAGTTGGATCTTTCTTGTTAATGATTTCAACCAGACTGCTAGCTGTGTTTTCTTTTGTTTTTTCTGAATAATCTATGATTATTGAATTAAAACTATCTGAAATATCTTTTTTTTTCTTCGCTAAATATTTATCGTAACTAAAAACACTTGCTATTATTATAATTAAAATAATTATACTTGAGATTATTTTATTTTTATTATTTACAAAAAAATTCTTAACTTTTTCGTTTCTAGCATTAGTATTTATAATAGATAAATCTTCGTCCATAATTAAATCATATTCCTTAAAACGTACTGCAAAATACCTCCATTTTTATAATATTCTAATTCATTTTTTGTATCAATTCTGCATAATGTTTTAATTTTCTTTATTTCACCAGAGGAATATTTAATTTCAACTGTAACTTCATCGGAGGGGCTAACACCCTTCTCTATATTTATAATGCTAATTAATTCAGAACCAATTAATTTAAGATTTTTTCTATTAACATCATTAATGAATTGTAAAGGTAATATTCCCATTCCAATTAAATTAGATCGGTGGATTCTTTCAAAACTCTCAGCAATTACTGCTTTTATACCCAGTAATTTTGTACCTTTGGCCGCCCAATCTCTTGACGATCCAGTTCCATATTCTTTTCCACCGATAACAACTAAATCTGTTCCTCTTTTTTTGTACTCAACTACTGCATCATATACAGGAAGAACTTTTTCTTCTGGATATAACTTTGTAAAACCACCTTCCGTTCCAGGAGCCATTTCATTTCTGATTCTTATATTTGCAAAAGTTCCTCGCATCATAACTTCATGGTTGCCTCTTCTTGAACCATATGAGTTATAATCTTTTGGCAAAATTTGGTTTTCCATAAAATATTCACCCGTTGGACTATCTTTTTGAATACTACCGGCTGGAGATATATGATCAGTTGTAACCATATCGCCTAAAATTAGCAATGGTCTTGCATCCTTAATTTCTTTAAATCCCTCTGGCTTATCTGGTAATGAGTCAAAAAATGGAGGTTTTTTAACATATGTCGATCCCTCATCCCAATTGTAGATGCTACTTTTTTCAGTTTTAATTTTTTGCCATTGAGCTGGACCCGCAGAAACATTTGAGTATCTTTTTATAAACATCTCCGCATTTAGCGACTCTTTTAAAGTGTCCTCTATCTCTTTATTAGAAGGCCAAATATTTTTTAAAAATACATTATTTCCTTCTCTGTCTTTTCCTAATGGATCTTTGTATAAATCAACTTCCATATGTCCGGCTATTGCATATGCAACAACAAGTGGGGGTGAAGCTAGGTAATTAGCTTTTATATGTGGCGAAATTCTTCCCTCAAAATTTCTATTTCCAGATAAAACTGAAACAGCATAAATATTTTTTCTTTGGATTGCTTCTACAATATTTTCTGGAAGGGGTCCTGAATTTCCAATACAAGTTGTGCAGCCATACCCAACTAAATTAAATCCTAATTGATCTAAATAAGTATTTAATCCAGCCTTTTCTAAGTAATCAGTTACCACCTGAGAACCGGGAGCTAAAGAAGTCTTTACCCAAGGTTTTACTTGTAGTCCTCTTTCAATTGCTTTTTTAGCCAAAAGTCCTGCTCCAATTAAAACATTTGGGTTAGATGTATTAGTACAAGAAGTTATTGCTGCGATTAATATTGATCCATCTTTAATATCAAAATCAGTATCAGCTACTTTTGAAATTGATTTTTCTTTTTTACTTGTAGCTTCCTGCAACACTTTTTGAAATGAAATAGGTGCATCTGTTAATAGAACTTTGTCTTGAGGCCTTTTTGGCCCAGAAATAGTTGGAACTACAGTAGACATATCTAAAGATATAATGTCGGTAAATTCTATATCGTTACTTGCCCACAACCCTTGTTCTTTTGCATAACTTTCAACAATATTCACTGTGTGCTGATCTCTTCCAGAAAATTTTAAATATTTTAATGTTTCTTCATCTATAGGAAAAAAACCACATGTAGCGCCATATTCTGGGGCCATGTTTGCAATAGTAGCTCTATCCGCAAGTGTCAAATTTTTTAAACCTTCGCCATAAAATTCAACAAACTTACCAACTACTCCTTTATCTCTTAACATTTTAACAACAGTTAAAACTAAATCAGTTGCAGTAGTTCCTTCAGGCAATTTGCTTTTCATCTCAAAACCAATAACCTCGGGTATTAACATTGATATTGGCTGACCTAACATGCCTGCTTCAGCCTCAATTCCACCAACACCCCAGCCTAACACTGACAAACCATTAACCATAGTTGTATGGCTATCTGTTCCAACCAAAGTGTCTGGGAAAAGATATTTATCTCCTTTAAACTCTTCTGACCAAACAACTTTTGATAAATATTCTAAATTCACTTGATGACAAATTCCTGTTCCTGGTGGAACTATTCTAAAATTATCAAATGCCTGCTGCCCCCATTTTAAAAAAGAATATCTCTCACCATTTCTTTCAAATTCTATATCAACATTTTTTTCAAAAGAATCTGCTTTAGCAGACTGATCTACCTGTACTGAATGGTCGATAACAAGATCAACTGCAGATAATGGGTTGATTGTACTTGGATCTTTATTTTTTTCTTTAACTGCTTCTCTCATTGCAGCTAAATCTGCAACTGCAGGTATTCCTGTATAATCTTGAAGTAATACTCTTGCTGGTCTATATGCAATTTCAGTTTTAGATTTTTTTGTCTTTAACCAATTCATAATAGCTTCTATTTGCGATTTAGTAACACTTAAGTTATCCTCATATCTTAATAAATTTTCTAGCAAAACCTTTAGAGATTTAGGAAGTTTACTTATACCATCCAGGCCATTCTTTTCTGCCTCAGATAAAGAGTAATACCTAAAATCTTTATTATCTATTGAAATTTTTTTAAGTGAATTATAAGAATTTTGGTTTCCTGGTTTCATGTTATAAATAAAAAGTTAGTATGCTTAATAAAAGAAGCAGTGACATAACATAATTAAAATAATTAATAAATTTCTGATTTGTCGCGAATTTCCTAAAGAATTTACCTAAAAATGTCCATAATGTAATACTGGTTACAGAAACTAACAGAGCTAATACAACAATTTGAGTCGTATAGCTTACAAAATTTTCTCCTACTTTAATATATGTTGATACAATTATTATCGATGCAATTACAGCTTTTGGATTTAAAAATTGAAAAACAAATGTTTCTATAAATTTTACTGGATTTTTATTATTATTTTCTTTGTTTTGAGAACTAGAGAAAGAAATTTTATAGGCTAAGTAAATTAAAAATAATGTGCCAAGATACTTTAATATTTCTTGAATTAATGGATAAAGTTTAAAAACATTTATCAAACCTAGGGCTACACATAATAATAAAAATGGGAAACCTAAAGTAACTCCGATTATATGTGGGAGAGTTCTTGTAATACCAAAATTAAATCCAGAATAAAAAGCTACAAAATTATTTGGCCCTGGAGAATAAGCGGCTACAATTCCAAATAAAGTTATCGATAGAATTTCTGGATGCATTTCTATGCAATAGGTAAACCATTCTCAGATTTTTGAGATGGATGGACCAAAATTACTTTACCCTCCTTGTCTATTGAGCCAAGAATAAGTACTTGAGAAACTACGCCAGCTATATTTTTTTCTGGAAAATTACAAACACCTATTACTTGTTTTCCTTTAAGATTTTCCTCATTATAATAATGGGTAATTTGGGCAGAAGATTGTCTAATTCCAATTTCTTTTCCAAAATCTACTTCAACAACTAAAGAAGGTTTTCTAGCTTTTTCATTTTTTTTTACTGAAATAACTGTTCCGACTCTAATATCAACTCTATCGAATACATCATAGGTAATTTGTTCTTTCATATATTTAATATATAATGGAAGGAAAATATGAGTACAGAAAATAATTCAGATCTTTTATTTAAAAATTCTGTTAAAATTTTGACAGATCTAATTAGTTTTAAAACTATATCAGGGGAAGATAATACCGCTTTAATTGATTATTGTGATGATATCTTAAAAAAATTAGGTGCTACCTCTTTTAGAACTTATGATGATGAAAAAAAAAGAGTAAATCTATTCGCAACTCTAAAAGCTAAAAGTTCAAAAAATAAAAAACCTATAATTTTATCAGGTCATACGGATGTTGTCCCAGTCTCAAAGGGTTGGAGCTCAGACCCTTTTACTGCAACAATTAAGGATGATAAATTATATGGAAGAGGTTCATGTGATATGAAGGGTTTTATTGCATGTACTTTGGCATATGCACCAATTTATTCAAAATCTAATTTAGATAGAGATATTCATTTTTCTTTTACATTTGATGAAGAAACAGCATGTATAGGTGCACCAATTTTAATTGAAGAGTTAAAAAGAAGAAATATTAAAGATGGTATTTGTATTGTTGGCGAACCTACTAACATGAAGATTATTGATGCGCATAAAGGATGTTATGAATACACAACACATTTTAGAGGTTTAGCAGGACATAGTTCAGCACCTCATAAAGGTGTAAGCGCAGTTGAGTACGCATCAAGATATGTAAATAAATTAATGGAATTAAGAGAAAGACTTAAAGAGAGAGAACCTAAAGACTCTATATTTGATCCTCCACATTCAACATTATCTATAGGAGGAATATTTGGGGGAATAGCTCATAATGTAATCGCAGATAAATGTCATGTTAACTGGGAAACAAGGCCTGTTGTAAAAGAAGATGGTGTATTTTTAAATCAGGAAATAGATAAATATGCAAATGAAGTTTTGCTTCCAGATATGAAAAAAATTTTTCCTAATGCTTCAATTGAAAAAAATATTATAGGGGAAATAATTGGATTTGATAGAAAGAGTAAATCAGATGCCTGTGAATTAATTTCAAGCTTAACAGGGGATAACTCAAGGCAAGTTGTTTCTTTTGGAACTGAAGCAGGTCTATTTCAGGAAATAGGTATTAGCACAGTTGTGTGCGGTCCTGGTTCGATTGAACAAGCTCATAAAATTGATGAATTTATAATTTTAGACGAATTAAAAAAATGCTTAAAACTCCTAGATGGTATTAAAGAAAAATCTTCTATAAATTAACTCCAACCACCTACAGCTTTTACTTCTAAAAACTCTTCTAAACCGTGTTCACCTGCTTCTCGACCTATTCCAGAATGTTTAAAACCACCAAAAGGTGCATCAACTGCAATTCCTGCTCCATTAACATCAACCATTCCAGATCTTAATTTTCTTGCAACTCTTTGTACTTTTTTAGAATCTTGCGTTTGAATATAATTTGTTAATCCATATGCAGTATCATTCGCAATTTTGATTGCATCTTCTTCTGTTTCAAATGGAATAACAGATAAAACAGGGCCAAAAATCTCAGTCCTTGCAACTTCCATATCATTATTTACATCTGCAAAAACAGTTGGTTTAACAAAGTAACCTTTGTCTAATCCTTCGGGTTTACCTGTTCCTCCAGCAACTAATTTTGCACCTTCATCTATTCCTTTTTGGATTAAAGTTTGTATTTTATTGTATTGAGTTTCTGAAATAACTGGACCTATATGTTCTCCTTCTTTTTTAGGATCACCCACCTCAAAGTTTTCAGTATATTTTTTTAATCTCTCAATAGCTTCTTCATACATTGATTTTTCAACAAGCATTCTTGTTGGTGCATTACAAGATTGTCCAGAATTTCTAAAACATCTTAAAGCACCTCTTTCAATAGCTTCTGGATCAGCATCTTTAAAAATTATATTTGCACCCTTGCCTCCTAATTCTAAGCTTACTCTTTTAAAATCTTTAGCAGCATTTTGTGAAATCAAAGCTCCTGCTCTTGTTGATCCAGTAAAAGATATCATATTAATATCTGGATGACTTGTTAGAGCATCTCCTGTTGTTGCTCCGTCGCCATTAACTAAATTGAACACACCTTTTGGAAATTTTACTTCATCAATAATTTCAGCAAGTATCATTGAGGAGAGTGGTGCTAATTCTGATGGTTTTAAGACCATTGTACAACCTGATGCAATTGCTGGCATTACTTTTAGGCAAACTTGGTTCATCGGCCAATTCCATGGTGTTATTAATGCACAAACACCTTTTGGTTCATAAATTAATCTTTGGTTAGGAGCATGATCTCCTAACGGTTTTTCAAATTCAAAATTTTTTAGATATCTAATAAATGATTTGATATGACTTGCTCCTGTACCAGCTTGTAATTTTGTTGCAAAATCTTTTGGAGCACCCATCTCAAGAGTTATAGCTTCAGCAATATCTGCCCATCTTTTCTTATAATTTTCATAAAGTTTTTCTAATAATCCAATCCTTTCCTCTTTAGTAGAAAAGGCCCAAGATTCATAGGTATCTTTAGCTGCATTAACAGCAATATTAACATCATCTTTGTTCCCTAAAGTAATTACTGCACAATTTTCTTCTGTGGCAGGATCAATTACTTTAATTTCCTCAGAACTATTCGGCTTAACCCACGCTCCATTAATATAAAAATTTTTTTTGTCTAACATGTTTTGACGTTATCCTTTCTTTATATTTTTGCAAATAAATTAGTTAATTCATAAACAATAGTTGCTGCTGCTAAAGAAGTTACTTCTGCATGATCATATGCTGGAGAAACCTCAACGACGTCTGCTGAAACTAAATTTAATCCAGACAAACCTCTTAAAACATTTACCATTTCTCTTGTAGTCATCCCTGCAATTTCTGGTGTACCAGTACCTGGAGCAAATGCAGGATCTAAAACATCAATATCAATTGATAAGTATAAAGGATTGTCTCCCACTCTTTTTCTAATTCTTTCTGCTATTTTATCGGTTCCTTCTGTTTGAAACTCATCACAATGAATTATTTTAAATCCAAAACTTTCATCATTTTTAATATCATCTCTACTATAAAGTGGTCCTCGAATTCCAACATGCATAGAAGCATCATCCAAAAATAATCCTTCTTCTCTAGCTCTTCTGAATGGAGTTCCGTGAGTATAAGGTGCACCAAAATATGTGTCCCAAGTATCTAAGTGGGCATCAAAATGAACTAAAGATACAGGTCCTTTGTTTTTTTTATTAATTGCTCTTAACAAAGGAACTGCAATAGTATGATCTCCACCTAAACTTATAATTCCTCCAACCTTATTTAATAAATCTGTTGCGCCTACTTCTATTTGTTTAATTGCTTCATCAATACTAAATGGATTGCAAGCGATATCACCAGCATCAGCTACTTGTTGGATTTTAAAAGGCTCAACATCATAATTAGGATGATAATTAGTTCTCAAATGTCTAGAAGCTTGCCTGATGCTTTGTGGACCAAATCTTGCTCCGGGTCGATAACTTGTGCCAGCATCAAACGGAATTCCAACAATTGCAACGTCACAACTTTCTACATCTCTGAGTTCAGGTAATCTTGCAAATGTACTTGGGCCAGCAAATCTTGGAACTTTAGTTCCACTAACTGGTTGAATTGGATTTTTGTTTCTTTCTTTTTTCATTTTTTAATAATCTAAGATAATATTATCTCATCTAATTCGTCTATAATAATTTAATGAAAATTTTATTTTTATTTATTCTTATTTTTCATATTTCGCATGTAAATGCTGATGAAATTTATAATCTGATAAAAATTCCAAATTTAGAAATTTATAAATTAAATAACGATAATAATCTTCGTTATTTGAGCGCTAAAGGTAATTTTAAAATTGGTGT
>CACJPL010000006.1 GCA_902595285.1 uncultured Pelagibacteraceae bacterium | reverse complement strand
ACCTTTTTTTCCTGAAAAAATCTCTTCAATTAAAGGGTGTTTTATTGGTTCATCAGAATCGTCCATTAGCAAGTTTTGCTCAGAAACATAAGCTTCATATGTTATCTCATCATTTTCTGCTAATAGGTGATAAAATGGTTGATCTTTTCTTGGTCTGACATTTTTTGGGATAGACTGATACCATTCTTCAGAATTATTAAATTCAAAATCAACATCATAAATAACACCTCTAAACTCAAAGTGTTTATGCTTCACGATGTCTCCAATTGAAAATTTAGCTTTTTGAACTGGCATTAAACTTAGTATGGGTATTTAGAAATAAAAATCAATGCTAAAAATATAAATGTTTTGTGATGTGGCAAATATGTTAATATCTTTCAAGTGAATAAATCTTTTTTAAAATTTGTTACTGATTTCGGTCCTTTAGCAATATTTTTTTTCTATTATTACAATAGTGGTAAAAATTTATCAGTAGCAATACCTCCACTGATAGTTGCAACTTTAGTTGCATTAGCAGTAGTTTGGTTTTTTGAAAAAAAAATTCCACCAATGCCTTTGGTAAGTGGAATTTTAATTACTTTTTTTGGTGGATTAACAATCTACTTTAATGATCCTATATTTATTTACGTAAAACCAACTATCATTAATATTATGTTTGCTCTTGCATTATTTTTTGGGAAATATTTTACCAATGAACCTATTCTAAAAAAAGTTATGGGTAAATCTATTCCTCTAACTGATATTGGATGGGAAATTCTTAATAAACGATGGATGTATTTTTTCTTTGGTCTTGCTTTATTAAATGAAATTGTTTGGAGAACTCA
Source organism: uncultured Pelagibacteraceae bacterium (assembly GCA_902595285.1). GTDB lineage: Bacteria > Pseudomonadota > Alphaproteobacteria > Pelagibacterales > Pelagibacteraceae > Pelagibacter. Next base: position 79,498 of record CACJPL010000006.1, on the reverse strand, counting down.
AACAGAGGAATTTTGGGTTAATTTTAAAGTGTGGGGAATGCTTCCAATAACAATAATATTTACAGGATTTCAAATACCATTAATTAATAAACATAAGATAGATGCGTAGTAATTTAAAATTAGTAGTAAATAATCCTCATAATCAAATAGAAGAAAAACATTTTTTTGAAAAAGATGAGCTAAAAATTATATTAGACTTATATGCTAAAATGGTTTCGGAAGGTTCTTGGAAAGATTACGGTTTAAGTATTTCTAGTAAACAAGTGGGGTTTAGTGTTTTTAGAAATGCTACTGAAAATGCCCTTTATAAAATTTGTAAAAATTTTAAGCCTAAAAATAAAAATCTTAAATATTTAATTACTGATACAAGTGGTAAAATACTAAAAAATTCTTACGATCTTAGAATTTTATTAAAAAATACCAACTGGAAGAAACTTCAAAAATAAATTTATCTTCTTTGACCAAATAATCTCAACAACATTATAAATAGATTGATAAAATCTAGATATAAAGTTAAAGCACCCATAACGGCTTTCTTGCCCATTAACTCACCTGAGTCTGACGCAACATACATATTTTTGATTTTCTGAGTGTCATAAGCTGTTAAACCAACAAATATTAGAACACCTAAAATTGAAATCACAAAATACATCATAGAAGATTTCATAAAGATATTAACAATTGAAGCTATAATTATTCCTATTAGACCCATCATTAAAAAAGAACCTAACTTTGTAAGATCTCTTTTGGTTGTGTATCCATAAATACTCATTGCTCCAAATGTTGCAGATGTAATGAAGAAAACTCTTGTTACACTCATTCCAGTATAAACCAATAATATTGAAGATAATGATAGACCCATCAAAGCTGCAAAAACCCAAAAGGTAGTTTGTGCCTTTGATGCACTCATCTTATTAATTCCAAAACTCATGTAAAAAACGATACCTAGAGGCGCTAACATCACAAGCCATTTAAGACCTGATAAATAAATTGCATTTCCCATCTGCGTTAGACCAACGATTGAACCTGCATCATTAGTAACAACAGACATTTTAAATGTTAATAGCGCTACTATTCCAGTTAGCAATATACCTGTTGCCATGTAGTTATAAACTTTTAACATGTAGGCTCTTAAGCCTTCATCCATTACAGCTGCTGTTTGTTGTGCTGCTTTTGCTCTATTTAGTATTCCGTTTTTATCAAATTTCATAATAAGTAATATATATATTCTTTTACTAATTATTCAAGATACCTTAAAAGATTAACAAAATTTTAACTTAATATTTCTAATGAATTACAAAAATTTAGGTAATACCGATATTAAAGTGAGTACAATTTGTCTCGGTACTATGACGTGGGGAGAACAAAATACTGAGCTTGAAGCATTTGAACAAATGGATTTTGCTTTAGATCAAGGAGTAAACTTTTGGGACACTGCTGAATTATATGCAGTACCACCAAAAAAGGAAACCTATGGTGATACAGAAGAGATTATTGGAAATTGGTTTGAAAAAACAAAAAAAAGAGACAAAGTCATTCTTGCAACAAAAGTTGCAGGTCCAGCAAGAGATTATTTAAGAAGTGGAGAAAATAGTTTTACAGGTCCAAACTTAGAATCTGCTTTAAATGACAGTCTTAAAAGACTTAAAACTGATTATATAGATTTATATCAACTTCATTGGCCAGAAAGAAATGTAAATAATTTTGGAAGACTTGGTTATGTTCATAAGGAAAATGAATGGAATAAATTTGAAGATGTTCTTGCAGAGTTAAATAAATATATTGATCAGGGAAAAATAAGATACGTTGGTTTATCAAATGAGACACCTTGGGGAGTTTTAAATTATCTTCAGTTATCCAAAGATAAAAAGTTGCCAAGAATGATGTCAATCCAAAATCCTTATAGTTTATTAAATAGATCTTATGAAGTTGGACTAGCTGAAGTTTCTATAAGAGAAAACATTGGCTGCTTAGCTTACTCTCCACTTGCAAGTGGATATTTAAGTGGAAAGTATAGAAACAAGAATTTTCCCAAAGGATCAAGAATGGAGAGAGATTTCGATTTCTGGACAAGGTATAGAAAGCCAAATACTGAGGATGCCGTTGAACATTATTATAAAATTAGTGAAAAATTTGATCTAGATATGAGTCAGATGGCAATAAAATTTTGTGAAATCCAAGACTTTATGACTAGTGTAATAATTGGAGCAACTACAATGGAGCAGTTGAAAACAAATATAGAAAGTGTAAATGTAAACTTATCTGATGATATCATTAAAGAAATTAACCACGTACAAACAATTTATCCAAATCCATGTCCATAATTAAAAAAATTACAATATTGTTAGGAATATTTTTTATAAGCGGTGTTGCTCAAGTTTCAGCTCAAGAAATTAAAAAAATTGGTAAATATAAAGATTGGGAGGCAATGGTCGTTATGGATGCTGACGGTAAAGTATGCTTTGCACAATCTTTACCTATTTTGCAAGCTCCAAAAACAAATAAAAGAGATGCAAAATTATTTGTAGCATTCAGGCCAAACGACAATATAAAAAATGAAGTAAGTGTTACCCCGGGTTATGAATTCAACAAAAATAATTCTGTAACAGCTGCTTCAGGGAAGAATAAATTTAAATTTGATATTAAAGAACAAGGTTTTGCGTGGATTGCGGACAATAAAATCGAATTAAAAATGATCAAACAAATGAGAAAAGGATCTAGAATTATGATTACTGGGTACAATCAACAAGGTTCTCAAACTATTGATCATTACTCATTATTAGGATTTACTAAAGCTTATAACGCTTCAAGAAAAGCTTGTAGTTAATTCAATGAAATCAAAAAAGAAAATTGTTCTAGCTTATTCTGGAGGGCTCGATACTTCTATAATTTTAAAATGGCTTCAAGAAAATTATGATGCAGATGTAATTTGTTATACAGCAGATGTTGGACAAGAAATTGATAGAAAAAAAATTATAACTAATGCAAAAAAATTTGGTGTTAAAAATATAATTATTAAAGATTTAAAAGATATTTTTGTTAAGGATTATGTTTATCCCATGATCAGAGGACACGCGATCTATGAGGGTGTTTATTTATTAGGGACATCAATAGCAAGACCTCTTATTGCAAAAGATCAAATAAGAGTAGCTAAAAAATTTAAAGCCTATGCAGTTTCGCATGGAGCAACTGGTAAAGGCAATGACCAAGTTAGATTTGAATTAGGCTATCATTATTTTGGTCCCAAAATTAAAATCATAGCCCCGTGGAGAATTTGGAAATTAAAATCAAGAACAGACTTAATTAATTATGCAAAAAAACATGGCATAGCTATTCCTAAAGATAAAAAAGGTGCACCTCCTTTTTCAGTAGATGATAATTTATTTCATACATCAACTGAAGGTAAGGTTTTAGAAAATCCAAAAAATTCAGCACCAGAATTTATTTTCCAGCGAACAATTTCTCCAGAAAAGGCACCAAACAAATCATCGTTTATTACTATCAATTTTAAAAACGGTGATCCTTTTGGAATAAATGGAAAAAAAATGTCTCCGGCTAAATTATTAACAAAGCTCAATGACATCGCAGGTAAAAATGGAATTGGAAGAGTTGACTTAGTGGAGAATAGATTTTTAGGTATCAAATCTAGAGGTGTATATGAAACGCCCGGTGGAACTCTTTTAATCAATGCTCATCGAGCGATTGAGTCAGTTACTTTAGACAAAGAAACTATGCACAAAAAAGATCAGATAATGTCTAGATATGCAGAGTTAATTTACAATGGTTATTGGTACTCAAAAGAAAGATTTAAACTTCAAAAAATTGTAGATTTAAAAAGAAGTAAAGTTAATGGCTCAGTTAAACTTAAATTGTATAAAGGAAATATTACAATTCAATCTAGAGTTACTAATAGCAGCGCATATTCAATGAAGAAGGTATCTTTTGAAGAAAATAAATCATTTAATAAATCTAACGTTGAGAGATTTATCAATTTTCATAAGAAAAAGCTTCGTACTTAGATTGCTTTAGGACAAATTGACATTTGTTTAAATCACTAAAAATTATATCCTTAGACCATGGAATCAATAAAGAATTGGATGAGAGATGCTGCAAATATTTTATTTGATGATAGTAAGAATGATTTACGTGCACTTCCTAAGACAGTTAGATTACAAATTCTTTTAGTTTTAAGTTTTATTTGGACTACTGTTTTTAGTTTATATGTTTTTTCTTACACAACTTTTGCATTTGGGTGGGCTGGACTTTTTTTAGCTCATATAGGTTTAATATTTGCCGTTTATATGACTTTTAAACAATTCCATAGAGCAGAAGAGAGGTCTGCAAGTGTTTTTCAAACAAAAAATTTTGATCCTTTTAAAATCATGGTCATAGTTTTTGTAATAGTATTTATATTCGTATTTTCAAAAGGAATTGAGGTTTTGACAAGTCCAAACCCGAACTCTTATTCAATCCCTTATGATGGTCCCTTAAAATCTGCAATTGAAAAATGGTTACCTTTTAGTAAAGATAAATAATGGATAAGATAGCAAAAAACTTACAGTTAGCGCTAATGGTTATTATCCTAATCAGTACTGTTATTGCTGTTGGGATTGAAATGAAAAACATGTTCTTAAATCAATCTGTTACATTAGCAGATTTGCTTTTAATGTTTCTTTATTTGGAGGTACTAGCAATGGTTAGGGTTTTTTGGAACCAACAATCTATTAGTATTACCCTTCCACTTCTTATTGCAATTACAGCGCTTGCACGATTTATTATTCTACAAGGTAAAGAAATGGATCCTACTGCACTTGTTTACGAAGCAGTAGCTATTTTATTAATAGCTGGAGCAATTGTTGTTTTAAGATTAAGACATAGTGACAAATTGGGTCTTAAGAAAAAAAAATCAAAATAATTTTAAATGATATTTGAAGCTTCAAGGGCTAAGGCCTTAAATCAATTAAATAATTTTGTTGAGAATAATCTTGGAGAATATTCAAAATTAAGAAATTTTGATTTTGGACCTGAAAAAAGATCTAATATATCTTGCTTATCACCATATATAACTCATGGAATAATTAATGAACAAGAAGTCATTCAGAAAGCTCTAAGTAAATTTTCTTTTTCAAAAAATGAAAAGTTTATTCAAGAAGTTCTATGGCGAACTTATTGGAAAGGTTGGTTAGAACTAAGACCAAGTGTTTGGGCTGATTATCTTATCGAATTAAATCAAATCAAAAATGAATTTAAAGATAATAAAGATTATATTGCAGCAATCGAAGGAAAAACAAAAGTAGATTGCTTTAATGAGTGGGTGAAAGAGCTTAAAGAAAACAACTATTTGCATAATCACACAAGAATGTGGTTTGCTAGTATTTGGATTTTTACTTTAGAATTGCCTTGGCAATTAGGTGCAGAATTTTTTATGCAACATCTTTATGATGGAGATGCTGCATCAAATACTCTTGGGTGGCGATGGGTTGCGGGTGTTCAAACTCAAGGAAAACATTACCTTGCAAGTGAATGGAATATTAAAAAATTCACTAACAATAGATTTCAAAATATAAAATTAAATGAAAATGCTCCTCCAAAAGTATCTGAAAAATCTTATCAAATAATTAAACAGGATTTCAATAACCCAAAAAAAATTGAGAATAAGAATCTTTTAATTTTTGAAAATAATCTCTCGTTTGAAATCACTGACTTTAAGGAAAACAACTTTAAGAAAATTTACTTAGTTTCTAATAAAAATGAAAATAGAGTAATAAAACTCAGTGAAAAGTTAGTGAAATTTAAATCTCATTTAATAGAAGACCAAGAACAAAGATTAAAAAACCAATCTATTGATTGTCAAATTATAGATATAAGTGAATTAACAAATATTGAAAATTGTTATGGTTTATATCCAACGGTAGGTGAAAATTTAGATTTTTTAAATTCGAATAATTTAAAGATAAATTTTTTATATAGAAATCTTGATCAATTGGCTTGGCAATGCTGCAATAAAGGATTTTTTAATTTTAAAAATTATATTCCCAAAATAGTCTCGACTTTTAACTAAAACCAACGAACCATCCCAATAATTCCAGCTGTTGCATAAAAAAATTGTAATAACAAAATTCCTTTATGACCACCCCTATAAGCCCAAATTCCAATTAAAATAGCTGACAAAAGCAATAGACAAAAACCAAAAAATTCTATTCCTATATTTAAAGCAACAAACAAGGAATATAATATTGCAGTTATAACCCCTGCCCATTCAAAGATCTTATTATTCATAAAAGTTTTTTAAAATTATCATAAAGGATTGTAGAATAGTTATTCATATCTTTCATGTTATCTTTTGCAGATTGGTCAAACTTTTCTAATGCACCATTACCAAGCTGATCCTCTAAAGCTTTTTTGTATTCCGGTACACATCCCCACTCATTGACTGTGGTATCTTTAATTTCTATATGAAATTGAATTCCATAAGCATGGTTTTGATATTTAAAGATTTGATACTTGGTAATTGGAGAAGAGGCTAATAAAGTTACATCTTTATTATTTTCAATACCTTGAACCTCATAAGAGTGCCATTGTAAACTTTTAATCGTATTAGGAAATTTTGAAAATAATTTATCTTCGTCTTTTTCATTAGAGAAATTAATATCCATAATTCCTATTTCTGCTGGTTTAGATTTAACTACTTTTCCACCAATCACTTCTCCTAAAAGCTGACAACCTAAACAAAAACCTAAATAAGGTTTTTTTAGATTAACAACAAATTCTTTAATTGCTTTCTTTTCTTCTATTAACCAAGGATATTCTTGTTCCATATAGGTATCCATTGGACCCCCCATGCAAAACATTCCATCAAATTTACTTAAATCATCTGGTATTTTTTCACGTTCATCTAACTCAATGGTAGTTAAATTTAATCCATCAGCTAAAATTAAATCTTTAATGTAACCCGGATCTTCTATTTTGATATGTTGTAATACTATTATGTTCACTAAGCTTAGCTTAGCTTAGAACACTTCTTGGAACAATATTTTACTCTATCCCAATTTAACTTCCATTTTTTTCGCCAAGTAAATGGTCTTTTACAAACTGGACAAATTTTTGTTGGTAAATTTTCTTTTTTCATCAAATTGTGTTTAGTTTAATAAATTTATCAGCTTCAGATAAAATTAATTTTTTTCTATCAGATTTCATTTTATCAAATATTCTTACCATCATCGAAAGACGAGGATTTTTTAAAAAAAATTTTCTATTTCGGTCAATAAATCTCCAATAAAGACCATCCATAGTGTTACACCACTCACCTTTTTTAAAATCCATCATTTTCATAAAATATGCAGATCCACAAATATAAGGTTTGGTCGCAAAAATTCCTCCATCACTAAATAATCCCATTCCATAAACATTAGGAACCATCACCCAATCTGAAGAATCTACAAACATTTCCATGAACCATTTGTAAACAATTGTTGGCTTAATTTCACAAAGGTTCATAATGTTAGATAAGATCATTAACCTTTCAATGTGATGTGACCAACCATGATTAACGGCATTTTTAATTGCATAATCCAAAGGTGGAAGACCAGTGGTCCCATCATACCAAGAACTTTTCATTTTTCTATTTTGTTTAAAAAAATTTCCAGTTTCCATTTCTTGAGAATAGGACTGATAAATTCCACGCATAAATTCTCGCCAACCAATCAACTGGCGAATGTAGCCCTCTAAAGAATTCATTCTAATTTTATTTTTTTTATGAAAATCTAAAATTTTTTGGATAACAAATTCAGGAGTAATTAAACCTAAATTTATGTAAGGACTTAGTGCACTATGAAATAGAATATTATCTTTTTGATCAACTGCATCCTCATAATCACCAAATAAGTTTGATTTTTCTTTTATAAAAAAATTTAAAAGTTTAACAGCGCCCTCGTATTCAGTTGCAAACCAAAAATTATTTGTACTCCCTGGGTGATTTTTAAATTCCTTTTCAATAATAGGCTTTAGTTTTTTTGTATGACTGGTTTCATTTATTTTTGGAAATTTAGGAATTGAAATGTTTTTAGGTAATTTATTTCTGTTATCTCCATCAAAGCTCCATTTCCCCCCGATTGGATTACCATCTGAACCCATCAATATCCCTGATTTTTTTCTAACATCTTTATAGAAAGTTGCCAAAAAAGGTTTTTTTGATTTTGATAAATAATTTTTAAATTCAGCTCTTGAATTTAAAAACATAGGAGTTTGAACAATATTCCAGTATATTTTTTCTTTTTTTAAAAATTGTGAAATTTTTTTTTCAAAAAATTTATCCTCTACTTCAAAACTTGAAATTTCTTTTACTTTTTTTTGTGTAATTATTTTTTTTAATTTTTTTAAATAATCATCATTAAATTCTTTGTCTTCAATTTTAAAATAATCTAATTTAAATTTGTTTTTTCTTAACCCGTCAGCATAAGAACGCATTGAAGATAAAAATAATAAAATTTTTTGTTTATGATGCTTTTCATAAGTGCATAAACCCTTATCTTCAGCCATAAAAAATAGGTGGTCTTTTTTGAAGCGGTCTAGGTATTTTATTGGAAATAATTGATTACCAAGTATAAAAAATAACTTCATAATTAAATATAACTAATAAAATTTTTTATGTCAGAAAAATATGTAATTTTTGGTGCGACAGGTTCTATTGGATCAAGTTTAGCGGATCAATTAAAAAACTCTGGAAACAATATTCATTTAGTTGGAAGAAATGAAAGTGAACTTAGTTCTATCTCTGAAAAACTTGGATGCTCACATACAGTTGCAGATGTTTTAGAAGATGGGTTTATAGAAAAAGTTAAATCAGATATTTCTGAAATTAAAGGCCTAGCTTATTGCGTGGGTTCAATTGATTTAAAACCATTAAGAATGGTAAATGAACAAGACTTTCAAAAATGCATGAAACTTAATCTTTATTGTGCTGTAGAAGCTATTAAAGGATATCAGGAAAGTTTAAAAAAAAATAAAGGTTCAATAGTGTTATTTTCAACTGTTGCTGCTCAAAGAGGTTTTACCAATCATGCAATCATAGCTTCAGCAAAAGCTGCTGTTGAAGGATTGACGGTTTCTCTTGCAGCAGAATTCGCTCCCAACATAAGAGTAAATTGTGTGGCACCAAGTTTAACAAAATCTAAAATAGCAGAACCAATGTTAAAAAACACTGCTATAGCTGAAGGTATTGCAAAAGCACATCCTCTTAAAAGATTAGGCGAAGGTAAAGATTCAGCAGCTCTTGCTAAATTCTTACTTACAGAAGATAGTTCTTGGGTTACAGGCCAAATAATTGCTGTTGATGGTGGTAGGTCTAAACTTTCATAAAGTGATCAAATATTTTTTATCTATATTTTTCTTTTTTTTACTTTCATCAAAAAGTTTTTCTGAAAATTTTACTTTTAAAAAATTGGCAGATTTAAATGATCCGTGGGGATCGTCTTTTATAAGTGATGAAGAACTTATTATCACTGAAAAAACTGGAAAAATAAAAATAGTAAATATTATTTCTGAAGATGTTTATGAAGTTGAACATAACTTAAATTATTTTGTACACGGACAAGGAGGTTTATTAGATATTATTTATCAAAATAATTACTTATGGATTTCTTATTCAGAAAATCGAGGGGATTGGAAAACAAGCACCTCGATTGCAAAAGCTGAATTAAATAAAAAAAATTTAGATTTTAAAAATATATTTCAAGCTGAACCACCAATAGAATCTGGTTATCACTTCGGTTCAAGACTGGCTATAAAAGATAATTATCTTTTTGCATCTGCTGGTGAAAGAGGTGGTGGCATGATTGCTCAAGATCCAACAAACCATCCTGGAAGTATTATCAGAATTCATTTAGATGGTAGTATTCCAAAAGATAACCCTAAGTTTGAAGGAAAGTCAAATTGGTTACCAGAAATTTATCAAATTGGTGTTCGTAATCCTCAAGGTCTAACCTATTCCTCTTTTGATGGAAAAATTTATGCAAGCAACCATGGTGCAAAAGGTGGTGATTGGTTTGGTGAAATAAAAAAAGGAGAAAATTATGGTTGGAAAATTTTAGGTTGGGGTGGAACAAATTATTCAGGCTCAAAGATTGGACCTAAATGGAAAACAGGTTTTACTAAAGCAATCCAATACTGGGTGCCCTCAATAGCTGCAAGTGCAATAACTATTTATAAGGGAAAAGAATTTAATGAATGGAATGGCGAAGCGCTCATTACTTCTTTAAAAGATAAATCTATGAGAAAATTAGACTTTCAAAATTCATCTAAGATTGAAGAAACAATTGTTTTCAAAGATAAAATTGGGAGAATAAGAGATATACAAGTTCACCCAGTTAATGGAAAAATATATTTTCTTGCGGGAAATAGCTTATGGTTAATGGAGAAAAAAAAATAATATGAAGGAAAGACCTTATCACCATTTACCTGATGGTACTTTCAGGAACCCAAAAGGATCTCCAGTTATAATATCTAGGTCAGGAAAATTTTCTTATAGAACTTTCAGCAAATTACGAAAAAAAGTTAATTTATCATATCCAAAAGAACATGTGATTGAAAAAGAAAAAGTATTAGCTGATTTAGAAAAATATAAAGATAATGATTATATTGCTTGGATAGGTCACGCGACATACCTTATAAAATTAGGTAAAACGACTATTATAACAGATCCTGTATTTTCAAAGAATGCTGGACCACTTATTTTTGGTCCAAAAAGATTTACTAATCCCGCAATAAAATTAAATGAGATACCCCAAACAGATGTATTTTTACTCACTCATAATCATTACGATCATCAGGACATGTCAACAATTAGAAATTTTCCTTTTAAGGGGGCAAAAGTATTAACACCACTAAACCTCGGTAAATATTTTAAAGGATATAAAGATGTAAATGAAATGGATTGGTATGATCAAATAATTATAAATGAAGATTTGAAAATTTCTTTACTTCCCGCAGTCCATTGGTCAAAGAGAAGTTTAACAGACACTAATAAAACTTTGTGGGGTAATTTTTTAATAGAACATAAAAATAAAAAAATTTTATTTGCATGTGACACTGGATATGGGGAAGTCTACAAAGAACTAGGTGAAAAATATGGTCCTATAGATCTGACAATGATTAATATTGGGGCTTATAATTTCAAACCAATGTTTGATAAAACTATTTATCATACTACACCAGAAGAAGCCCTGAATGTCGCGCAAGACCTAAAAAGTAAAAAAGTATTAGGAATGCATTGGGGAACATTTGTTTTGTCATTAGAGCCAATTATGGAACCCCCAATTAGATTTAAAGATAGTGCTGAAAAATATGGTTTTAGTAAAGAAGATGCTATTATTTTTAAAATTGGAGAAGTTAGTCCTCTAGATAAATTGTTATAGAGTTAAATACTTAATTGAAAAAAATATAGTCCCTATAGAAGCAATAGTAGAAACAAAAATTGCTTTAATTATATTTTCGGGACTTACATTATACGCAGCACATAAAACTATAGAAGTAACTCCACAAGGCGCAACACTCACAAAGAAAGCACCTGGTATTTCAGCTGGCAATCCTGCATTAAAAATCACTAATCCAATTAACAATAAAATTATGGGGGAAATGACTAATTTTAAAACTGAAATAGAAACAGATAATTTATTAATTACATTTTTAGTATAAAACGAAAGAATTATGCCAATTGCAAACAATCCAACTGGTGAAACACATGCTGCAAGTTTAGACAAAGTGTATTCAATCGGTGTTTGATCAATATTAAAATTTAATAATAAAAATAATAAACCTATAATTATTGAAAGAATAAATGGGTTTAAAAATAAATTTTTAATAAAATTAAATAAATTAACATTTTTTTTTGTGGATAATTCTAGAAAAAAAGCAATTACAGATAATAAAATTATCCCATCCATTAATATGATGCTTGCAACTTGTGTAATTACATTTTGTTGAAAATAAATTTCTGTTATTGGTAAGAGCAAAGTCACATGGTTTGATAATGCAACTGTTAAAGCCCAAATAATTGACTCTGAGATAGATCTTTTAAAATATTTTGAAGTAATTAAGTAAGCGATGATTCCACATATCGATTGCATAATTAAATAAGAGAAAATTTGTTTGAAATCTACTTGTCCAATTTCATTTTGTGCTATTAGCTTAATAATCAATGCTGGGACTGCAATATAGAACAAGAAAAGATTTAAAATTTTAGCATGACTAAGGTCTAAAACTTTTAACTTACCAAATACAAACCCTAAAAAAGTAATAAATATAAATGGAGTTAGTCCTAAAAAAATTGTGAACATAAATTATTTAATTGTTATTCTATGCATAATTCTATTTCCCTTGAAGGGTGTTGCCTGATGAAGCATAGATCTGTTATCCCATATAGCCAATTGATTTTTTTCCCAAGGCAATGAAAATTGAAACTTCTTCTTAATTTGATGATTAAATAAAAATTTTTTGATCTTTTCTTGATTTTTTATCTTTGAACTAAAACCAACAAAATGTCCTGGACTGCAATAAATCGAATAATTTGTACTGACTTTCCTAATTATTTTATGAGAAGATTTAAGTTCTTTAATATTTTTTCCTTTTTCTTTTACTCTTTCTTCTGTTGTAACCGAAATCGGACCCTCAGAGGAATATTTGCATTTAATATTCTTAAATTTTCTTTTTATTGGATTTGGTAATTCTTTATAAGCAAGATATTGAGAACAAAATTCTGTATTGGCCTTTCCTTTTTTTGGCACAAGTTTTGAAAGCAACATTGTAAATCTTGGTGGCTTTTTTGTATAAATGGAATCTGTATGAAATTGTTCACCAAAACTTGGTCCTTTATCTGTTGATTTTCTTTGCACTACTGTAATTTGAGGAAATTTTTTATTTAAACCTTTTAGTCTTGGATAGTTGGCTAAATTTCCAAAATATTTTGCAAACTTAATGAAAAGTTTAGAGGTTAATTTTTGTTCCTTAAAATATAACATTCCATATTTATTCAGTGCTTTTTTGATTTTTGAAATATCTTTATTTGAAATATCTTTTAAATTTACAATTATTTCTGCTCCAATATTTTTTTTATTTGGAATTATTTTTAACATTTTTTAGAAAAAATTTTTTTAGGTGATTTATAGTTTGTTTAGGACTTTCCTCTGGAATGAAATGATCTGAATTAATTTCTGCACCATAGATTTTTTTATATGTATATTTTTGCCAAATTTTAATCGAATTAAATTGCTTTCCAACTACTCCTTTTTTTCCCCACAAAACTTGGATAGGAATATTTAATTTTTTATTTCTATCTTTTTTATCGTGCTCTAAGTCTATAGTGGCCGAAGCTCTATAATCTTCACATGTTGCATGAATTCTTTTACTTTGTTTAAAGGCTCTAAAATATTCATCTTCAACTCTTCCAATCGCACGTTTAGATGACCTGTTAAACCGACTATGTAACCATCTTTTAGGGTCTGTCATTATCATTTTCTCTGGTAAAGGTGCGGGCTGTATTAAATAAAACCAATGAAAATATCCTTTTGCAAATTTCATATCTGTATGCTCGTACATATCAAGAGTTGGACAAATATCTAATACACTTAAAGCCATAATTTTATTTCTATAATCTCTTGCCATTCTGTGTGCAACTCTTCCGCCCCTGTCATGTCCAGCAACAAAAAATTTTTTAAAATTTAATTTATTCATCAATTGAACCATATCTTTTGCCATTTCTCTTTTAGAATAATTTTTATGATTAATTCCACCAGGCAAAACCAAACTGTCCCCGTATCCTCTAAGATCAGCAACTATTACTGTGAAATATTTACTTAGTTCAGGGGCAGTCTTGTGCCACATTACATGTGATTGTGGATATCCGTGAAGTAACAATAAAGGAGGACCATTACCTTTAAATCTACAAAATATTTTACCCTTGTTTACCTTAACAAATTTTTTTTTAAATTCCTTGAACATAATTAAACTATTTAATTATTTAATAGTTTATTTTTGGCTTTTTCAAATTCCTCTTGAGAAATAATTCCTTTTTCTTTTAAATCATTCAATTTAGTAAGTTCATCACTTAAATTGCTGCTTTGTTCATCAGAAGTCTTACTTGTCTCCCCACCCTCACTTTCAGCTTCCTTTTTCTCAGCTCTATTAGCTTCCTTAGACTTAAAACCATTCATAATTGCCATTCCACCTAAGTATAAAACATAAGCCATAATTGGAATAACCAATCCAAAAAAAATTATTTTTTCCATAATTTAATCTTCATCTTCTTCACGCCAGTTTTTTTCATACATTAAATATGCAGCGTATATTACTGATACAGTGCCTACAATCATACCATAATCAAAACCAGTTTGCTTGTCATGCAAATACCAACCTAGCTGAGTTGCCCCAATAGGTGGAACTGTAAGAAGCAAAAAAATTATACCAAATCTGTATGGTCGTTTAGGTTTTTTCATCCTTATAAATTAACAGATTACAGCTTATGGTTTAATTATTAAATTTGCGATCTTTTGAAACAGTCAATCGTATTTTTAAGCAAACAAGCAATGGTCATTGGACCTACACCACCTGGAACTGGTGTAAGTGCTTTTGCATTTTTTGAAACTTCATCAAAATGAACATCACCAACTATACCGTTTTCAGTTTTATTTATACCAACATCAATAACAATAGCATCTTTTTTAACCCAATCTCCTCTAACAAGTTCGGGTATACCTACGGCTGCAACAATTATATCTGCCTCTAAACATTCAGCTTTTAAATCTTTAGTTTTTGAATGAGTTATAGTTACGGTGCAATTTTCTTTTAAAAGAAGTTGTGTCATTGGTTTACCATTTAAATTTGATCTACCCACGACCACAGCTTTTTTACCACTTAAATTAGGTTCAATTTTTTTTATCAACAAATAACATCCAAGCGGAGTACAAGGTATCGAACTTTCATAACCAGATGAAAGATTGCCTACATTCATTGGATGAAATCCATCTACGTCTTTTGTGGGATCAATAGCTTCTATAACCTTCTGCTTATCAATATGCTTAGGTAAAGGAAGTTGAACTAAAATTCCTGAAACAGTTTCATCATTGTTTAGTTCTTGAATTTTTTCTAGAACAGTTTTTTCTTCAACTGAGTCTGGATATTTAATTACTTCAGATTTTAATCCTACCTCATTTGCTGACTTCTCTTTATTTCTTACATAAATCTGACTAGGTGTTAAATCACCAATCAATATTACTGTTAAACCTGGTACTTTATTATGTTTTGATTTTAACTGTGCAACTTCTTCCTTTAACTCTGCTCTTAATTCTGCAGCTGCTTTCTTTCCATCAATTAAAATCATATTTCTCTCTTAAAAAATCATTGGTGCGATGTACAGCTTCATACACATTTCGATAAACCAAATCAATAAAAGAAGAATGATTGGAGAAATATCTAGTGAACCTAAATTTGGCAAAAAACGTCTAATTTTATTCAGGAAAGGCTCAGTTAATTTGTAACTCAACTCTAAAATTGCATATACAAACCTATTTTGAGTATTAAGAACGTTAAAAGCTATTAACCAACTTACAATCACATTGGCAATTACAACATAAGAGTACAATTTTAAAATTTGTAAAACTAAATAAAAAATAGCTATCATTTTTTCTCTACGTAAATCGACTGACTTGGGAAAGCAAATGAAGCACCATTTTTTTCTACAATTTCCTTAATCGCAATTGCTAATCTTTCTTTTACATCAAGCCAATTATTCCAACTTCCTGATTTTGTAAAGCATCTTACATACATATCTATTGAACTATCAGAAAATTTATCAACTCTTACCGCAACACCAATTGAGGTATTATAATCTTCACTTGAATTAATATGACTTTCGATTTCATCTCTAATTTTTTTTAACTGATCTACCGTAGTGTCATATTGAAGTGTAATTATCCAACTGATTAACCAATTTGAAGTTTCACTTACATTTACAACCGCGTTTTCGGCAAATTGAAAATTTGGAATAATAGCAAGAGATTTGTCAAACTTTCTAATTGTTGTTGATCTAAATCCAATCTTTTCTACTACGCCTTCAATAATACCCTCGACAGCTATCCAGTCTCCAATTTTAAATCTCTTTTCAACTAAAACTAAAATTCCTGATATTAAATTTTTGAATAAATCTTGTGCCCCTAATGCTACAGCAACACCAAACAATCCAAGACCTGCAATGATTGGACCTATTTTAATTCCCCACAATTCTAAAACTGCTGCTAAACCTAAAATAAAAATTAAAATTTTTAGCGATTTAATTATCCAGCCAATAAGTTCTCTTGTTAACAATTTGTCTAAACCACTAAGTATGTATGAGATTGGTTCTATGATTTGGTGAATTACCCAAAAAATTAAAATAGTGATCAACGTTCTATTAATTGTATCTACCACTTCTCTTCCTTCTAATGAGAAAGTCATGTAGTAACTTGCAATAAAAAATCCTAATACAATTGGTAAAAATCTTGCTGGACCTACAAGTGATTGAACAAAAGTATCATCTAATTTATTCGTTGTTCTTTTCGAGATAATTTCTAATTTTTTAATAACTAATTTGCTTATTAGACCTCTAAAAATTAAGAACAGTAAAAATATTCCAATACCAATTAAGATTTGAAAAATATCAACACCAAGAATTCCTTTATTCCATACTGATAAAAATATCTCTGAAAAATTATTAATTAATTCCATTTCTAAATTTTATATAACAAAAACTCTTCTTCTCCAGGGTTAAAAAGAAAAATCTTTTTCCATTTGATTTCGTTCAGTATTGACGAGGTTTTTTCGCCTATACACATCAAATTTGTATTCATCCATAAATTTTCGGTTTGGTAAATCTTTATGAAATTTAAGAAACTTGACGCACTATTTTGAGAGTAAACATAGACCATATCAGGCATATTTAATTTTAATTCATTAACAAATTTCTCATCAAATTTTTGATTATGATCTACTCTGTAATTAATAATTCTTTTTACCTTAAAACCTTCGCTTAATAACTGTTGATCTAAATCAACCGATATTGTTTCACCACTTATGTAAAGTAATTCTTTATTTTTGGACTCATAACTTTGAATAATTAACTCCTTTAAGTTTGTAACATTTCCTTCAGCCGCAATTGTATTTTGAAAACCAACACTTCTTGCTTTGTTTTCTGTGGCGTTTCCAACACAAAAGCATTTAATATTTTTATCTAATTTTACTGTGTTTAAAAATTTTACTGCATTTGCACTAGTAAAAACAATTCCACCATATTCAGAAAAGTTAATTTCTTCATAATTAACCTTTTCAATTCTTATTAATGGAAGATGAGAAACTTGATGTCCTAATGATTGAAATTTTAGTATCATTTCAGAACAATCCTCTAGTGGTCTAGTTAACAAAATATGCATATTATCTTTTATATGAATTATTTGATTTTGTTTTTAAAAGTATTCCAATCTCTTTACCAATTTCTTTAAACTCATTTAAATTACCAACTTTTTTTTCATAAAACCTTTGTTTACCATCTAAAGAAAAAAGTTCAGCCTCCACTATGATCTTATCTCCATCAACCACTGAATGAGCACCAATTGCTGTTTCACAATCTCCATCTAAAACTTTTAAAATATTTCTCTCAAGGTGAGCTCTTTTATGTGTTTCCTCATGATTAATTTTGTTTAAAATAGAAATTGTCTCATCATCATTCTGCCTGCACTGAAGAGCAATTACGCCTTGTCCTGCACTAGGAATTATTTCTTCAGCTGAAAAAATTTCTGAGATTTCATTTTCAAATTTTAAAAATTTGATACCAGCATAAGACAAAATAATTGCATCATACATCCCTTCATTCAATTTTCTAATTCTAGTATCTACATTTCCTCTAATTAGTTTGCAGTTCAAATCTTGTCTAATTTTTTTTATTTGAAATTCTCTTCTGTATGATGAGGTACCAACAATTGACTTTTGATCTAAGTCTTTAAGTTTTTTTTTGTTCTTTGTAATTAAAATCTCTCTAGGGTCATTTCTTTCAAGGAAAGAGTCTGTTGTTAATCCTTTTGTTTCATTAGCAGGCATATCTTTCAGTGCATGGACTGCAATATCAATATTTTTTAACTGAAGTTCTTTTTCAATATTACTAGAAAACAAACCTTTGCCACCAAGCTCAGATAATCTTATATCCTGTACTTCGTCACCTTTAGTTGTAATTGATTTAATTAAAATATCTTCATTACCAAGGTCGGTATTTTCAATAATCTTATCTTTAGCTTGTTGAGCATAAAGTAAGGCAAGCTTGCTACCCCTAGATCCAATTATTATTTTTTTACTCATAAAAAATTATTTCTTACTTGTATAAAGATTGTACAATTATTAAAAACTATTTGAATGAGCAAAAAACCCTTAATTCTTGGAATAGAATCTAGTTGCGATGAAACTGCAGCTTCTTTAATAACTGAAAATGAAGAAGGATTTCCAGTAGTTCTGTCGAATATTGTTTCTAGCCAAGTGGAGGTTCATAGGGAGTTTGGTGGTGTAGTTCCTGAACTAGCAGCACGTTCACACATTGAAAAAATTGATTGGATTGTCAAAAAAGCTGTTGATGAAAGTGGAAGAAAAATTGAAGAAATAGATGCAGTTGCTTCTACCGCTGGTCCTGGATTGATTGTATGTTTATCAGTTGGGTTAAGTTTTGGTAAAGCGTTCGCAACAGCAATGAATAAACCTTTTATTGCTGTTAATCATTTAGAGGGACATGCTTTAAGTCCAAAACTAAATACAAATTTAAGTTATCCATATTTACTTCTTTTAATTTCAGGTGGGCACTCACAATATTTAAGTGTTCAAAATCTTGGTAAATATAAAAGACTAGGAACAACTATTGATGATGCATTAGGTGAGGCTTTTGATAAAACGGCAAAACTTTTAGGAATAGAATTTCCAGGAGGACCTCAAATAGAAATTTTAGCTAAAAAAGGTGATCCAGAAAAATATGATTTACCAAAACCAATTTTCAGCAAAGGAGGATGCAATCTTTCTTTTGCAGGTTTAAAAACTGCTGTGTTGAGGATAAGCAAAAAAATTAAATCAGAACAAGATAAATATGATCTTGCAGCATCTTTTCAAAAAACAATTGAGGAAATTTTATTTAAAAAAACAAAGATTGCTTTTACTGAATTTGAAAAAATAAATGAATTAAATGAAAAAATTTTCGTTGTTGCTGGAGGGGTTGCGGCAAATAAAAAAATTAGGTCTATGTTAATAAATCTATGTGAAGAAAATAATTATAAAAGTATTTTTCCTCCTATAGAGTTTTGTGGAGATAATGCAGCAATGATTGCAATGGTAGGTTTAGAAAAATTTAAACTAAATCAATTTAGTAATTTAGATTATCCAGCAAAACCTAGATGGCCTTTAGATGAAGGTGCAGCTTTTCTTAAAGGTGCTGGAGTTAAATTGTAATGCAATATTGGTTGATGAAATCTGAACCAGATGTTTGGTCAATTGATCAGCAAAAAAAAGCTGGAATTAAAGGTGCACCTTGGGATGGTGTCAGAAATTATCAAGCTGCGAAGAATTTAAAAAGTATGAGAAAAGGAGATCTATGTTTTTTTTATCATTCAAATATTGGCAAAGAGATAGTTGGAATAGTAAAAGTTATTAAAGAGTCTTATATAGATAAAACAGACAAGACAGGGAGATTTGTTGCCGTTACTGTTCAATTTAAGTCTAAATTTTCAAAGCCTATAACACTCGAAAGTATTAAAAAAAATAAGGATTTAAGCCATTTAGCTCTTATAAAGCAAAGTAGGCTTTCTGTAATGCCTGTTGATTATAAAAGCTGGAAAATTATAAATAACATGAGTAGAATTTAAAAAAAAAATTATCCTATGCCAAAAAAAAAGAAGAAGAAAAGCAAGGTAAGAAAAAAAAAGTCTAAAGTTAGAAAAAAAACCTCAAAAAAAGTGAAGAGGAGATCTAAAGTTAAAAAAAGATCTTCTAAAAAAGTAAAAAAAAGAATTAAAGCAAAAAAAGAAATCGGAAATACACCTCCTGAAGTGGTTATTAAAACAAAACCTGAATGGATTAAAAGTAGTTTAGCTAATAAAAGTAAGTACCAAGTAAAATACTCTCAGTCTATTAAAAGTAATGATGAATTTTGGAGAAAAGAAGGAAAAAGAATTACTTGGATAAGACCATATAAAAAAATCAAAGATGTAAAATACAGTACAAAAGAGGTAAAAATTAAATGGTTTGAAGATGGAACTTTAAATGCGTCCGCAAATTGTATTGATAGACATTTAAAAGATAAAAAAGATAAGACTGCTATAATTTGGGTAGGAGATGATCCAAAAGATAGTCAAAAAATTTCTTATAAACAACTTCATCAAAAAGTTTCTAAAGCTGCAAATGGTTTAAAGAAATTAGGAATTAAAAAAGGAGATCGAGTAACAATTTATTTAACGATGATACCAGAGTTAGCAATTTTAATGCTGGCCTGTGTAAGAATTGGTGCAGTGCATTCGATTATTTTTGGAGGTTTTTCAGCAGACTCTATTTCGGGAAGAGTGAATGATTGTGAGTCTGAATACATCATTACTGCAGATGAAGGTGTGCGAGGTGGAAAAACTATTCCGCTGAAATATACAGTCGATGAAGCTCTAATGAGTTGTCCAAATGTTAAGAAATGTATTGTTGTTAAACGAACAGGTAATTACATCAACTGGGATCAAAATAGAGATGTTTGGTATCATGATTTAATTAAAGACGTTTCTAATCATTGTGAAGCTGAAGAAATGAATGCTGAGGATCCTTTGTTTATTTTATATACTTCGGGCTCAACAGGAAAACCTAAAGGAGTTCTTCATACTACTGGTGGTTATATGGTTTATGCATCAATGACACATCAATATATTTTTAATTACAAACCAAAAGATATTTATTGGTGTACTGCTGATATTGGTTGGGTAACTGGACATAGTTATATTATTTATGGACCACTTTCGAACGGTGCAACGACTATAATGTTTGAAGGAATTCCAAATTATCCTGATAGTTCAAGGTGGTGGCAAATAGTTGATAAATACAAAGTAAATACTTTTTATACAGCTCCAACTGCAATCAGAGCATTAATGCGTGAGGGAGATAAACCAGTTAAAAAAACCTCGAGAAAGTCTCTTAAACTATTAGGAACTGTTGGGGAACCAATAAATCCAGAAGCTTGGATGTGGTATTATAAAACTGTAGGTAACTCTAAATGCCCAATTGTAGATACTTGGTGGCAAACAGAAACTGGGGGTATAATGATTGCTCCTCAGACAGGTGCCATCCCTCTTAAACCTGGATCTGCAACAAAACCTTTCTATGGAATTAAGCCGGTGCTTGTAGATAAAAACGGTAAAGAAATTAAAGGAGCTGGTGAAGGAAGATTATGTATAGCTCAATCATGGCCCGGACAAATGAGAACTGTTTATGGTGATCATCAAAGATTTATAGATACATACTTTTCTCAATTTAACGGAAAATATTTTACAGGTGATGGATGTCGAAGAGATAAAGATGGATATTACTGGATCACTGGTCGAGTTGATGATGTAATTATTGTTTCAGGACACAACCTAGGAACTGCTGAGATTGAAAGTGCTTTTGTTGCCCATCCAAAAGTAGCTGAAGCTGCTGTAGTTGGTTACCCTCATGATATTAAAGGTAATGGATTGTATTGTTATGTAACCTTGAATGTAGGAGAAACAGAAACAGGCGAACTTGAAAGAGATCTAAAACTTTGGGTTAGAAAACAAATAGGACCTTTAGCAACCCCAGATCTTATTCATTTTACTCCAGGTCTTCCTAAGACTAGATCAGGAAAAATAATGAGAAGAATTCTAAGAAAAATTGCTGCTAATGAGCATGGTCAATTAGGGGATACAACCACTCTAGCAGATCCAAGTGTTGTTGATAGTTTGGTTGATAATAGAAAAAATATTTAAAACTGAATTAAATCTTTAAACTCTTGTTTAACAACATCCCATTTTAAAATCATAGAATTTAAAACAATCTTTCGATCTAAAGTTTTTAATTCATCTGCGATCGGAGCCCATTTATATAAAGAGAGTGCACTAGGATTAAAAGGTAAGTCCTGATAATAAACATCCCAATTTATTTTATCCAATCTTTCATCAAAAGTTTTTCTGGCTTCATCAATAATATTTAATGGCATCTTATTAGAAATTTCATCATCTAAAATTTTATTAAAAATTTCGTTTGCTTTATGAATATCCTGATAATTGAAATTAACTTTCAAATATGAAAAAGTAAAAAAAGTTAAATCTTGTAATGCAACTGAATAAATATTCCATTTTGCAAGATTTACTGATGACATAAATTCATCATTATCAAAATGAAGAACGTATCTTGTTCCCATTCTAGTTTTTAGATAATTATATAAAGTAACTTGAGTGGCCCATGCAGATTTAGTTTGAATAAACTGCTCTAATTCATCTAAAGATTTTATTTTTTTCTTTGGGATAAACGCCTTAAACATAGCGAATAAATATGTTTTGAAATCCTCAAGTTTTACGTCTCTCCAAGTTAATTTGTATTTTGCCATGTTAATTTGTAAGTGCGCCAATTATATCTTAAAAAAGTAAGTAAATAAGTACCTAATATGATCAATTTTTAGGGTTTTCAAAGCTCTCATAATGGTTATGGTTTCAACCAGTTATAACTAAAAAGAGAGGTATAAATGTCAAATCAACAAAAACACTGGGAAAAAACCAGGGGATTGTTATTTATAACACTGGCAATCTGGTTTGTTTTCTCAATTGGCATCTTTCTCTTTGGAGCTGAAATGAACGAGGTCACAGGACCTTTCGGTTATCCATGGACATATTGGTTTACGTGTCAGGGATCTCTTGGTGCTTTCGTAATCTTAATTTTCTGGTTTGCGAATAGACAAGAAAAAATCGATGAAGAGTTCGGCTTTAGCGAAAGAGAGGACGAATAATGAAAGGTAATTTCATAGATAATTTGCCTAAAGTTTACGGGATCTATACCGGAGGATTTATAGGTTTCATAATCATTATGGCAATTGCTGAACAGATGGGTATGACAGCTAAAGCGATCGGTATCGCTTTTGTTGCATTTACTGTATTCATCTATGCATTAATCGGTTGGCTATCAAGAACAGCCCAAGCAGATGCATATTACGTAGCTGGTAGGCAAGTACCAACAGTCTTCAACGGAATGGCGACTGCAGCAGACTGGATGTCTGGTGCTTCATTCGTTGCAATGGCGGGTGGTATTTACTTTAAAGGTTACGGCTATATGGCTCTACTTGTGGGTTGGACTGGTGGTTACGTGCTTGTTGCATCTTTATTAGCACCATACTTAAGAAAATTTGGCTGTTATACAGTCCCAGATTTTATAGGTACAAGATACGGTGGTAATCTAGCTAGATTTAGCGCAGTGGTAGTTTTAACTGTTGCTTCATTTACTTATGTGACTGCACAAATTAACGCTACAGGTACTATTGCATCTGTTGCACTTGATATCCCATTCCAATACGCAGTTTATGTTGGACTAATAAGTATTTTATTATGTTCAATGTTAGGTGGTATGAGAGGGGTAACTTGGACACAGGTTGCACAATATATCGTACTGATTATAGCTTACCTACTTCCAGTATTCTGGATCAGTAACAAAATGGGTGCGGGTTTCTTCCCTCACTTTATGTTAGCTGACGAGGTAGCTAGAATTGGTGAATTAGAACAACAGTTCGGTTTTGTTAAAAACGCGGCTGCTGATCTAAAATCAGTACCTAAAGGCTTAGCAGGAATAACTAAAGCTCACTCTGCAGTTAACGCTACACCTTGGGCATTTATTTCATTAGCATTAGCGATGATGATGGGAACAGCTTCATTACCGCACGTGATGATGAGATACTTTACTACTCCAAGTGTAAAAGCAGCTAGAAAATCAGTAGGTTGGTCATTATTCTTTATCTTCCTACTTTACTCTTCTGCTCCAATGTTAGCTACACTATCTAAGTTATCGTTGATCGACCCGAATTTACCAACAGGTATTATCGGTAAGACATTTGCAGAAGTGGAAGCGATAGATTGGTACCAAAACTGGAACCAAGCAAACCTAATGTTTATCAGCGACTTTAACGGAAATGGAACTCTTGAATTGAATGAGTTCTTCATGGGTGGTAAAGCCGTTGTATTAGCAACTCCAGAGATAGCTGGATTACCTTATGTAATTTCAGGTCTAGTTGCTGCAGGAGGTATGGCAGCTGCCATGTCTACTGCTGATGGTTTGATTCTAGCAATTGCAAACGCTATATCACATGATGTTTATTATAAGATCATTGATCCAAAAGCGGAAACTGCAAAAAGACTACTTGTTGCAAGAGTATTACTTGTAGTAATTGGTTTTGCTGGAGCAACTATTGCAGCAATGGAGATTCAAGGAATCTTAGGTTCAGTAATCTGGGCTTTTGATTTTGCGATGTCTGGATTGTTCTTCCCACTTGTACTTGGTGTATGGTGGAAGAGAGCTAATAGACAAGGTGCGATTGCTGGTATGTTAGGTGGTCTAGCCGCCGGTGCTTGGTACTTAGTATGGGTACGAACTGGTGGAAGTGGATTCCTAGGAATTACACAGTTAACATTTGGTATCTTCGGATCAGCTGTTAGTTTAGTTTTAATGGTAGTAGTTAGTTTAATGACTGCGGAACCAGATAAAGCTACTCAAAAAATGGTTGATGATGTACGTGTACCGAGTGGTAAATCAATTCTTGGTAGATCACACTAAATAAATCTTTTAAAGGGGCGATTAATTTCGCCCCTTTTATTTCAATACATTTTCCAATATAAATTTTAAATGTCGGCAAATTTCCATCCTTTAATATATTTTATCGATTATTTACTTGGGATTATAATGTGGACTCTAATTGGAAGAGTAGCGATGAATATTTTTCAAAAAGAAGACTCTCAGTTTTTTTTTATGAGAGTATTTGTAAAATATACCAACCCTTTAATTAAATTATTTAAGCCAATCACACCTTCATTTATTATCGGGCCTCTGGTTCCATTATATGTTGCATGGTTCTTTTACATGATTAGATTTTATCTAATGCCTTGGATCTTGGGCTATTCAGTCATGGGTATGTTGTCATTTCCTTTGGAGAGTGAAATTTCTAGACAAATTTATCAATTTTTTAATTCATTTTAATTTTTAAAATTGATACTAGTTAAAATAGCAATCAATGAAAAATATACAAATTTCACCATCAATTCTTTCGGCTGATTTTAGTCAGTTAGGAACAGAAATTAAAAGACTCGAAGAAGGTGGAGCTGACATGATTCATGTGGATGTGATGGACGGTCATTTTGTTCCTAATTTAACAATAGGACCACCTGTAATTAAGGCCCTTCGACAACACAGTTCTTTAAAATTTGATGTTCATTTAATGATTTCACCAGTACATAAATATATAGAAGCTTATGCTGAAGCGGGTGCAGATATAATTACTATTCATCCAGAAGCTACTGATAATTTAGAAAATTCAATAAAAAAAATAAAAGAAAAAAATAAAAAAGTTGGAGTTTCACTTAATCCTGAATCTAAAATTGATTTAATATTAGATCTATTAGATCAAATTGATTTAGTTTTAATTATGAGTGTAAATCCTGGATTTGGAGGCCAAAAATTCATGCCAGAAGTTTTAGATAAAATTAAAGAACTTAAAAAAATTAAAGAACAAAAAAAGATGACTTTTGACATAGAAATTGATGGTGGCATCAATTTTGATAATTGTAAAAGTGCAATTGATGCCGGTGCTAACATTCTTGTTTCTGGTACTACAGTATTCAAAAGTAATGATGGAGATATAAAGAAAAATATTAATTTATTAAAATTAAAATAAGTTAATGATTATTACAAATTCCTTAGGCATTTTAGGTCAATTTTATTTTAAAATAAAAAAAAGTTTTAAATCTATTTATAAGAATTCAAATTTTTACGAAAAAAAAATATCTAAAACTTTTGACATTGGTTTTGAATATAAACCAAGCCCTCATTTACTTTCTTCTATAATTAAATATCAAAATAAAAAATATAAAATTGAAGATTTTGCTATCGAGTCGATTTGGCAAAATAATTTAAGTACAAAGGAATATGAAAAATTAAATAACTTTTTTTGGTTTTTCAGCTTAGATTTAAAATCCTCTAAAAAAACGACACAGATAGTTATAAAAAATTGGATTTCAAATAACAGTAAATACCAAAAAAAAAGTTGGGAATTTGATTTAACAGCAAAAAGAATTATCTCGTGGTTATCAAATCACCAAATTACTTATGAAGATAGTGATCAAGAATATAGATCTACATTTGATCACATGATTCAAAAACAGACTAACCATTTATTAAATGAAATAAAAAACTCAACAGAGGTAGAAAATAAGATGATTGGGTGTGCTGCAATAATTCTGACTGGATTAGCTTATAAAAATCATAAACAATATCTCGATAACGGATTAAATTTATTAAGAAAAATTATTAAATCCTCAATTGACAACCAGGGTTTTCCAAAATCAAGAAATATCAGACAATTAATATTTTATTTAAAATACTTTATAATTATTAGAGAGTGGTTTAAAGAATCTCAAAGTTTAATTCCCGAATATATTAATGAAACTATTTATTATTTAGGGTCAAGTTATGCTTTCATATGGCAAAATATTAAACAAGATATTTTTTTTAATGGTAATTATTCTTCTGAAAATACAGAATTTGATCAATACTTAAAAAGGTTTGGTTATACTTTTAAAAATCAAATCAATGAACTTGGTGGATATGCAATATTAAAAAATAAAAAAATAATTCTTGCCGCTGATATTGGATCTAGCCCTAGCAAAATATTTTCTAACGACTATCAGGCAGGAGCTTTATCATTTGAAATATTTTCTAATAATAAAAAATTAATTTCAAATTCAGGTTATTACCCAAATATAAATAATAAATTTAATAAATTATCTAGGAGCACAGCTTTACATTGCGCTTTAACTATTGAGGATTATTCTTCTTGCAATTTTATTAAGCATCAAAAAAATTTGATTGTTGATAAAGGACTGAAGGTATCAAAAAAAAATGTGGTTTTTGAGAATAATTATTGGAAAATATCAAGTACACATGATGGATATTTAATTAAATTTGGAGCCATTTATGAGAGAGAAATTGAGTTCTACCCAGAACAAATGAAATTTGTAGGCTATGATAAATTATTTAGAAAAAATTCAAATAAAGAAATTAAATTTGATATTAGATTTCATCTTGATCCGAATTCAAAAGTAATGAAAACACAAGATAACAAATCTATACTAATTGAATTAGAACAAGAAGGTTGGAAATTTAGTTGTGATAACTTTGATATTAATATTGATAATGGTTTATATTTCGGTAATAAAAATTTATATAAAGAAAACCAAAATATTTTTATCTCAGGTATGAATAACGAAAAAGAACAGTTAATAAAGTGGGAGATAAGTAAATTATAATGAAAAAAATCAAAACAGCTCTCATTTCAGTATCTGACAAAAAAAACTTAAAACCACTATTAAATATTTTAAAAAGAAATAAAATAAAAATAATCAGCTCAGGGGGGACCTATAAAAAAATCAAAAAATTAAAATTTAAATGTATTGAAGTGTCTGAATTTACTAATTCGCCAGAAATTTTAGATGGTCGAGTTAAAACTCTTCATCCTAAAATACATGCGGGTATTTTAAATAAAAGAAAAAAAAAATCTCATCTAGAAGATTTGAAAAATTATAATTTTGAAAATATTGATTTAGTAATTGTTAATTTTTATCCGTTTGAAAACACTTTAAAAAAAACAAAGAACCATAATAAAATTATTGAAAATATAGATGTAGGTGGTCCTACAATGGTAAGGTCTGCAGCCAAAAACTATAATGATGTAACAGTAATTACATCTCCAGACCAGTACGAAGAATTTATTCAAGAAATAAAAAAAAATAAAGGATATACCACTTTAAATTTTAGAGAAAAACTATCAAGAATAGCTTTTTCAGAAACAGCTTATTACGATTCTCTAATTTCAAACTATTTTAATAAAAAAACGAATACTGTTTTACCTAGAAAAAAAGTTTTTCATGGAAATCTAATTGAAAAACTTAGATATGGAGAAAATCCTCATCAAGAAAGCGCAATTTATAAAACGAATACAAAAACAAATTTAAAACAAATTCATGGAAAGCAGCTGAGTTATAATAATTATAATGATATATTTAGTGCTATAACCATTTCAAAATCCTTACCAAAAAATAAGGGGACTGTAATAGTTAAACACGCAAACCCTTGCGGTGTTTCTACAAAAAGCAATCATTTAGAGAGTTATAAATCTGCTCTATCGTGTGATCCTGTTAGTGCTTTTGGAGGAATAGTTTCTTTTAATTTTAAAGTTACCAGAAATATAGCTGTTGAGCTAAAAAAAATATTCTTAGAAGTAATAATTGCAAATGGATTTGATAATAATGCTATAAAAATATTAAAAACTAGAAAAAACTTGAGATTAATCGATGCAACTAATTATACTTTAGAGGAAATTCTTAGATTTGTTTCTTTTAATGAAAATATATTGATTCAATCAGAAGACCTAAATAAATTTACAATTAAAAATTTTAAAATTGTCTCTAAACGAAAACCTACCTCAAAACAACTTAAAGATCTTATTTTTGCATTTAATATAAGTAGATATGTTAAATCAAATGCAATAGTGCTAGCAAGTAATCAGACAACTGTCGGAATTGGTTCTGGTCAACCCAGTAGATTAGATAGTTGTCAAATTGCAATTGATAAAATGAAAAAATTCAATTTAACTAAAAATAATTTAGTGGCTGCTTCTGATGCATTTTTTCCATTTGTTGATGGCATAGAAAAGTTAGTACAATCAGGTGTTAAGGCTGTTATTCAACCATCTGGCTCAATACGAGATAAAGAAATAATTAACTTTGCAAATGAAACTGATACTGTGTTAATTTTTTCAAAAACACGGCACTTTAGACATTAGCAATTTTATCTATTTTTGCAGCAAGAATAAAATCGCTCTCTGCTAATCCTTTAATTGCGTGGGTAAATATTTTAATTCTCGCATATCCCCACCCAAACCATAAGTCAGGATGATGACCTTCTTGTTCAGCAATTAAACCAACTTTATTTACAAATTCCTGACTTTGTAAAAAATTATCAAATTTAAAATTTTTAATTAAGTGATACCCATCAATTTTATCTTCCAGAACTTCCCAACCATCAACTTTTTTTAAATATTTATGAATTTCGTCCGAATTAAAAGGGGGTATATTCCCCTCACATGGCACACATTTTTTGCTTGCTAAATCACTCATTCGAAAGAAACATTTTACTATTTTCTGAATTGTTTTTTATTAAATAAAAATTACTTATTGTTTTATGCTTTTTCTTTAAATTTTTTAACATATACAAAATACTTTCTAAACTTATTTTTTTACAATTTGTATTATATATAGAATAATCATATTTAATTAAAAAATTCTTTAAATAGTCAATATTGTCCATATTCTCAAAAATATATTTAGAAAATTCTATAATAATGAGAGGATCTTTTTTTTTTATTACTTCCAAGGAACCTTTAATTGCATTTATTTCATTGCCTTCTATATCTAATTTTATAACTACAGCATAATCATCTAAAAAATACTTATGTAATAAATTATCAATTTTTATCGATTTAACTTTTAAAGCTGAATTAAAATTAAAATTAGTGTGTGTTTGAGAGCTTTCCCAATCATTTACACTCTCATTAAATAAGATATTTTCCCCATCTGAATTTGAAACTGCATTGTTAAAAAAATTTATGTTTTTAAAATTATTTAATTTTAGATTTTTAATAAATTCATTTAAAGTATTTTTTGAAGCTTCGATTGATATAATTTTGTTCCTTTCTGATAATGAAGCAGTATATAGAGAATAAAAACCGTAATTACATCCACAATCAATAAATATTAATTTTTTTCTCTTAGAGATTTTTTTAATTGTATTTAGTTCATGATTGTCACCAAAATCACCTTTTTTTAACAAAAAATATGACGTTTTATTTTTATTTATACTCCCATAAACTTTGAAATCATATATTTTTAAAATTAAATCATTTATTAAAAAATTTTTGATGACTCTAAAAACTATATAATAAAAAAAACTATCTCTAAATTTTCTAATGTCATTCTTTTCGAGATATCTTTGAAAAATTGATGTTAAAAATTTTGATTTTATCACAGTGTCTGGAGCGGGCAAAGGGGGTCGAACCCTCGACCTTCTCGTTGGCAACGAGACGCTCTACCACTGAGCTATGCCCGCTTTTATAAAATAAAAAATACTGTTTTTTAAAATTATTAGCAATACTAATCGTTGAAACTCTCTAAAAAAAAATATAGAAAATTACAGTTATGTTTTCAAACAAAATTATCCTAATTTCTGGTGGAACTGGTTCATTTGGAACCCAAATGCTTAAAAGTCTAATTAAAACTAAAGTTAAGGAAATTAGAATATTTAGTAGAGATGAAAAAAAACAAGAAGATCTTAGGCGATCTCTTAAAGATAAAAGAGTGAGTTATATCATCGGTGATGTAAGAGATTATAAATCTACTTTATCTTGTACTAGGAAAGTAGACTATGTTTTTCAAGCAGCCGCTTTAAAACAGGTTCCCACTTGTGAATTTTTTCCTCTTGAAGCTTACAAAACAAATGTGATTGGAACTTCAAATATTATTGATGCATCGATTGAAAATGGAGTAAAAAAAATTGTTGTTCTAAGTACTGATAAGGCAGTTTATCCAATAAACGCTATGGGCATATCTAAGGCTATGATGGAAAAAGTTGCAATTTCAAAAGCTAGGGATGTATTAACAAAAAAAATTAATTGTTCTATTTGTGTTACAAGATATGGGAACGTTATGTTTTCAAGAGGAAGCTTAATTCCCTTTTTAATAAATAGGATAAATAATGGTCAAGAACTTACCTTAACTGATCCAAATATGACAAGATTTATGATGTCACTTGAAGACTCAGTTAATTTAGTCAAAGAAGCTTTTATTAATGGGAAAAACGGAGACATCTATGTTCAAAAATCTCCTGCAGCAACAATTAAAAATATAGCTATTGCATTGCTTAGAATTTTTAAGAAAAATAACAAAATTAAAATCATAGGCCCAAGACATGGAGAAAAAATTCATGAAAGTCTCTGTACGTCTGAAGAAATGGCTAAAGCAAAAGATGAAAAAAAATATTTTAGAATTCCAGCAGATTTAAGAAACATTAATTATGATATACATCAAAATAAAAATAAAATAAGTAAATTGACAGAAGCATATTCGTCAAATAATACATATAGACTTAAAGTTGAGGAAATAATCAAGCTTTTAAAAAAAACCAATCAAACAAACTTAAAATTAATTAAATAGAAATTTTTCTTAAGAAAAATATCACGGTTTCATGGACAATAGATAGTAATTTTTTGATAAAAATCCTATAGTATCAATTAAATTCTTAGAACATTTATTTTTTTTTAATTCTATTTCATGAGTATAAATTGTTATAAAATTTCTTTTATTTAAAATTTCAGAAATCATATTTTCATTTTTAATTTTGCTATTATTAACCATCATCTCAATTCTTAAATCGGTTCTTACAAATCTTAATTTTTTATAAATAGTTTTTCCAGTTTTAAGTAATTGGTTTCTATTACTTACTGGCAATCTGTGAGCACCTATAATTTTATCAGTACTAAACAATGAAGTAACCTTGTAGTAATTAAAAAAGTTTTTTAATTCGTAGGACTCTGAGTATTCGTGTAATCTTACTTGTTTTGTAAAATATTTTTTTCCAGTAAATCTTTGAATTTCTTTGTAAATTTTTGCTATATGTTTCTTTTGAGATTTTGCAGGAAATTTATGTGGGGGACTTGAAAAATTAAGAGCATGGGGTCCAAAAAAAATCCAGTTTTCTTTAAGTTCTTCGGCAATATTTCTTACTTCGGTAAGACTTCTTAACCTTCCATTTATCTTACCCTCATAAAATATATATAAGCTAGTAGTTATTTTATATTTTTTCCATAACTTATAGAATTTAGAAAAAAACCAATGTTTTTTTAGTTTTATATTTTTATCAGAAATTTCTATTAAAGATTTAAAAACATCATCAACAGAAAAATGTAAATAAATTTTTTTTTTCATTATTTTTAATTGATATTTAATACTATACTAATTAGTTTAAAAATATCTTTATGACAATTAAATTAAAGTTTAGTTTAAATGAAACTAATTAAATTTCGATCAGACTGCAGAGTTTGCAATAATAAACATATTAATACTATTTTAAATCTAGGTGTAATGCCTTTGGCAGGTAATTTTGTTAAAAAAACTGATTTAAATAAAAAAGAAATAAAAGTTCCTCTAAAACTTCATTATTGTAAAAAATGCAAACTAGTTCAAGTTAAAGACTCCATTAATCCAGAAATTTTATTTAGTGCTTATAATTATTCGTCATCACCAATTCCTGCTTTAAACAAACATTTTATTTCTTATGCTAAAGATATTAAAAAAAAATTTAAAAACAAAAAAAATGTTAAACTTTTGGAATTTGGGTGTAATGACGGAATATTATTAAAACAATTTAAGACTACAAAAAATATTTTTTGCCTTGGAGTTGAGCCGTCAAAAAATATTTCTAAATTAGCGAGAAAAAAAGGAATTAAAATAATAAATGAATATTTTAATAAAAAAAATGCAATCAAAATATTAAATAAATATGATAAATTTGATCTTATTACTGGAAGTAATGTTTTCGCTCACATAGATGATATTCATTCAGTTGTAGAAGCTTCAAAAATATTATTAAAAGAAAAAGGTAATTTAATAATTGAAGTACATTACTTACTAGATTTAATAAAACTTAACCAATATGATTTTTTTTATCATGAGCATTTAAATTACTACACGATTTACTCTCTTAAATATCTTTTCAATTTATATGGCTTTGAAATAATAAAAATTGAAAATATAAAAGTTCACGGTGGTAGTATTAGAGTAACTCTTCAAAAAAAAGGTAAAAAACCTATTAAATATTTAAAATTACTTAAAATGATTAAAAATGAGAAAAATTTAAATTTAAATTATTTTAAAAAATTTGAAAAAAAAATAAACAAACAAAAAAGTGACATAATTAAAATTTTAGATGAACTTATTTTAAGAAATAAAAAAATTATTGGTTTTGGAGCATCTGGTAGAGGAACTACCTTCCTAAATTTCTGTAAAATTAAAAAAAAATATATAAATTATATTATTGATGGTTCACCACTTAGAGCTGGAAAATTTATGCCTGGATTAAAAATTCCTATTAAAAACTTAGATTATTTAAAAAAAAATGCTGATAATATTGATTATGTTTTAATAATCGCATGGAACTATAAAAAATCAATTATTGAACAGGTAAAAAAGATTAATAAGAAAATAAAGTTTATTATACCATTTCCAAGGCCTAAGATTATATGAATATTGTATCTTTAATTTCTAGAGAGTGGAGTTATGAAATAACATCAAAATTGATAGATTATTACAAATCAAAAACTAATTCATTTCTCTTGGTAACAAAAAACATTCAGATAAAAAAAGGTAAAAACAAATTAATTAAAATTAACAAAAAATTTACAACAAAACACATAAAAATAATTGAATCATTCTCACCAGATTTAATTTTAGCGTATGGATGGAGTGATTATATTTCAAAAGAAATAAGAAAAATAGCACCATGCTTAATTTTACATCCATCAAAATTACCAAAATATAGAGGTGGATCCCCTATTCAAAACCAAATTCTAGATGGTAAAATAAAAAGCGCAGTATCAATCATATATGCGGAGGAAAATTTAGATAGTGGAAATATTCTATTTCAAGAAGATATTTCTTTTGATGGGTATTTAAATGAAATCTTAAATAGAATAATAAAAAAAGGAATTAAAGGATCAAAAAAAATTATTAAATTAAAAAAATTAAATAAATTAAAATCAGTACCTCAAAACCATAGATTAGCAACCTTCTATAATCGAAGGAAACCAATTCAAAGTAAAATTTCCTTACAAGATTTTAAAAAATTTAATGCAAGACATTTTTATAATTTAGTGAGAGGTCTGCAGGAACCTTATCCATTAGTTTATATTGAATGTAAAAATAAAACAAAATTATATTTGGAAAGAGTTTTGCTTGATAAAAAAAATGAATAAAAAAATAGTTAAAATAATTGCTACTTCATTTTATTCTAGATCAGTTAGATTAGATACTGAGTTATGCGGAAATCCTCCAGTTTATACATTGCATAGTCAAAACTTTACTAACAATAAAGAAATTGAAAATTTAATATTTTTTAATATTGAAAAAGAAAATGAGTGTGAACCAGGTTACCCGGTTGACTTAGCGTTTGTTAATAATAATGTTGGTAATCTAGAAGGAAATAAATTTATTGAAAATTTAAGTTCTAAAAAATTAAAAAATGGAAAAATAATTACAATTCAAAATACAAATCATGGTTGGTCATATGGTGCATATAATAAAGGATATGAAGTTTTAAAAAACGATTATGATTATTTTATTTTTACTGAAGATGATATGATAATTAATAAAAATAATTATGCAAAAATATGTTTAGAAACTTTTGCTAAAAACAAAAATTGTGGTTTTGTTTCCCTTGGTGGTGTTTCTTCCTGGAAAAACGATAAAGTAAGTAAAGAAAATTTAATTCATGCGCATGGTGCTTGGGGATTTGCAAGCAAGGAGATTTTACAAGAATTATATATTAAATTTGGTAAATTACCCCACAGCGAGCATTCAGAAAAAAAAGATTATAAATCAATCATTATTGATGGAGAAATAAAGTTTACAAATGCAATACATGAGATGGGATATGAATTAATAGAGTCACCTATTAAATTATTCCATCCTGCATATGATTTAATGAGGGGTATAGAAAAACCTTGGAAACCAAAAAAAATTGTCGCATTTTTTTGGATAGCTAAAAAAAAATTAAGAAAATTTTTATTTGAAATTCTTATTTATTTAAAATTATACAGTTTTTACAAAAATATCAGAAAGAAAATATTTAATTTTTGAATTATTCAAATCTTTCATACACTATTTTGTCTAATCAGTTTTTGTCTTAAAAAAAAATTAGAAGTAATTTAGTTGTTGTTATTTTTATAATTATTATTATTTTATTGAATATGAGTATAAAGAATTTGCCAAAAATAATTCCAGTTTTTCCATTAAGTAACTTTATTATATTTCCTAAAACTACTGTGCCATTAAATATTTTTGAACCACGTTACTTAGATATGATAAATGATAGTATGAAGTCGAACAAAATTATTGGAATGATTCAACCAATTAACTCAACAGTAAATCAAAATCCACCCGAATTACACCGGGTTGGTTGTTTGGGAGAAATAACAAGTTTAACTGAAACAGAAGATGGCCGCTATCTAATTGAATTAAAAGGGTTTATTAGATTTGAGAATATTAAAGAAATAAAAACCGAGAAAAAATATAGACTTCTTGAGATTAGTTGTGAAAAATTTTTAAATGACTTAGATGATAAAGTAGAAAATCTTAAATTTACTGACTTAGAATTAATATTTAAAGATTTAAAGTCTTTATTTGAAAAAAGAGGTTTTATTATTAATTGGAAAGCCTTAGAAAAACAAAGTTTAAATGAAACTATTAATGCTCTCGCTATGGCCTCTCCGTTTTCCCTCGAAGAAAAACAAATTTTATTAGAGGCTAAAGATTTAGGCATTAGAAAAAATAAAATATCTGAAATATTGAATACCTATACTCACGACATTTATGATAACAATACCCTTCAATAGTTTAAGATATAAATCCCCTATCTGCTATTTTTGAAAATAATTTATTTATTGATGGATATTGTCCAATAAATTGCACAGATTTACTTAAAGCTTTATTATTTGTTTTTCTTTCTAAATCAAAAAATTGTTGAATTAAGTCAATTCCATTTGAAAAAATAAAATTTTTATGTTTTGTTTTTTTTTCAAACTCAATTCCAATTGATTTATCAAAAGGAAGACCTAAAAGTTGTTTATTTTTAATTATATCTAAAAGTACTTTTATATCTCTGATAGTCATATTAAAGCCTTGACCTGCAAGGGGATGAATTTTGTGTAAAAGATCTCCAAAAGATAAAATATTATTGTGGTAATATGATCTTAACAGAAAAGATTTTAATTTAAATGACTCAATTCTCCTAATATTAAGTATTTTATACTTAAGGTTATATTTATGAATTAAACTTGCTATTTTATCGTTTGTTTTATTTTTAGACTTTTGAATTGAGTAAACAATTGAAGTTTCTGTTTCAGAAATTGGCAAGAAAGCTAATGGGCCTATTTCAGTAAAAATTTGAACCGCTACTTTGTTTTGTATTTTTTTATGCTTGATAATGGTTGTATATGCTGTTGCATTATATTCTTTTTCAATTTTTTTATAAAAATATTTTTTTGTAATAAAATTAAATTGATCTGTATTTATTACTAAATTATATTTATTTAGGTTATTAAGATTCTTTTTAAGATTTAAAATTTTAAAATTTTTACTTTTTAGTAAACTTTTTTTTAAATTTTCAAAAAACTGATAATTTTTAATTATAGAAAATATTTCTTTTTCATCATTTTCAAAATATAGTAATTTTTCGTTTGCTAAATTTTCAGAATAAATTTCTATTCTTTTCAATTTCCAAATATTTTTCTCTATATTTAATATGTTATTATTTATAAATTTTAGACTACTTTTTGAAATTCCGATTGTTCTGGATTTATTTAAAGTATAATTTTTTTTTGAAGATAATAGATCTACATTAATATTTTGGTTAATCAAAGCTTTGGCTAAAGCTAAGCTCGATAGACCTTGTCCTATTATACAAACTTTCATTATTTTTAATTTTAACAACAAAAATTAGATGATACAAAGTGGTAAAATTGATTCATTTATATGGATATTAAAAAAACTGCAAATTTATTTATAAATTTTACGATTAAAAGACTGGCTGAGATCTTTGGTTTAATAATTTTTTCGTCAGGAGGATTATTATTAATTTCATTAATTACATACTCACCAGAAGATCCAAATTTTATTTTTCCTGAAAATACAAAAATTGAAAATTTGTTAGGTTTTTATGGAAGTTTTATATCTGATCTCTTTTTCCAATCGATAGGCCTAATCTCTTATTTAGTGTCTTTTACTTTGATAATAACAGGAATTAATATTTTAAAAACCAAAGAATTTTTTTTAATCATAGAAAATGTTTTTTATGTGGTTTTAGTCTCTTTTTTTGGGACTATATTTTTAAGCTATTTTTACCCAAATACTTTTACACTTTATATTAATGGAAATGGAGGTTTTGTTGGTAATTTTCTAAATCAAACTTTTTTAAATTCTATAATTCAGATTAATCAAACAATATTTTATTACATTTTAGTTTTAGTAATTTTATTTTTATTTTTCATAAGTATTAATTTTAGTCCATACAAATTTTATATTTTAATAAAAAAATTATTAAAGTTTTTTAAAAAAAAAGAAAACTATACTGACAAAAGTGAGATTATTAATGAATATATCCCACAGGAAGAAATTAAAAATCTTATTCAAGAAGATTTGCCTTTTATAAAAGCTGAAAACAAAAATCATCAAAAAATAAAATTTAAACTACCCAATATTGATTTATTAAAAACTCCTAGCAAAAAAGAAAGGGCAAACACCGACAATAATGATACTCATGATCCAAAATTTCTTGAAAAAATACTATTAGACTTTGGTGTTAGTGGGAATATTAAAAAAGTAAGTCACGGTCCGGTTGTTACTCTTAATGAATTCGAACCTGCTGCTGGAGTGAAGGTATCAAAAATAATTAATTTATCTGATGATATAGCAAGAAACACAAGCTCTGAGTCTGCTAGAATTTCAACAATACCAGGTAGCAATACAGTGGGTATAGAACTTCCTAAAAATTCAAGAGAAAATGTTTACCTGAGTGAAATTTTGAACGATTCAGATTTTAAAAAAAAGGAAATCAAATTACCAATTGCTTTGGGGAAAAATATTTCTGGAAAACCAATAATTGGTGATCTATCCTCTATGCCTCATTTGCTAATTGCAGGGACAACAGGATCAGGTAAATCAGTATGTATTAACACCATAATCTTGTCACTACTCTACCGCCATAGTCCTGAAAAATGTAAATTCATTTTAATTGATCCAAAAATGCTTGAATTATCAACATACGAAGGCATTCCTCATCTCTTATGTCCCGTAATCACTGAAGCTAAAAAAGCTGCATCGGT
The DNA here is from genome assembly GCA_902595285.1 of uncultured Pelagibacteraceae bacterium. Lineage (GTDB taxonomy): Bacteria > Pseudomonadota > Alphaproteobacteria > Pelagibacterales > Pelagibacteraceae > Pelagibacter. The sequence goes on along the minus strand of CACJPL010000006.1, from coordinate 41,001 downwards.
TTTGGGATGGGTTGTTAAAGAAATGGAAAGTAGATACAGGCTAATGACAAAAGAAGGAGTTAGAAATATTGACGGTTATAATTCTAAACACAAACTACCAATGCCCTATATTGTAGTAGTAGTTGATGAAATGTCCGATTTGATGCTAGTAGCAGGGAAAGAAATTGAAAACTACATCCAAAAACTTTCTCAAATGGCAAGAGCTGCTGGTATCCATATTATTATGGCAACTCAAAGACCAAGCGTAGACGTAATAACTGGGACTATTAAGGCAAATTTTCCAACCAGAATATCTTTTCAGGTTACATCTAAAATTGACAGTAGAACTATATTAGGAGAACAGGGTGCAGAACAACTTCTGGGAAAAGGAGATATGCTATATATGTCATCAGCTAATCGAATAGTCAGAATTCACGCTCCATTTGTCTCAGATAATGAAATTGAAAAAATTAACAATTTCTTAAGATCGCAGGCAGAACCTGATTATGTTGATGAAATATTAAATTTTGCAGACGAAAAAGAGATAGGAAATAATCAAAATTTAGAAGATAAAGATGATTTATATCAGCAAGCTGTAGAAATAATTAGATCTGAAGGTAAAGCCTCTACATCATTTTTACAAAGAAAACTTCAAATTGGCTATAATCGAGCTGCAAGAATTATTGATATGATGGAGTCTGATGGAATAGTGAGCAAAGCAAATCATGTTGGTAAAAGAGAAGTTCTTTAATGTTAAGATTAATAATTACATTTTTTCTAACATTTTTTATTTTAAATTCATATGCAGATAATAGAGAAAAGATAATTGAAAAATTAAATAACACGTCAAACCTAAGTTTTGATTTTGAACAAAATGTTAATGGAAAAGTAGAAATTGGAAATTGTATAATTGAGTACCCAAAAAAAATCTACTGTAAATACAAAAAAAGTAAAAAAATTTTGGTATCAAATGGTAAGTCTTTAGTAATCAAAACGATATCAAGTTACTACCTTTACCCTCTTAAAAAAACTCCATTAAACTTAATCTTAGATAAAAATTATCTAATTGAAAAAATTTATACTTTGAATGAAAAGATTATAGACAATTCATATATCAATTACACCATTAAAGAAAATGATAATAACATAGATATATTTTTTGATATAAATTCTCTTGATTTAATTGGATGGCAAACAAAAGACATTTATCAAAATAGTACTTTGACTCTCCTGTATTCTGTTTCAAAAAACCAAATAATAAAAAGAGAATTATTTAAATTACCTACTCAAAATTAAATTTTTACAATTTCAGATTTAAAAATTTTCATTCCTCTAGAAATATAATTACTGAGAGCATTTTTATGATCTAATGAACAAGTATGTAGCCAAACTCTATTAATATTTTCATCAAAAGATTTTTTTATAGCTTGTGACAACAAAAAAGATCCTATTTTTTTATTTTGGTATTCCTCAAGAATACCAAAATAAGCTATTTCAACCTCTTTTTGTTCAAAATGAAAAATTAACTCAAAAAATCCTACAAGATCATCTTTGTTTTTAAGTATATATGTTTTAACTTTTTCACTTGAAACATAATCAATCCACTGCTGCTCATTCCAAATTAATCTATCAACCCACTTATGATTTTTACCGATATTTTTGTAAAAAAATTTATTCAATTGGAAATTTACTGGCTTTAACAGAGTTAGTGAAAAATCATCAGATGGGTTGTTTGCTTCTTTTAAATCTTTAAGAGAATTTATTTCTAAATAATTTCTTTTAACTTCTTCTATCACTCAACCATTTTTCCTACTATTTCACCTCCAAATAAATGAAAATGCAAGTGAGGAACTTCCTGTCCACCATGATCACTTATGTTTGCTAGAGCTCTGTAGCCCTTGCCTACTTCTGTTGAAATTCCAAGCTTTTTAGCTACTGTATTAATGCCTTTTAACAACCCAACCATCTCATCAGGTGATGCATTAACACTAAAATCATCAAGATCAACATATTTACCTTTGGGAATTACTAAAGCATGGATTTTTTTTTGAGGATTAATATCATGAAATGACAAAACAAAATCATCCTCATAAATTTTATTACAAGGTATCTCTCCACGTAAAATTTTTGCAAAAATATTATTATTGTCGTAACTCATTTTTTTCTTTTTTCTAACTCTGACATTACATCTTCAATTTTTATATCATTTGCCTCAAGATACATTAGCAAATGATAAAACACATCAGCAGCTTCGTGAATTTTATTTGAATTTTCTTCCACTGATTCAATCAATTCACCAACTTCTTCTAAAACTTTTGCTTTACTCAATGATTTATCAGTAAGCAATTTGTTAGTGTACGAACCTTCAACTGGAGAAGATTTTCTTCGTCTTACAAGTTTAATTAAGTTTTCTAATGTGTTAAACATATTAAATTCTAACAGGAATTCCTTTTGAATCCAAATACTCCTTAGCTTCTTTTACTGAATGTTTGCCGTAGTGAAATATTGATGCCGCTAAAACTGCGCTAGCGTTTCCTAATTTAATTCCATCTACTAAATGATCTAAGTTACCTACTCCACCTGAAGCTATTACTGGAATATTAACTTTTGATGAAATATTTGACATTAATTCAATATCGTATCCGACTTGAGTACCATCTCTATCCATTGAAGTAACTAGGAGCTCACCTGCTCCACTGTCTTCCATTTTTTTTACAAATTCAATTGTATCTATACCTGTGTTATTTCTTCCACCATGAGTAAAAATTTCCCATTTATTTCCATTTTTTTTTGCATCTATTGCAACAACAATACATTGTGAACCAAATTTTTTTGAGCTTTCTACTATTACTTCTGGATTTTGAACTGCAGCAGTATTGATTGATACTTTGTCCGCACCACAATTTAACAGTTTACTTATATCCTCAACACTTCTAACACCACCCCCAACAGTTAATGGAACAAAACATTTCTTAGAAGTTTTTTCAACTACGTCATAAATTGTGTCTCTGTTCTCATTTGAAGCGGTAATATCTAAAAAACAAATTTCATCTGCTCCGCCATCAGAATAGATTTTAGCTTGTTCAACAGGATCACCTGCGTCTTTTAAATCAACAAAGTTAATACCTTTAACTACACGACCATTTTTAACATCTAAACAAGGTATTATTCTATTTTTAAGCATTTAATTCCTTAACTAATTCGTCTAATTTGATATCACCATCATAAATAGCCTTTCCAACTATAATGCCCTCAATATTTTTATTATTTAATTTTTTAGCTTTTTTAATATCATCAATTGATGAAACCCCACCAGATATAATCACAGGACAATTAGAGGTATTAGCAACTTTTGCCGTTTCATCAAAATTGGGTTTTTGCTTCGTCCCATCTCTATTAATGTCAGTATAAATCAATCTAGTTGCACCATAATCATTAACTTCTTTTAAATAATCTAAAGTCATTTGATTTGAATTTTCTTTCCATCCAGACACTGACAAATATCCATCTTTAGAGTCCAAGCCTAAAGCAATTTTGTTAGGAAATTTTTTACAAGCTTGTTTTAAAAAACTCTTATCTTTAATAGCTGCACTTCCTAAAATTACTTTCTCCACACCTGCATCAGTATATTTCTGAATACTTTCAAAATTTCTAATACCTCCACCGATTTCAATATTGAGATCAAATTTAGTCACTATTTCTTGAATAATATCCAAATTAACTGTCTCGCCTGTGAGAGCTCCATCCAAATCAACTATGTGTAAGTTTTTAAAACCATGATCATTATATTTACTTGCTTGATCAACTGGAGATATTTCATATTCGGTTTTGTTATTTAAGTCTCCTTTAACTAATCTCACACATTTTTTGTCTTTAATATCTATTGCTGGAAATATTTTCATTAAATTACTTTTTAAATTTTTCCTCTTTTTCAGGTTTTCTTATAACAATATTATCCAAATAAATTGTTTGGTCTTGCAAACTTTCCCAATCAGAATTCCAATATCCAATAGTTCTATGCCTATAAATGCCTACCTTCATATAACCACCGGTACATGTATCAGCAAGTGTTTTAATATTTTTTAAATCAACAACCATCTCATTATTTTTATAAATTTTAAATCTTCCTGTTTCATCTAATTTCCATAGAACGTGAAATTTGATATGTGTCCATTTACCCTTTAAATCATCAATTTTTCCTATCACAACTGGCTCAGATGAATATGCAGCCTTGCTTGCCCAACTATAATAACGTTCTCCTTTATATTTAAAATCTTGAAACCAAAAGTGACAGCAACTATGGCAACCCTTGGCTTTATTGTCAGTGTGCATTTGAACAATTATTACAACAGCACCTTTTTCTAAGGGCTCATATTCTTTATCAAAGTAAACTGCATACTCATATATATATTCCTTATTTTTCAATTTCATATTGCCCAAATGTAATTCTTGCCTACTTCGATTTCCTTTTCCATCACACTGGATTTGAGTGGTTTGTGCTTTTCCAGTCCCGCAGCCTGCATCTTCTCTATTTACAGTAAATTGAATACTAGTTTCACCCTCATAAACAGGATAACCATCTGTTTTTTTTACCTCTTTAATTCTATTTACTTTTTTTTTGTACATGGAAATAAATTGTTTCTTGAAACCTTTAATGTCTTTAAATTTTGTTTTATGACCATCGGAATAAGAAGGTGTAAAATAATAAGAGAATATAATTGTTATTAATAAAAATTTTTTCATTTTATAAATTTATAAAATTATCAATTATTTTAAGTCCAATATTATCACTCTTCTCAGGGTGAAATTGGGTTCCAAAAATATTTTCTTTTTCAACAGAGCAAACAATATTTGAAGAATAATCTGTTGTTGCTGAAACTACATTTTTATTCTCTGGTACAAATTCATAACTGTGAACAAAATACATATGGGAATTATTTTTTATATCTTTAAAAATTTTACTTTCTTTAACAATATTTATTTCATTCCAACCGATATGAGGAAGTTTATATTTTCCCTTTTTATTATCTATCTTAGATACTTTTCCTGATATCCAACCAAGCCCTTTTGTTTCTGTTTCCTCATATCCAATATCTGCAAACATTTGCAATCCAACACAAATTCCTAAAATTGGTTTTTTATTACTTATTGCAAATTCATTTAATGTATCTACTAAACCGCTGATATTATTTAGTGCATCAATACAACTCTTAAACGAACCCTGACCTGGTAGAACTATTTTGTCAGAAGCTTTAATCCCATTTAAATCTGAAGTTACTTTGATGTTTACTTTATCTTTAGCAACTTCCTTAAAAGAGTTTATTACCGAGCTAATATTGCCCGAGTTATAATCAACAATTGTGACGTTCATTAAACTTATAATGAGCCTTTAGTGGATGGAATGCTCTTTTTGTTTCTTGGATCCATCTCTAATGCAGCTCTTAAAGATCTTGCTAATGCTTTGTAGCAAGACTCAATTATGTGATGGCTGTTATCACCATAAATATTTTCTACGTGCATTGTAATACCAGCAGATTGAGAAAAAGCTTGAAACCATTCTTTAAATAGTTCTGTATCCATCTCACCAAGTTTCTCAACTTTTAATTTTACTTTCCAAATCAAATAAGGTCTGTTTGAAACATCAATAGCTACCCTGGTTAATGTTTCATCCATTGGGATAACTGTATGTGCATATCTTTTGATTCCTATAAATTTTTTTGCAGCTTTTTTTAAAGCTTCACCAATAGCAATACCCGTATCTTCTGTTGTGTGATGAAGATCTATGTGAGTATCCCCTTTTGCTTTAACTTTTAAATCAATTAAAGAATGCTTTGATAATTGTTCAAGCATGTGATCTAAAAAACCTATACCAGTGTCAATTTGGTACTTACCTTTTCCATCAATATTTACTTCAACATTGATGCTAGTTTCTTTTGTTTTTCGAGATACTTTTCCTTTTCTAGCCATATATTTTTAATGGTATACATACATAATCCCACTATATCAATATCAGTCTGAACACTTGAAGTATCAAAAATAGTTACCATTTATTAACTATGACAACAATTGTACTAGTTAGAAAAAATAATGAAGTAGTGGTTGCAGGTGATGGGCAAGTAAGTATGGGAAATACTGTTGTCAAAAGCACAGCTTCAAAAGTCAGAAAAATTGAAAAAAGAGATGTAGTTGCTGGATTTGCAGGGTCAACTGCTGATGCATTAACTTTATTTGAAAGATTAGAAGGTAAACTTGAAAAACACGCAGGAAACTTATCAAGAGCTGCTGTTGAATTGGCAAAAGATTGGCGAACAGACAAATATTTAAGAAGATTAGAAGCTTTAATGGCTGTTGGTGACAAAAATAATAGTTACATAATTTCTGGAACTGGTGATGTTTTAGAGCCTGAAGGAGATGTGATTGGAATTGGCTCAGGAGGAAATTATGCTTTAGCTGCTGGAAAAGTTTTAATGGAAGGTGATATGTCAGCTGAAGAAGTTGCAAAAAAAGCAATAAAAGTTGCTGCTGATATATGTGTTTTCACAAATGATAATATTAAAATTGAAAAAATATAATGGATAATTCAAACGTAACAAAGCTTCATCCTAAAGATAAAATTCAAAAAGAAGAGGCTGCTTTAGTTAGTTCTTTGTCTCCAAGAGAAATAGTTTCGGAACTTGACAGATTTGTTGTTGGACAGAATAAAGCAAAGAGAGCTGTTGCAGTCGCATTAAGAAATAGATGGAGAAGACAAGCTCTCAAAGGTGAAATGAAAAATGAAGTTTTGCCAAAAAATATTTTAATGATTGGACCTACAGGAGTTGGTAAAACAGAAATTTCAAGAAGATTATCGAAATTAGCAGAGGCACCTTTTGTAAAAGTTGAAGCTACTAGATTCACAGAGGTTGGATATGTTGGAAGAGATGTAGAACAGATCGTCAGAGATTTAATTGAGATTGCAATCTCAATGGAAAAAGTAAAAAAAAGAAAAGAAGTATATGCTCAAGCGCAAAAAGCAGCTGAGGAAAAAGTTTTAGATGCTTTAGTTGGTAAGAAAGCGAGTCTTGCAACAAGAGAAAGTTTTAGAAAAAGATTAAGAAATGGTGACTTAGATGATAATGAAATTGAAATAGCTGTAAGTGATACTGGTTCAAGTGGTGCTTCTTTTGAAATCCCTGGGATGCCCGGAGCAAATGTTGGAATGATCAATATTGGTGAAATGATTGGAAAATCAATGGGCAATAAAGAAAAAAAGAAAAAAATGACAGTAAAAGAGTCTCATGACATTTTAATTAATGATGAGTCTGATAAATTAATTGAGCAAGATAAAATTATTAAAGCAGCAAAGCTTTCAACCGAAAATAATGGAATAGTTTTTTTAGATGAAATTGACAAAATCTCAGCAAGAACCGATAGAGTTGGTGGTGATGTTTCAAGAGAGGGTGTTCAAAGAGATTTGTTACCACTAATTGAGGGAACAACAGTTAATACAAAACATGGACCAATAAAGACAGATCATATTTTATTTATAGCCTCAGGAGCATTTCAGTTAGCAAAACCTTCGGATCTTCTTCCTGAGTTACAGGGCAGGTTGCCTATAAGAGTTGAGCTAGAAGCTCTTACGAGTGAAGATTTTAAAAGAATTTTAAGAGAACCTGATTTTAGTTTAATAAAACAGTATGTCGCTCTTTTAAAAACAGAAAATGTTGAGCTTGAATTTTCAGATGATGGTATTGATGCTATTGCAACCATTGCCTCAGAGGTAAATGCTACTGTTGAAAATATTGGAGCTAGACGACTTCATACTATAATTGAAAAAATACTAGATGAGATTAGTTTTACTGCAACAGATCGGGCAGGTGAAAAGATTATAATTAATAAAGAATACATAAATCAAAACCTAGAAAATTTAGTTAAAGACACAGATCTATCTAAGTTTATTCTTTAAATAAATTATTGTTGTTATAGATAGCCTAATTCGATCATTTCTTTTTGAAATGCATTTTCAATAATTTTCACATGCTTTAAATCAAGAATATTCTTCCAATTGTTTCTAGGGCCAAGTTTAAAAAAAACTTTTCTTTTTTTAGTCTTGGGATCTAAAACAGCTTCTTTAAAATCTTTTTTTTTCTCTAGCTCCTTCATTTTTTCAAATTCTGTCGTTTTTATAACTTTATTTAGTTTATTCATATTAAGCTTGAAATCATTGAGACCCAGGGACTCAATAAATTTTAATATTTTTAACATTGTAGTTTTTTTTTTACTTATTAAATCTTCGTATTTAACAATTAGAACTTTGTCTCTCATTTGTTTCCAAGAATTATAATTAACACTCCAGGATCCAAGAAATGTTTTATATATTTGATCTGTTTTAACTAGCCATCTTGTTGGATCAGTTATGACCCTAGTCGCCTCATCAATTTTCAGGTCATAATGATGGGAAAAAGAAGTTACAACATTTCGAGGATCTCTAACAATATAAATCGCACCAAGTGAATTATTCAAATCAGTAAAATTACAATTATTAATTTTCGCTAAACTACCATGAGTTTTCATAAACTTTATTTTTTTATCTTTGTTTATTAATTTTTGAGCTTCTATAAAATTTTTAAAAACATCTTTTTCATTAAGTAAATCTAAATTAAGATTTTTAAAATGCTGAACTGAAGGAAACTGTTGAATTTTATATAAATTAATAAAATCAAAATTACCATCATTTGAATAAAAGTAAGATGCTAAAATTGCTCTCAAGAGAGTATTTCCACTTTTAGGATAAGAGGCCAGCCAAATAATCATTTTTTATTTTTTTTTAAAAACAAATAGAATGCTCCACTTCCACCATCTTCAATTTTTGCTTCTTTAATAACTGATATATATTTCATCAGATTAACATTTCTAATAATAAAATCAGGCACAGAATATTTTAATATACTTAAATCTTTTGAAACATAGGGGTTTAGTTCATTATCAGAATGGAGGCCTTTTCCAGTAACAACAACTATTTTATTTATTTTTTTTTCATATGAAGATTTTATAAATTCTTCAATTGTTTTATTTGCATCTTCTAGAGAATAACCATGCAAATCAATAGTAGTTGTCTTAAGTTTTAATTTTTCTTGTTTTTTTAAGTCTTTATCTATAATTTTTTCATTACCCGATAAAAAAGCTTCCCAGTCTTTCTTATCTTTGTCTGAAATTTTTTTTATCAATTAACTTAAAATATTTACAAGCTGCCAATTTGGGTTTGATGATGTGGTATCCCTAGAAAAAACCCAAGTATCATAAATTTTTTTAATTTTTTCTGGATCTCCTGAAACTATTTTTTTATCTTTATCTTTAATACAAGTAATTACCTCTGCAATAAAATCTACAGTTACATTTAAAATTTTTCCGATTTTTTTATGTTCTTTAATAATTGCAGAATTAATACCGATAAATGTTATCTCTGCGTAGTGTTCTCTTGCTTTTCTAGCTTCAAGAGCCTCATTAAATTTATTATGTATTTCATTATTAAGTAACGGCTTACTTGTTGTAATCTTATTATCATTATCACTAAAATCAGTTATGATTGTCTCATAAGCAATTCTCGCTCCTTTTAAAAATTCTTTTTGAGCTTTTTCATCAAAAACTTCAATAATTTTTTCTGTTTTATCAATTTTAACATTGTTTAAAACTTCTTTTAGTTGAGCAGAAGTTTTACCCTCAAAACCAGTTCTTTTGCCAAGTATTCCTCTAAGTCTGAGGAAAATAAACCCAGCTATCATTGCTAGTAATATTATATCTATATATTCAAAACTATAATTCATATACTGATAGTAATTACTCTGTTGATTAATTTCAACCAGCAATTTAGATTAAGGACAAATGAACTCAATTTTACTATTAATTATATTAATACCAATAATTGAAATCTATTTATTAATAAAAATTGGATCTCAAATTGGAGCAATTACAACTATTTTATTAATTTTTACCACAGCTATAGTTGGTATTTACTACGCCAAGTATGAGGGTATCAACACACTAAAATCTGGTTTTTTACAACTAAGTAAAAATGAAACACCTGCCTATGAAGTTATTTCTGGAGCAGTAATCGCTTTTGCAGCTTTACTTCTAATAATTCCTGGGTTTGTAACTGACCTTATAGGATTTTTGTTAATTTTTCCTTTAACTAGAAAAATTATATTAAATGAATTTTCAAAAAAATTTAAGAAACAAGAAAATCAAAAAAATAAATTCATAGATGGTGAATTCGAAGATATAGAGGATGATAATGACAGAAAAGTTTAAGATATTAGGAAAATATATTAAAGATATGTCAAGTGAGACGCCAGACATTGAAACATATTTATTTGTAAAAGAACAAATATCAAAATATCAGCTTGGTATAGAAATTAATTCTAAAGCAATTAAAGACAAACATATAGAAGTAAATACTGCTCTTAAATTTGAAGATAAAAGTAATAGTAAAAAAAAATCCCACTTTGAAATAATATTTTCAACCATTGTAAGAATTAATGATGAGGTTAAAGACAAAAAAGAATTAGAAAGAATTATTCTTTGTGATGTTCAGACAAAAATTTATCCAGATTTAGAAAAATCACTGCTCGATCTCTTGCATAATTCAGGATATCCAGGAATAAAATTTGAAAAAAAAGTTGATTTTGAAGGATTGTACAAACAAAAATTTAATTAGAAAAAATTTTTTTTTAACTTATTTTTAAGATATATTTTATGATCACTTAATTCTTTTGGAGTTGGTGTTATTACTTTCTTAAAATATTTAGATTTGCTATTTATATTTCTATTATTTTCTTGATCTAAAGATCTGAAATCTAAAGTTGGTTCTTTCTGATCAATTAAATTTATGTAAACTTTCGACAATAAATCACAATCAACCAAAGCAGTATGCTTTGATCTTGCTGAATTATCTATTCTATAACGCTTACAGAGCGCGTCCAAGCTTACTGAAGACCCAGGAAATTTATTTCTTGCCAAAAGTAAAGTATCAACAACCTCATTTTTTAATTTTTCAACTCCCATTAAAGAAAGTTCATTGTTTATATGTGCTAAGTCAAATTCTGCATTGTGAATTATCAGTTTTTTTCCTCTAACAAAGTTAGCAAATTCTTCTCCAATTTCTTGAAATTTTTTTTGTCTGGATAAAAATTCATCTGAATAACCATGAATTTTAAATGCATCCTCAGATACTTTTCTTTCAGGATTGATGTAATAATGAAATTTATTTTTAGTTGGAATTAAATTATCTAGTTCAATACATCCAATTTCAACAATCCTGTGACCTTCTTTAACAGAAATTCCGGTAGTTTCTGTATCTAATACTATTTCTTTCATTTACAAAATTTTTTCTAAAATATTTTTAATACTTTTTTTAACAGGTTTATTTTTAAAATCATTTATAATTATAAAATCTGATTTTCTTTTTTTATAATTAGAAGAAAACTGAATTTTTCTAAATTTATTTATTAATTTACGATTAAAATTTGATCTTATTCTAAGTCTTTTTTCAATTTCAGTTTTTTTAGAGTCTATATAAATTAGTATATCCTTTTTATTTGCAATCTTATTCTCTAAAAGTAATGGTATATCTAATATTACGATTTTTTTATTTCTATTTTTTTTAAGGAATAATTTCATTTTTTTTCTTATCTCTTTATGAACAATATTAATTATTATTTTTAAATTTCGCTTATTGCTCAATATTGCTTTTGTAATTTCAGATTTATCTATTGGAAACGATAAAATATATTTTGGTAATTTTTTATTTAATTTTTGAAAAATTTTTTTATTTTTTTTATAAAGTTTATTTACCTCACGATCTGCATTAAATACTGGGTATCCAAAATTATTAGCAACATAACTCTTGCCTGATCCTATTTCTCCTAAAATACCAATTCTAATCATCTTCTAAAATTTTTAAAGTATGCTCGTTGATTTCAGGCTCTAAACCATGCCATAATTTGAATGCTTCGTATGCTTGATATACAAACATTAATTTTCCATTTTCAACTTTATTTCCAAGTCTCCTGCCCTCTCTTAAAAATTTAGTTTCACTGGGATTATAAATTACATCATAAAATAATTTATCATTTCCAATATTTGAAAAATCTAAATTTATTTCTTCATTATTTAAACCTAGGCTTGTTGCGTTTATAATCACGTCAAAATCTTCTACTTTTCCCCATTCTAAAATATTTAAATTATTAAATAGCATTTTTAAATTTTCTGCTTTTTGTCTTGTTCTGTTGCTAATAATAATTTTAGATACTTTCATTGTATTTAAAGCAAAAATTATTGAAGGTACTACGCCACCAGCGCCTAAAATAAAAACTTTTTTGCCTTCTAAATTAAAATTTAATTTTTTAATTGCTTTAGCAAAACCAGTAATGTCAGTATTGTGCCCCTCTAAATTGTTATCTTTTAAAATTATTGTATTTACTGACTGTGTTTGTTCAGCCTCAATACTTAATTTATCCAAAAAGGGAATTACCACCTTTTTAAATGGAACAGTAACATTGATGCCATCTATTTTTTTTTCTTTAACTTTAGAGATTATAGTTTGGAGATTTTTCTCCTCAATTTTTTTTTTATCATAAATGGCGTCAATTTTGTTTTCTTTAAGCCAATAATTATGAAGTTTAGGAGATAAAGAATGATTGATAGGATTACCAATTACAAAATATTTTTTCATCACAATAAGCTTATGTATTCCTTAATTTTTTTAACAGGTAGACCCATAATTGTATCTTCATCACCTTCTATACTTGCAAACAAACTTCTGCCCTCTCCCTCTATTTGGTAGACATTGTATGCATAAAGAGTTTCATCGGGTATTTTAGATAAATAATTTTTTAATTCATCATCAGTAAAATTTTTCATAGTTAATTTTGCTTTATCAGTATAATTCCAAATCATAGATCCATTTTTTGATATACAAACAGAACTAATTAAAAAATGTGATTTACCATTAAGTTTTCTTAATATTTCCATTGCCTCTTCTCTGCTTTCTGGTTTAGATATCAACTCGCCCTCCAAATCTATCACGCTATCGGCTCCTAATACTATTTCGTCGTTTTTTTTCATGCTAACTTTATTTGCCTTTAATTCAGCTAAATTTTTTGAAATTATTTCTGAACTTACCTGTTCTTTTAATAAACTTTCTTTTACGGGCTCTTCATCTACATTTGAAGGCTCAACAACGCATTTAATATTGTTTTTATCTAAAATTTCTTTTCTAACCTCGCTTTTTGAAGCGAGAATAATTTTATTTAACATTATTTAAATATATTTTGTGAATTTTAATTATAGAAGCTGCTGTTTCTTCGACTGACTTTCTTGTTACGTCTATAAGGGGCCATTTATATTTTTGAAATGTTTTTTTTGCCTCCAGGACCTCTTTTTTAATATTTTCTAAATCTGTATATTCAATATTTTCTGTTTCTTTTAAAGAATTCATTCTATTTTTTCTCAAATCAGCCAGTCTTTCCGGTTCTGTGCTTAATCCTACAACACATGTCATCTGTGGATTTTTTTTAAGGGACTCTGGCAAAGAATTTTCATTTACTAATGGAATGTTTGACGTTTTAAAGCCTTTGTTGGCTAAGTAAATAGATGTTGGTGTTTTACTTGTTCTACTTACACCTACGAGAATAATATCTGATTTGTTTACTTCGTTTATCAAATTTCCATCATCATGATTCATTGTAAATTGAATTGCTTCAATTCTGTCATAATACTCTTCGTTTAAAATATGTTGACCACTTGGCTCGTGTGTTGCTTTTTGATTTAATATTTTTGAAAAATTTAGAATTAAATTTCCTAAAACACCAAAACATGGAATTTTTTTATCTTCGCTTGCACTAGAAAGATATTTAGCTAAGCTGTTATCTACGATTGTATATAAGATTATCGAATTTTCATTTTTTTTTGCATCCTCTAGAATTTTTAGAATTTGATTTTCTGTCCTTGTAAAAGAATAAGAATGAACTTTATATTCTATATTTAAAAATTGAGCCTTGAGAGCTAAAAATATTCTATCTAAAGTTTCACCTGTTGAGTCGGAAATTAAATATATTTGATATGTATTACTCATGAATATATTGTTAATAAATTTGTATTATTTTAATTAAATTACACAATTTAAAATTTAATAAGCTTATCTTGTAAAAACTGCTATTTATTAACATTAATAATAAATAGGGTAAAACAATCCACAAAAATTGATATGATAAAAAAGCTTCATTTTAAACAATTTTAACCACATAAGATGTTGGTAAACTGTAAATATAATGTTTATAAAAAGTAATCACCTTTATTCACAAGATATATTACAACTACAATAATTAATAATACTTATTTATGAAACCTTTAAATAAAGTAATAACAAACAAAGATGTCTCTTTTAACCCTATATGGATTATGAGACAGGCAGGAAGATATTTACCAGAATTTAGAGAAATTAGAAAAAATAATCCTAACTTTATTAATCTATGTTTAAATGATGATTTAACTGCAGAAATAACACTTCAGCCTTTAAAAAGATTTAATCTAGATGCTGCAATTATTTTTTCAGATATATTAATGCTTCCTTATGGATTAAGTCAAAAAGTAGAATTTGAAAAAAATTTTGGGCCAAAATTAGGAGAATTGAATCTTAGTAAAATTACTAAGACTGATGAAATTGACTTTGTAGAAAAAATACATCGTGTATATAAGGCAATAAGAAAAGTTAGCTCAGACACTATTTTAAACAATAAAAATACTATTGGTTTTGTTGGTGCTCCATGGACATTATTAGTTTATATGATCAATCAACAGTCTCCCAAACAAAATTTAAAAAAAGATTTTTTTAAAGATGAGTTTTTAATAAACAGAATTTTATTAATTATTGAAAAATTTTTAAAAGTACATATCAAAAACCAAGTGGATAATGGTGCAAATATCATTCAAATTTTTGATAGTTGGGCAGGCTTGTTAGATGAGAAAGATTTACCTAACTATGTTTATTCTCCGACTTTAAATTTAGTAAATTATGTAAAATCTTTAAATGTTCCAGTGATATGTTTCCCTAGAGAAATAAAAAATTATAAAGAATTTTGTGATATTGTTAAGCCTGACGCTGTTAGTATTGATTATAATGTTGATCCAAAAAAAATACTTAGGGATATAAAAATTCCTATTCAAGGCGGGTTAGACCCTAAAATTTTATTAACAGACAATGAAACCTTAAAAAAGGAAGCCTCTAAATATTTGGAAATCTTTAAAGATCATCCGTATATATTTAATCTTGGACATGGTATTTTACCTGAGACTAATCCAGAAATGCTAGAAAACTTAATCAAAATTGTAAAAGATTTTAAATGATTGACAAAAATCATCCCCCTGTAAAGTTTGGCAAAACCGGCGTTCTGATAATTAATTTAGGAACACCCGACTCTACTAGTTGGCTTGATATAAGAAAATATTTAAAAGAGTTTCTTTCTGATAGAAGGGTTATCGAAGTAAATCCTGTGATTTGGCAAATAATTTTAAATGTTTTTATTTTAAATTTTAGGCCCTCCAAAACAGCAAAAGCTTATAAGGAAATATGGATGAAAGACAAAAACATGTCTCCACTTCTCTATTATACAAAAAAGCAAAGTGAAAAAATTTCAAACTCAACTTCTAAAGAAAATATTATTGTAGATTTTGCAATGAGATATGGAAATCCTAGTATAAAAAGCAAGATTCATAAATTACATGAAATGGGCTGTGAAAACTTGGTGATACTTCCTCTTTATCCACAGTATGCTGCTGCCACAACAGCAACAGTCTGTGATGAAGTTTATAGAACTTTAATGAAAATGAGATGGCAACCCTCCTTAAAAATAATACCACATTACGAATCTGATCCTCTTTATATTGATGCACTCGTTAATTCCATTAACAAAAAACTTAACGAAATAAATTGGAGGCCAGATCTAATTATAACCTCTTATCATGGCATACCAAAAAAATATTTTGATAAAGGTGATCCTTATCATTGTTATTGTCATAAAACGACAAGACTTATTTCGGAAAAATTTAGTTCAATTAAAATTAAAACCACATTTCAATCAAGATTTGGTCCACAAGAATGGCTTCAACCATATACTGACAAGACTTTAGAAAACTTACCTAAAGAAGGAGTCAAAAATGTTCTTACAATTTGTCCGGGGTTTTCATCTGACTGCGTCGAGACTTTGGAGGAAATTTTAATTCAGGGTAAGGAGAGTTTTATTAGTGCTGGAGGAGAAAATTTTGATATGGTTCCTTGTTTAAATGATAATGATGATCATATCCTTTTATTAAAATCCTTAATTGAAAGAAATATTTGATATATGAATTCGTATTTATTATTTAAATCTTTGCATTTGATTGCAGTTATTTCTTGGATGGCCGGTCTTTTGTATCTTCCTAGAATTTTTGTTTACCATGTTGAAAATAAAGAGAAAAAAGAAGCAACAGATATTTTTGAAGTCATGGAAAGAAGGTTATTTTACTACATTATGCGTCCTGCAATGATTTTTACTTGGGTTTTTGGATTAGTATTAATTTATCTCAATGGAATAGATATTTTTTCTCAATTATGGTTTCAGATAAAAATTGTTTTAATAATTTTGTTATCAGCTTACAATGATTATTTGGGTAAATGTCTTGTTGCTCTAAAAAACTCTACAAACACAAGATCTGCAAGATTCTTTAGAATTATTAATGAAATACCCACGGTTATCTTGATTATTGTTGTATTTTTAGCTATTTTTAAGCCAATCTAGGGTTGAAATAACAACAGTAGTATATATATTAATACCATCTGATAAGTCCTTATCTAAGAAACAATCATGAATATACAAGAATTAAAATTAAAATCATCTGAACAGCTTATTACTCAAGCAGAAGAGCTTGGTATTGAAAATGCCAGCACACTTAGGAAACAGGAAATACTTTTTGCAATTCTTAAGAAGGTTGCCGAAAAAGAGGAAATTACTGGTGTAGGTGTTTTACAGTTATTACAAGATGGTTTTGGTTTTTTAAGAGCAATGGAGTCAAATTATCTTCCAGGGCCGGATGATATTTATGTCAGCCCAAGTCAGATTAGGAAATATGGTTTAAGAACTGGAGATACAGTTGAAGGACCAGTAAGAGCACCTAAAGAAGGAGAAAGATATTTTGCATTATTACAAGTTAGCAAAATAAATTTTGAAGAACCAGAAAAAGCAAGACATAAAATTGCATTTGATAACTTAACTCCTTTATATCCAGATAAACAATTGGTGATGGAAGTTGAAACGACAAAAGTTGAAAAAAAACAAGATTTAACCCCAAGACTAATTGATCTGGTTAGTCCAATTGGTAAAGGACAAAGGTCTATAATTATTTCTCCACCTAAAGCTGGAAAAACAATGATTTTGCAAAGTATTGCAAACTCAATAGCTAAAAATTATCCAGAATGCTATCTTATGGTACTGTTGATTGACGAACGTCCAGAAGAAGTAACTGACATGCAAAGAACTGTAAAAGGCGAGGTAATTAGCTCTACTTTTGATGAACCAGCTCAAAGGCACGTGGCAGTAGCCGAAATGGTCATTGAAAAAGCAAAAAGATTAACCGAACATAAAAAAGATGTAATCATTTTACTAGATTCTATAACAAGACTAGGAAGAGCCTACAATGCAGTGATACCTAGTTCTGGGAAAGTTTTAACCGGTGGTGTTGACGCAAATGCACTCCAGAGACCTAAGAGATTTTTCGGTGCAGCAAGAAATATTGAAGAAGGTGGTTCATTAACAATTATTTCTACAGCTTTAATTGACACCGGAAGTAGAATGGATGAAGTTATTTTTGAAGAATTTAAAGGAACAGGTAATAGTGAAACAATATTAGATAGAAAAATTGCTGACAAAAGAATATATCCAGCAATCGATATAACAAAATCAGGCACAAGAAGAGAAGAATTATTATTTGACAAAAATGATTTACAAAAAATGAACGTGCTTAGAAGAATAATTGCTCCAATGGGAACCATGGATGCCATAGAGTTTATTAACTCAAAATTAAAAGACACAAAAAATAATGCTGAGTTTTTTAATTCAATGAATAAACCAGCTTAAAAGAATTTTTCATTACAATTTTAAGTTTTACAGAGACATAAATTTAAAGATATAATCTTTAAATGACAATTTATGCTTTATCGAGTGGTCCTGGCATATCAGGTGTGGCTGTTATAAGACTTTCAGGACAAGATACCTCAAAAGTAATTAAGCTTTTAACTGGCAAGGGGCCACCAAAACCGAGAGTAGCAACATTAAGAAAAATCAATAAAATCAACACTTCTGAGCTGATTGATGAGGGGCTAATCCTTTGGTTTCCTGGGCCTGAGAGCTACACAGGCGAAGATATGGCTGAAATTCAAGTTCATGGCAGTAAAGCTGTTGTGGATGCCCTGCACTCCTCTCTTTCAGATATAGAAAATTGTAGATTAGCTGGGCCAGGTGAATTTACAAAACTAGCATTTCAAAATGGAAAAATAAATTTACTTAAAGCAGAAAGTATTGCTGATTTAATTTCGTCAGAAACAGAAATTCAAAGACAACAAGCAATTAAAATCATGAATGGAAAATCATCTGATCAATTTAATTTTTTAAGAGAAAAACTTTTAAAAATTTTATCACATGTTGAGGCAAAAATTGATTTTCCAGAGGAAGACCTGCCTAGTAATATTTTAGATGAAATCAAAAACAGTTCAGATGAAGTAATAAATAAAATCAAAAAAATATTAAACGATCAAAAAGTTGGAGAAAGAATTAGAGAAGGTTTTAAAATTGCCATCCTAGGACCAACTAATGCTGGCAAATCTAGCTTGATGAATCACTTATCTAATCGCGATGTTGCAATCGTCTCTGAAATTGCAGGCACAACTAGAGATGTGATTGAAACTCATCTAAATATAGACGGTTATCCAGTTATCATTTCTGATACAGCCGGAATAAGAAATTCTAAAGATGAGATAGAAAAAAAAGGAATTAAATTATCTCTTAATAAAGCTGAAGAAGCAGATCTAAAGCTTGTTGTGATTGATGCAAAAAGCCCTAATTTTACTGATGTTTTGAAGGATTTGTTACATGAAAATGCAATTTTAGTTATAAATAAATCTGATCTCTTAGAAAAAGATATTGGTACAGAAATTAAAAAAACAAATCATGTTTTAATTTCACTTAAAGAAAATAAAAACATTGAAGAATTAATTTCAAAAATAAAAAATAATTTAAAAAATAAATTTCTTACAAGTGATGATATTTTAATTACAAGAGAAAGGCACAGGCAACATCTGCAACAGTGTTTGGATCATCTAAATAACTTTAACCAAAAAAAAGAAATCGAAGATTTTGATAAAGCTGCAGAAGATTTAAGATTAGCTACTAGACATTTAGGTATGATAGTTGGAAAAGTTGATGTAGAGGAGATCTTAGGTAGTATTTTCAACGATTTTTGTATCGGCAAGTGATACCCTATATTGCTGGTTTTTCCACTTTTTTTTACCAAAAAACGTTGATAAATAAGGCTTATTAACAAAAAATTAAGCCTATCTTGTAAATTATATAATCACATATAGATTTGGATTATGAAAAATGATTTGTCATTTGATGTTGTTGTAATTGGAGGTGGTCATGCTGGATGTGAAGCTGCAGCAGCATCTGCTCGTCTTGGAGTGAACACTGCCCTATTTACTCATAAAATAGAAACTATCGGTGAGATGTCATGTAACCCGGCAATAGGAGGCTTGGGTAAAGGTCATTTGGTTAGAGAAATAGATGCCCTTGATGGTGTTATGGGAGATGTAGCAGACAAATCAGGTATACAATTTAGATTGTTAAATAGAAGTAGAGGGCCAGCAGTCAGAGGACCACGAACTCAATCAGATAGATCACTTTATCGTAGATATATGCAAGAAATATTGCTAAACTATTGTAATTTAAGTGTTTTTTCTGATCCTGTAGCAAAGTTTATTTTCGATAAAAATTCAATAAGTGGATTTGAAACTAAAGAAGGTAAGAAAGTTCTATCAAACAAGATAATACTTACAACAGGGACTTTTTTGAACGGTTTGATACATATAGGTGATGAAAGAACTCCCGCTGGAAGATACGATGAAAAACCTTCTACTGGATTAAGTGAACAATTAGCTAAATATGATTTTAAAATTGGAAGATTAAAAACTGGAACACCGCCAAGGTTGGATGCAAGAACAATTCATTTTGAAAACTTAGAAGAACAATTCGCAGATGAGGATCCTTATTTTTTTTCATTCTTAACAAAAAAAAACTTGAATAAACAAGTGTCATGCCGGATGACATATACAAATGAGAAGGTTCATAAAATTATAGAAAAGAATTTATCTAAGAGTGCTATGTACTCAGGTAGTATAAAAGGAGTAGGCCCAAGATATTGTCCTTCTATAGAGGATAAGATAGTAAAATTTGCTGATAAAGTTCGTCATCAGATATTTTTAGAACCAGAAGGTCTAAATGATCACACAATTTACCCAAATGGCATATCTACATCACTTCCAGCTGAGGTACAACAAGAAATATGTAATAATATCAACGGCTTAGAGAACGTTAATATATTAAGACCAGGATATGCAATAGAATATGATTATATAGATCCACGTGAATTATTCCTAACCCTTGAAACCAAGAAGATAAGCAATCTTTATCTTGCAGGTCAAATTAACGGGACAACAGGATATGAGGAAGCGGCTGCACAAGGTCTTATAGCGGGAGTAAATGCTGCCTTGTCTGTCAAGAAATTAGAACCATTCATACTTGATAGATCTGACGCCTACATTGGAGTAATGATTGATGATTTAGTGACTAAAGGAGTTGCTGAGCCATATCGAATGTTTACATCAAGAGCAGAATATCGATTAAGTTTAAGATCTGATAATGCTGACCAAAGATTAACTGCAAAGGGTATTGATATTGGTTTAATAGGTGAAGAAAGAAAAGGTTTATATTTGAGTAAATTTGAGCAAATCAGACAAATAAGCCTTAAAATGAGCCAATTTAAGATTTCACCATCTAAAGCTGAAAAATTTGGAATAAAAATAGCAAAAGACGGAATTTTGAGATCATCCAGTGAAGTTTTAACTCAAAAAGGTGTTAATATGAGTAAAATCAGGGAAATATGGTCTGATATACCTTTTTTTAGCAAAGAAATTGATGAGCAAGTGGAAATCAACGCTCATTACAGAGGATATTTAAAGAAGCAAAAAGCTGATATTTTAGCATTTAAGAGGGACGAAAACCTAATTATTCCAGATAAAATTAATTATGACGGACTGTCAGGTTTATCTAATGAGGTAAAAGCTAAATTTAAAGAAATAAAGCCCAAAACAATGGGCCAAGCTCTAAGAATTGATGGAATAACTCCTGCCGCTGTATATATTTTGTTGTCACATGTCAAAAGAAAGTCTATTAAGCATATAGCTTAATGGATCAGGAAATTTTAAATTTTTATTCTAGAATCGATCACTTAAATGTTTCACGTGAAACATTTTTGGACTTTGAAAACTATATATCTATGATTCTTGAAAAAAATAAAAAAATCAACATAATTAGCCAGAATACAGCATCAAAAAAGGCCATAATTGACCGTCATATTATAGATTCTGCACAAATTATTGATTTTGTTGATTTAAATAGCAATACAACCACAGATATAGGTTCAGGAGGGGGTATGCCAGGCATAATAGTAGCAATTATGCTTAAAAATTTGAAAAATAATATGAATGTGCATCTTTATGAAAAAAGCTACCATAAAAGCCATTTTTTAAAAGAAGTGTCAGAGAGATTAAATTTAAATACAAAAGTTTTTCAAAAAAATATTTTTGAAATAAAAAATTTAGAAACAGGAACAATAATGTCTAGAGCATTTAAACCAATGCCTGTAGTTCTAGACTTAGTGTATGAAAATTTTTCAAAATATAAAAATTTAATTTTTTTTATGGGGAAGGGTGGAAAAAAAATTTTTGAAAATTCTAAAAAAAATTGGGAATTGGAGTACATAGAAAAAAAAAGTTTAACAAGTAAAGATTCTTTTTTAATAAATATTAGAAAAATTAAAAAAAAAAATTAAAAGGACTACAAAAAATTTAAATGCAAATTATCTCAGTCATAAATCAAAAGGGTGGGGTTGGAAAAACCACTACAGTGATAAATCTTGCAGCTGGCTTATCTCAAATAAATAAAAAAATTCTAGTAGTTGACTTGGATCCACAAGGCAACGCTACCACGGGTCTAGGATTATCTAATATGGATAGCTCAAGTGATACAATTTATGGAGTGTTAAATGGAACTAGAGAAATTAGTCAGGTGATTAAAAAAACACGGTTTGAGAATTTAGATGTTATCACATCTAATGTAGATTTATCTGGCTTAGAAGTAGAGACGGCTGATGATAGTAACAGGGCTTTTTTACTAAAGGCTAAATTAGCCGCATATTTAAACAATTCTAGTGAACTATATGATTATGTATTGATTGATTGCCCACCTTCATTGAGCTTGTTGACTGTAATGGCACTTGTAACTTCAAACTCATTATTAGTACCACTTCAGACAGAATTTTTTGCTTTAGAGGGCTTAACGCAGCTTATGAAAACAATCGAAAGAATAAAAGTAAGTTTGAATCCAGATCTGAAAATTAGGGGTATACTTTTAACTATGTATGACAAAAGAAATAAGCTTTCATCTCAGGTTGAGAAAGAAGCTAGGGATTATTTTAGTGAAAAAGTTTATTCGACCGTGATACCCAGGAATGTCAGATTATCAGAAGCGCCCTCACATGGTATGCCGGTATTAATCTACGATAAATCATGTCCTGGAAGTAAATCTTATTTCAATTTTACTGATGAATTTATCAATCAAGAGTCAACCATCGGGAGTGCAGCTTAATGGATAAAATAAAAAAAGGCTTAGGAAGAGGTCTATCTTCACTAATAGGTGAAACTAAAGTTAATCCTCAGAAAAATACACTTTTGGTCTCTGATTTAGTTCCTAATAAATATCAACCTAGAAAAATTTTTGATGAAAGTACTTTAAATGATTTAACAAATTCAATTAAAGAGAGGGGAGTACTCCAACCTATCATAGTTCGAAAATTAAGCGATGATGAATCTAAATTTGAGATAATAGCAGGTGAAAGAAGGTGGCTAGCTGCTCAAAAAGCTGGTTTGCATGATGTACCCGTGGTAGTAACAGAAGTTGATGATTTAAAGTCCTTAGAATTTGCAATTATTGAGAATGTTCAGAGGCACGATTTAAATCCTTTAGAGGAAGCTCAAGGATATAAACGTTTGATTGATGATTTTTCCTATGATCAAGAAAAAGTTTCTAAATTTATTGGAAAAAGTAGGAGTCACATTACAAATTCTTTAAGATTGTTAAGTTTGCCTGATTCTGTAATTAAATTAATTGAGAGACAAAAATTAACAGCTGGTCATGCAAAAATACTTGTTGGATTAGACAATGCATCTTTTGTTGCAAGTAAAATAGTTGATAAAAAATTATCAGTTAGACAAACTGAAAATTTTGTAAAATTGTTTAAGAATAAAAAACAAAAAGGTACTAAAATTAAAGATACCAACATTTTAGCTCTAGAATTGTCAATATCAAACAAGATTGGATTAAATGTTAATATACAAAATAATAAAAGAAATAAAGGTAAGATTTCCTTTGAATATAAAGATTTAGATCAACTAAATAAAATTATAGATATAATAAAATCTAATTATTAGTTTGTGAATGGATTTGTTCAAATATGAAATCAGTAATAAGGTTTACAGAATTTTCAAAATTTTTCTTAACTAATAATTCAAGTTTATTTAATTTGTAAATTAATTCTTTAATATTTTGAGGTTTCCATCCACATATTTGCTGTTTTGTTACTTCTTTTTCTTTCCAAAAAATTGGCGGTTTAGCTAAAGAAATTGTTAAATCTAAATCTTTATTTTTTTCGAATTCAGTTGATAGTGCAAGTATTTTTTTTGATTTGTTTAAAAACATTCTGATTATTAATATGCAATCATCATTATTAAAATTATTTTCGTTAAGTATTTTAATTATTTTATTTTTGTTTTTAGCTAGCGAGTTATTGACAAGTTCAGAAATATCATAATTTTCACTCAAGTTTGTTAATTTTGAGATTGCTTCTGAAGTAATTTTTTTATTATTTTTTGAAAAAAACTCTATTTTTTGTAATTCGTTAAACATATTTTCTCTATCACCGTTACACTTACTAATAATAATATTAATATTTGAGCTTGAAATTGATAATTTTTTTTTCTTTAAAAAATCATTCGCTAATTTAAACAATGTTTGTTCATTATCTGGGTAAAAAGCAATACATGCAAAACTCTTATCTTTTTCAAAAAGTACCCTTAATTTAGATTTCTTTTCAAGAATACCAGAATTAATAATTATATTTAAATCACTTAAATCTTTATCCTTAAGTCCATCAATAAATTTTAAAATTTTATCACTAGCTCTTTTAATAATAATTATTTTCTTTTCTTGAAATAAAGATTTTGAGTATAAGCTCTCTAAAAAATTTTCAGTATTATCTAAAACTTCTTTCTCATCATAAACAGATATTTCATTATAATTTTTGGTTAAAATTTTAATAGATTGATTTTTATAACCCTCATTTTGACCATAACATAAAATAAATTTTGTAAACTCTAGATTTATTTTTTCAATTTCATAATTTTTAAGTATCATTACAATCTATTAAGTTGTAAAATTAACTTTTGAACAATAGTATTTGCCATACTTTCTTTGAGAATTAGCTCATACTCATTTTCTTCAAATTTGTTGTTCTTGCTTTTCATATTAAATGATTCAGTAATTTTAATTTCTTTTACAATATTTTCTTTTTCAATTTTAAATACAGTTACTGCCTTCAGCTGATACTCTGTTGTTTTGCCAGTTGTATCTTTTGAAATTGAGTTTTTTAAATAAGTTGAAGATGAGCTTACATAGAATATTTTTTTTCCATCAGTAATTCGGTATCTATTAAGATTGGATTTGATAGAATTTCCTAAGTCTCTGTCACCTCTAATTTCTTTAATTACTATTGCAAAATCTGCATTGACTAATCCTTTGTAAATTGGGGTGTACCCACAATGATTTAGAAATATCAAAATTATTATTATAAGATGCGATTTTTTTATCATCTTAGATTATTATATTCATTAACTTATTTTTAATAAAAATTATTTTTTTAATTTTTTTTTCATGTAAATATTTTTTTAAATTAGTATTTAATTTAGCTGTTTGCACTAAATCGTTTTCATCAATATTAATAGCTGCCTCGATTAAATCTCTTTTTTTACCGTTAATTTGAATTACATATTTAACTTTATCTTCAATTAATAATTTCTTATCATATTTTGGCCAGTTTATTGATCCCTTATAATTGTTTAATTCAAGACATTCGGATGCTAGATGAGGAAGAACTGGTAACATCGATAGTAAGATTTTATTAAAATTAGTTAGAATTGTTTCCTTGGTATATTCTTTTTCAACTTCTTTGTTATAAAAAGAGTAAATTTCGTAAAAATTTGCTATTATCTTATTGTAGCTAAATGCTTCTAGATTTTCTGTAATGTCTCTTATAAATTTATTAGTATTTTTCTCTAAATCTATTCCACAATTTTTTATATGATTTTTTTTTGCTTCACCCAATATTTTTAGATTTAAATTCCATAATTTCTGAATAAATTTAAATGAAGAAGCAATGCCCTCCTCAGACCATTGTACATCTTTTTCTGGAGGACTGTCTGACAATATGAATAATCGTGTTGCATCAGCTCCATAATTTGAAATTATGTTTTCTGGGTCAATAGTATTTTTCTTTGATTTAGACATTGACTCAGATGGACCAACAATTATTTCTTTTGAATTATCTTGTTTTAAAAATTTTTTTCCTTCAATAGTCTGAATTTCATCTGGACTTATCCAATTATTTTCTGCATCTTTATAGGTTTCATGGCAAACCATGCCTTGGGTAAAAAGTCCATTGAATGGCTCATTTAAATTTAAATCACTATTTTTATATGAAAGTGCTCTCATAAAAAATCTTGAATAAAGCAAGTGCAATATAGCATGCTCCACACCCCCAATATATTGGTCTACAGGCATCCAATATTTAACTTCTTCTTCACTAAATCCATAATTTAGTTCTTTAGGGGAACAAAATCTTAAATAGTACCAAGAGGAGCATACAAAGGTATCTAGTGTATCAGTTTCTCTAATTAGTTTTTTTCCATCAATTTCAATTTCTTTCCATTGTTTCTGATCATCTAGTGGATTTCCTTTTACACTTAAATCAATATTTTGAGGTAGTTTTACAGGTAGCATCGATTTAGGTAATGCATGTACATTACCATTTTCATCATATGCAACTGGTATGGGGCATCCCCAATATCTTTGTCGAGACACTCCCCAATCTTTTAATCTAAAATTAATTTGTTTTTTACCTAAATTTTTCTCTTCTAAAATTTTAATAGTTTCTAAAACTGAATTATTTGGTGCTTCAAGTCCATTAAGATACTCTGAGTTAATTATTATCCCAGGTCCTGGGTAAGCTTCATCTTTTACAACAAAGTCATCATTTTTATCACTAGGTCGAACAACTGTTTTAATTTCTAGTCCATATTTATTTGCAAAATCAAAATCCCTTTGATCATGTGCTGGACAACCAAATACAGCCCCAAATCCGTAATCCATCAAAACAAAATTTGCAAAATAAACGGGTACTTTATGATTTGGATTTAAAGGATTCACGGCAATTAAATCAGTTTTAAATCCAATTTTTTCTCCGACGGCTATTGCCTCTTCTGTAGTACCTGTTTTTGAACATTCTTCTTTAAACTTTAAAAAGTTTTTATTATTTTTATAAAAATTTGAAATTTCATGGTCTATCGATACTGCTAAAAAAGAAAAACCAAAGAGAGTATCTGGTCTTGTAGTGAAACATTTGATGTTTTCGATGGGTAAATCGCCCTCTATTTTAAAATCAATTTCACAACCAAATGATTTCCCAATCCAGTTTTTTTGCATTACCTTAACTTTGTTTGGCCAGTCTTTTAGTTCATCTAGTCCATCTAATAATTCTTGAGAAAATTTAGATATATTAAAAAACCACTGGCTTAATTTTTTTCTTTCAACCAATGCTCCTGAACGCCAGCCTTTTCCATCAATCACTTGCTCGTTTGCAAGAACTGTTTGGTCTACTGGATCCCAATTAACATAATTTTCTTTCCTATAGACTAATTTTTTTTCAAGTAATTCTAAAAAAAATTTTTGTTGATGTTTATAATAATCTTCTGAACATGTAGAAATTTCTCTATCCCAATCTATTGATAAGCCTAACCTTTTGAGTTGTGACTTCATGTTGGTAATATTTTCTTCAGTCCAAGTTTTAGGGTCTAAATTATTTTGTCTGGCTGCATTTTCTGCAGGCATACCAAAAGAATCCCAGCCCATTGGGTGAAGCACATTAAAACCTTGGAGTGATTTATATCTTGCGAGAACATCACCTATAGCATAATTTCTAACATGCCCCATATGTATTTTGCCAGATGGATATGGAAACATTTCGAGACAATAAAATTTTTTTCTGGTTCTATCTACTTGAGCTTTAAATGTTTTTTTTTCTTCCCAATACTTTTGCCATTTATTCTCAATTTTTTTAAAATTATAGCGGTCCACAGAATTAATATTAATCTTTGATATCTGTTATCTCGTATTCTTTAAAGTTTTTATCTTTAGTTTGTTTTTTATAAATTGCAGCTTTTTTTAAAATTTCTTTTTTAATTTCTTTTTTAAGATTTCCATTACTTTCAGAAATTACACAATTCATAAGTTTATCGCATTTTTTATAAAAAACCTTAATATTTATTGCATCAGATCTTACTTCGTTACTTAAAAATCTTAGTGTAATCTTAACCGACTCATTTGGCTGATCCGAATACCAATCGGTAATAATAATTCCACCACTATAATTAGCAGATAGCAGCGGCATGAAATCAATTGTATCAAGTGATGCTCTCCATAATTCATTCGAAGAAGCAAATTCAAAATTTGTTCCACCCTTGCCGCCTATAACATTATCAAGTCTGAAACCTTTACCTTCCTCAAGATTTTTCTTTACTCTAAGATCTGGTTGGGGCGGGTTTTTCCTAGCATCTCCTCCAGGTAAACTTTGGCAAGCAGTTAAAGTTATAGCTAAAGCTAAAACTATTGCGATTTTTATTTTGTTTTTGCTGATCATTTAAATTTTTAATGATTTAATACATTAAATTGAATTATACGAGAAAAACATGATTTTTAAGTAAAAATAGTGTGATAAATATGCAACAATTTAATAATTTCGTTAAAAAATTGATGTAATATCAAATTAATCTAAGTCAGAAATGATAAAAGGTCAGTGTTTATTATTAATAATTAACACAAATTAAAGGAGTAATTAATATGAACAACTTTAAAAAAATTGGTTTATCAGCATTAGCTGGTTCACTAGTTGCGGTTTCTGCTCATGCAGCAGAAATATCAATGTCTGGAGGAGCATCAGTAGCTTTTACTTCAGGTGATGATAAAGGTAAGACAACTTACTACCAAAATGATAGTATTACTTTCACAGTTTCAGGTGAAACAGATGGTGGTCTATCAATCACTACTTCATTAGAATTAGATGGTGGTGCTAATGCAAGTTCATCATTCGATAACAGAAGTTTAAAAATCGGACATGACACTTTAGGAACTATTACGTTCTCAGGTCATGGTGGTGATTCTGTACTAAGTGGTTGGGATGATAAAACTCCAACAGCTTATGAGGAAGCTTGGGCTTTAACAACTGGAAACGTAAAAATTGACGGTGTTGCTGGTGACAACTTATGGAGATACGACTCTCCTGAGTTAATGCCAGGATTAACTGTAAGCGCTTCTTATCAAGCAGCTGACCAAACTGGATCAAACAGTGCATACACAGACGTAGGTGTTATGTACGCTCCAGAAATGCTTGAAGGTCTAACTATAGGTTATGCAGCTGGAGAAGTTGATGAAACTATCAACACTCACGGTTCTGGAAACGTAACTGGAACTGATGAAAGCACTATGTTTGTAACATACGCTTCAGGTCCAATAACTGTTGGTTATCAATCATCAGAAGCAGATGGTTCAACAGCTACTCAAGATGACGATAGTACAGCAATGTCTATTTCTTATGCAGTAACTGATGATTTTTCAATTTCATACAGTGAACATGAGTTAGATCTTGGATCTTCAACATCTGACCAAGAGTCTGATGGTTTTTCTGCTTCATACACTATGGGTGGAACTTCTATCAAAGCTGCTTTCAACGAAACAGCTAACGTAGCAGGTGCTGCAGGTACAGATAGAGAGTCTATGGAAATCGCTTTAGTATTTGCATTCTAATTATATTAAAGATTAATTATTTAAAAGGGCCCCTTTTTAGGGGCCTTTTTTATTCAAAATAAGAAATTCCAGCAAATTCAGATTGTTTCAAAAGAGCAAGTTTTCTTAAGTTTTTTTTGGAAATACCACCAAGAGCCACTACATTTTTATTGGTAAATTTTGATACTGTCTTAAATCTGTTAATCCCTAAAAAATTTTTATTCTTTTTGAATAAAGATGATAAAAAAATTTTTTCAACTTTTTGACTTTCTTTAATTTTAATTTCCTTAAGATTATGTGCAGAACCAATAATTTTGAAATTTTTTTTAAAAGAATATGCTAAATGCTTCAAACTATTATTAAAAGCAGGTAAGTAAACGCCATCTAAATTTAGTTTAATTGCTAATTTAACATTGTTTGATAGATAAAATTTAATAGATTTTCTTTTACAGTAGTTATTTATTTTTAGAATGAGTCTTTCATCTAGTTTTTTTAAACTGTAATCTCTATAAATAATAATAGTTTGTTTATCTTGCTTATCGATATTATTTGTATCAAATTTATTTATAAAGTAATATTTTCTCAACATATTTATATGCATAATACTGTAAAAAATTTAATAGATATTCAGAATAATATTAGAATTTATATAAATAAATTAAATATTAATAATAATCCCAAAATTGTTGCTGTTTCCAAGACTTTTGGAATTGATAAAATTCTACCTTTAATAAACCATGGTCATATTGATTTTGGTGAAAATAAAGTTCAAGAAGCAGTTGAAAAATGGACAGAGATTAAAAAAAAAAATACAAAAATAAATTTGCATATGATTGGAAGATTGCAAACTAATAAAGTAAAATTTGCAGTTCAAATATTTGACTATATTCACTCTGTAGATAGTGAAAAACTCGCAAAAAAAATAGCAGATGAGCAAAATAAAGTAGGTAAAAAAATTAAAATATTTTTACAAGTAAATATAGGTGATGAAGATCAAAAATCTGGGATTAATAAAAATGATTTGCCTAAACTAGTTTCTTGCTGCAAGGAGAATGGTTTAGATTTGATTGGTTTGATGTGTATTCCACCAGTAAATATTGATCCAGAAGTATATTTTGAGGATATGAAAAAATTAAATAAGGCTTTAGGCTTTACTGAATTAAGTATGGGGATGTCCTCAGATTTTTTAAAAGCTTGCGAACATTTATCAACATATTTAAGGATAGGATCAAGTATTTTTGGTCAGAGATCTTAAAAAATTTTTATTTTTGAATTTTTTTTAATTAATCTTAACATTATTAAAAAATCTTTCTCCTTTAAAGCAATGCATCCAGCTGTAGGTTTGTAATTTTTGGTTATGTGAATAAAAATACAACTTCCTAGACCAGTAATTGGTTTTTTAAAGTTATATTTAATTGGAATTAAGAAATCGTATTTGCAATCTTTCCTTTTTAATTTCTCATGTCTTATTTTTTTTTCAATTATAAAAAGTTTGTTATATTTTTTTGGAAATCGAATATCATCACACCAACCCATATTATTCTTTATTTCTATACATTTTAACAATGTTGGTGGTTTTTCTTTACGATCCTTCCTGAAGTAAAGATTTTCAATTTCAAACGTTCCTCTTGGAGTTTTTTTATCTCCTTCTTGTTTGTTTCTAGTCGAGCCCTTTTCCCCAATACAGCACCTAAATTTAAATTCATCTATTTGAAGAGTGTGTTTATTTTTTAGTAAAATTGTCATATTCTATTTTTTGTGAGCACACAGAATTTAATAATATACAAGTTTAATTCATTATATCATATCTTTGAAGAACTTAATTTAGATTTAAACTTTGAGATTAGTTTTGTTGATAATAGGAATTCGTTAGATGACAAAGTAAAAAATCTTAGTAACTATTTGATTGTATCAAATAAAAAATTTTTAGATATTAGCAATCAATTTATTCTAGAAAAGACACCAATTAATATTTTTAAATTAGTTGAGAAAATTAATATTGAATTTTTAAAACTACAGTTTAACAGCCAATCTGAATTCAAAATAAAAAATTACACTATAGATTTAAATTCTAGAGAAATGTTTGCAAATAACAACAAGCTTAAGCTGACTGAGAAAGAAATAAATACAATTACTTATTTATCAAAATCTAACAAACCTGTTAGTATTGACGAATTGCAAGAAAAAGTATGGAGTTACCAATCTGATATGGAGACCCATACTGTTGAAACCCATATTTATCGATTAAGAAAAAAAATTTTAAATATTTTTAATGATAATGAATTTATTATTAGTAAAAAAAATGGCTATCAAATTAAATAAAAAAAATCCAATTGCTAAAGACCTGTTTTCAAAAAAGTATAAACCAAAAGTAGTTAAACCCAAAAAGGGTAAGGGAAGTTTTAAAAGAAAGAAAAATTAAGTTTAAAGTCTTGCACCAATCTGTTGTATTACTTTTGATGACATTTCTGTACCCTTAACCAGACACTCTTTTGTTGATAATTTATTAACGTACCCGTGTAAGAATCCAGCTGCAAACAGATCTCCGGCTCCTGTGAGGTCAACAATTTTAAGATTTTTTTGTATGTCACTTTCAATAATTTCTTTACCATTAATTGCAACCGCCCCATTCTCGCCTCTTGTTATAACAATTAATTTATTAAGTTGTTTTGAAAAGTTTATCACTTCATCAAAATTTTTTGCCTCAATTAATGATGTAATTTCTTGTTCATTAGCAAAAGTTATATCCAATTTATTTCTTACTAGTTTTAAAAAATGAGGTTTATGTCTATCCACACAAAATTGATCTGATAGCGACATGGCAACTTTGTTTGCATAATGAATAGCTTTATCAAATGCTTTCTTGGGCTCTCCTTCATCCCACAAATAACCTTCTAAAAATACTATCTCACTTTTTTTAATAGCATCAAGACTAATATCATTTTCATTAATTTTCCCTGCTGTTCCTAAAAAAGTACACATTGTTCTTTCAGAGTCTGGAGTGACTAATATTAAACAAGTACCAGTTGGTAATTCCTCTTTCTTTTTTGAGTAAAAGTATTCAACATTTTCTTTTTTTAAACCTTCTTCATATTTGCTACCAAATTCATCGTCTGAAATTTTACCAATAAAACCAGCTTTATTACCAAGTTGAGATATACCAACTATTGAATTTGCTACAGATCCTCCAGAAACAGTTTTTTCAATTTTGAGATCAATTAATAATTTCTTAAATTCACTTTCATCAAAAAATAATTTCATCGTACTTTTTGTGAGATTATTCTTAACAATAAAACTGTCATCTACTTTACAAATGACGTCTACGATTGCATTTCCTATTCCTAAAATTCTCATATTAAGCTTTTTTTGTAATAACAGGTTTTTTTCTATTTGGGTAGCAAGTAGTGCATATCTTACAGGTTAATCCATAACAATCTCTTGCTTTACAATACTCTCTTCCGTAAAAAATTATTTGTAAATGAAGTTTAGACCAATTTTTTTTAGGAAATATTCGTTTTAAATCTTTTTCCGTTTGGACCACATTTTTTCCTTTTGTTAACCCCCATCTTTGTGCAAGTCTATGGATATGCGTATCAACAGCAAAAGCAGGATATCCAAAACCTTGGGACATTACCACACTAGCTGTTTTATGGCCTACACCAGGCAATTTCTCAAGTTCTTCAAAAGTTTTTGGTATTTTTCCATTGTGTTTTTCTAAGACTTGTTTTGACATTAAGTAGATACTTTTAGCTTTCACTCTAAAAATTCCAATTTTTTTAATTAATTTTTCAATTCTTTTCCTTCCTAATTTAACAAAGTGTTCGGGTTTATAATATTTTGGATAGATATTTTTTGTAACATTATTTACATTTACATCTGTACATTGTGCAGAAAGAAGTACTGAAACTAATAGCGTATAAGTATTTTTACTTTTTAAAGGAGTTGGTGCTTTTGGATAAATTTTATTTAGTATTTTAATAATTAATTTTGCCTTATGCTTTTCATTCATTATGAAAAGTTAAGTAAATCTCTCATAGAATATAAACCAGATCTCTTCTTCATTAACCATTTAGAGGCTGTTAAAGCGCCTTCTGAATAAAGCTCTCTATCAAATGCTTCATGATTTAATGTAATAATTTCTTTCCCATTTGAAAATTTTACCTCATGTTCCCCAATAATTTCACTTTTTCTTATTGAATTAAAATTAATTTTTTTGCCATATGGGAATGATTTTTTGTTTAAAAATTTTTTACCAATTAAATTATATAAATTTTTATTTTTACCATCTGCAATCCCTTTTCCAAGCATCAAGGCAGTTCCTGATGGATAATCTTTTTTATGTTTGTGGTGAACTTCAAATATTTTACTTAAGAATTCTTCACTTAATGATTTAGAGGCAATCTCTGTTAAATACATTAATAAATTCACGCCCAAGCTCATATTACCAGCTTTTAAAATAGGTATTTTTTTTGAATATTTCTTTATTTGATTTTCTTGCTTCCTAGTAAAGCCAGTTGTGCCGATAACGACTTTTTTTTTAATTTTAGATGCAATTTTTAATATTTCCAAAGTACAATCGGGTACAGTAAAATCAATAATTACATCTGTTTTTTTAAACACTTCAAGAGAATTAAGCCCTGGTTTAATTCCTCTAAACTTTTTTTTAATTAATCTATTTTCTGTAAGTGCAACTAATTTAAAATTTTTGTTTTTTTTGGAAGATTTAATAAGTTGTTGACCCATCCTTCCCATACAGCCAGAAATAGCTAAATTAATTTTTTTCATTTTTCAATTTTATTGTTTTTATAATTTTCCATTTATTTATTTTTTCATTAACATCTACAATACATAATTTATCTACTGTAACCAACTTATTTAATTTTGGTAATTTTTTAATTACTTCTTTTTTTATCTTGATATCTTTTATTCCATAATAGAGACTTATATGTGGTTTATATTTTCTTCTTTGTTTCTTATAATTTGTTTTAGAAAATTTATTTTTTGCATTAATTAAATTTTCTGTTTTTTTTACTTTAATATAAAACGAAGTAAATCGAGAGTTACTTAATTCATAACCTATTAAAGAAATTTTAAATTTTTTAATTTTTTTTGAAATTTTATCAAATTTTTCTAACTCTTTTTTTTCTAGTTTTAAAAAAGGACCGATTGTTGTTAAATGAATTGAAAAATTAGGTCCCTTAAGATGCTTATTTACAATTCCTTTTATTCTATTTAGTTTTTTACTATCTAATTTTGAAAAGCAAAACCATATCCAGAAAGCTTTACTAATTCTATTATGTGGTTCTTTTTCCAATGCTAGTTCTTCCAGAAATCTTTTGCTTTTTGAAAAAACTTCTTGATACTTGGATTAGATTTATCGTTTTCGATTTTTCTAAATTGCTCTAATAATTCTTTTTGTTTTTTATTTAAATAAACTGGTACTTCTGTTTTAACTTGTACATAAAGATCTCCAAAATCACCTCTCCTCATAAACGGCATTCCTTTACCTTTTAATCTAAATTGTTTACCATTTTGAGTCCCATCAGGAATTTTAATTTTAGCTTTTCCTCCATCAATAGTTGGAATTTCTATCGTTGTTCCTAATGCTGCATCTGCAAGAGAAAGTGGAAATTCAAAAAATAAATTTTCATCAGATCTTTTAAATAAGTTATGAGAATTTACATTAATAAATAGATAAAGATCACCCGTTGCTCCACCTCTTGTTCCAGCTTCACCTTTTCCTGCAAGCCTAATTCTAGTTCCGTCATCAACGCCTTTTGGAATGGTTACAGAAATTTTCTTTGATGCTTGTTTTTTACCCTGGCCATTACAATCATTACAAGGGTTGGTTATTTCCTCACCATTTCCATTACATTGAGGACACGTTTGTTGAACAGTAAAGAAACCTTGGTTAGATCTTATTCTACCATTACCACCACAATATGAACATCTATCAGCAGAATAACCCGGTTTAGATCCATTTCCTCTGCATGTAACACACTGTTCTGTTGTTGAAAATTTAATATCTTGTTTCTTTCCATGGTAAGCTTCTTCCAATGAAATAGATAAATCGTATCTTAAGTCAGAACCTCTATTATTTGACTTTCTATTTCTTGACCTTCCACCACCACCAAAATCTCCAAAAAAATCTTCAAAAATATCCGAAAAATCTGCTCCACTAAAACCACCAAAACCGCCACCCGGTCTTCCACCACCATTTTCGAAAGCTGCATGTCCAAAGTTATCGTAGTTTTGTTTCTTCTCCTTATCTGAAAGTATTCCATAAGCTTCACTAGCTTCTTTGAATTTTTCTTCGGCTTTAGTGTCACCTGGATTTTTATCTGGGTGATATTTAATAGCTAATTTTCGATATGCAGATTTTAATTCGTCGGGGCTCGCGCTTTTGTTTACGCCTAGGACATCGTAATAGTCTCTTTTAGCCATCAAATTACCCCAGACAATTAAATGTCAATTTAAGCGCTTTTTTCTTTATTCTCGTCTTTTACTTCTTCGAAATCAGCATCAACAACATTTTCGTCTTTTTTACCAGTATCATCTCCACCATCATCTTTTCCAGAATCAGGCTTTGCACTTTGTTGTGATTTATAGATCGCCTCTCCAAGTTTCATTGAAGCTTGAACTAAAGCTTCAGTCTTTTTCTTGATATCTTCAATATCTTCACCTTTTAAAGCTTCTTTTACAGCTGATGATGCATCGTCGATTGCCTTTTTCTCTGCATCAGAAATTTTTGACCCATGTTCTTTTAAATTTTTCTCAGTTGAATGAATTAAAGTATCTGCTTGGTTTCTAACATCAACCGACTCTCTTTTCTTCTTATCAGCTTCTTTATTGGCTTCTGCATCTTTAACCATTTTTTCAATTTCTTCATCACTCAAACCACCTGAAGCTTGGATTTGTATTTTTTGTTCTTTACCAGTCCCTTTATCCTTTGCAGAAACATTTACTATACCGTTAGCGTCAATATCAAAAGTAACCTCAATTTGAGGAACACCCCTTGGAGCTGGCGCAATACCTACCAACTCAAAGTTACCTAAAGCTTTGTTGTCAGCTGCCATTTCTCTTTCACCTTGAAGCACTCTAATAGATACAGCTGGCTGATTATCTTCAGCAGTTGAGAAAACTTGGCTTTTTTTAGTTGGTATTGTTGTGTTTTTATCAATTAATTTTGTGGAGACTCCACCAAGTGTCTCAATACCAAGTGATAATGGAGTAACATCTAATAAAAGAACATCCTTTACATCTCCCTGCAATACTCCTGCTTGAATAGCTGCGCCCATTGCAACCACCTCATCTGGATTTACACTTTTATTAGGGTCTTTTCCAAAAAAGCTTTTAACCTCTTCAATTACTTTTGGCATTCTAGTCATACCACCGACCATTACTACTTCATCAATTTCACTTGCGTTAACACCCGCATCTTTTAAAGCTGTTTTGCATGGAGGTATTGTTTTTGCTATCAATTCTTCAACTAAAGCTTCAAGTTTAGCCCTAGTCATCTTTAAATTAATATGTTTTGGACCAGTTTTATCTGCAGTGATAAATGGTAAATTTATATCAGTTTGTTCAGCAGATGATAATTCAATTTTAGCTTTTTCTGCTGCTTCTTTTAATCTTTGTAAGGCGAGTTTGTCTGATTTAAGATCTATACCGTTATCTTTCTTAAACTCGGAGATTAAATAATCAACTACAGCATTATCAAAGTCTTCTCCTCCTAAAAAAGTATCACCATTAGTTGATTTTACCTCAAAGACTCCATCACCAAGTTCTAATATAGATACATCGAATGTTCCTCCACCTAAGTCATATACAGCAATTTTTTTATTTTGTTTTTTATCTAAACCATAAGCTAGAGAAGCAGCTGTTGGTTCATTAATAATTCTTAATACTTCTAATCCAGCAATTTTGCCTGCATCTTTAGTTGCTTGTCTTTGTGCATCATTAAAATACGCTGGTACTGTAATAACAGCTTTAGTTACAGCCTGACCTAAATATTTTTCTGCTGTCTCTTTCATTTTTTGTAAAATGAACGCTGATATTTGAGAAGGTGAATATTTTTCACCTTTAGCTTCAATCCAAGCGTCACCTTTTTCAGAGTTAACTATTTTAAAAGGTGCAGCTTCTACATCCTTTTTTACAGTAGGGTCATCAAAATTTCTTCCAATTAATCTTTTAACTGCAAAGATAGTATTTTCTGGATTTGTAACAGCCTGCCTTTTTGCTGGCTGGCCAATTAATTTTTCGTTTTCATCTGTAAATGCTACAACTGATGGAGTAGTTCTTGCTCCTTCAGTATTTTCCAAAACTTTAGCTTGTGTTCCCTCCATGATGGCAACACATGAATTTGTTGTTCCTAAGTCTATTCCAATAATTTTGCTCATAATATTAATGTATCTCCTTCGTCATATAGGGTTTAAATGTGAAACTACAAGTTGCTCTCATAATTATTTATTTTCTGACTTTTCTTGGTTTTCTTCAGTTTTTTCGACTTTTTTGGTAACTTTTTTTGAAACTCCTACTAACGAGGGTCTAAGCAACCTATCTTTTATGGTAAAGCCTTTTTGGATTTCTTGAATTATTGTTCCTGGTTCTTTTGTGTCATCTTCTATTTCCATCATTGCTTGATGAAAGTTTGGATCTAGTTTTTTGTTAAGGCTTTCAATTGGTTTAATATTATTTTTTTCAAATATTGAGATTAGATCTTTTTTAATAATGTCTAAATGTTCTAGTATCTTTTTTAATGCCTCTGTTTCTTTTAGCTTATCGTCACTTTCAAGAACATGTTTTGATCGATCCAAGTTATCAATCAAATTTAATGCCTCTTTAGCAAAACTATAACCGCCATATTCAAAAGCATCTTCTTTTTCTTTTTCAAATCTTCTTCTTTGATTTTCCATTTCAGCAAAAGTTCTTACCACTTTATCTTCGAGTTCAGCAATTTTTTCTTCTGGAGTTGTTTCTTTAATTTCTTCTTTAGGTTCTTGGTCAGTTTCTTGTTTATTTTCTTCATCTTTGTTTTCTTCAGGTTTTTCAGTTTCTTTTACTGCATCCTGGTTTTGATCTGCAGAAGTGCTATTTTGGTTTTCTTCTTTTTCCATAGTCTCATATATGGTAAGGATTTTAGAAATTTCTAGATGTCTAAACAAAAAATTAAAAAATTACTCATTGGCACTAATAACAAGGGTAAATTAAGTGAAATCAAGAGTTTGTTACCAAAAAACATTAAAATTCATTCCACATCCGAATTTAATCTCAAAAGTCCAGTTGAAAATGGAAAGACTTTTAAAGAAAATTCGTTAATTAAATCTAAATATTTTTCAAAAAAAACAGGATTAATATGTTTAGCTGATGACTCGGGTTTAGAGATAGATTTTTTGAAAAAAAATCCTGGAATTTACTCTGCAAGGTGGGGTGGAAGGCATGGAGATTTTAATAAAGCTATAAAAAGAGTTTATAGAGAGCTAAATAAAAAAGATAAAAATTGGAAAAATAAAAAAATTAAAGCAAGATTTATATGCGCACTTTCTATTTCATATTTAACTAAAAAAATTGCTTGTGTGTTAGGAAAAGTTGAGGGCCATATTTCAAATAAACCAAAAGGAAAAAATGGATTTGGTTATGATCCAATTTTTATTCCTTTAAAAAAAAGAAAAACTTTTGGAGAAATTAAGCCATCTATAAAATATAAAATGGATCATAGATACCAAGCTTTTAAAAAAATTAGAAAATTTCTATAAGTTTTTGATCTTCTATTTTATAAAAATTAAGTCTATGATTAATTTTATTATTTTTAATATCAAAAATACCTATTTTTCCTTTAAATGAATTTTTTCTTTTAAAAATTTTATTTAATTTTTCTACATTTGAGTTTAGCGATAAGTAATAAACTAAGCCAACAAGATCATAACTTAATAAAGATAAATGGGTAGGGTCTTCATTAAAGGCATTAAAGTATTTTATTTTATAGTTATCAAAATTTTCTTTATTTATTGATGGATAATAAAGAGGTTGAATATCAGTTTCATTTAACAAACTTTCATCAAACCATTGATTTAAAGTAATAAAATATTTGTTTGTAGGAAGTACATCTGTGTATAAAAGTGATGTAGATACACTTTTTAAACTTTCTTCAAAATCTGCAATTACAACAGCATCGAAATTTAAACCACCTAATGTATATCTTTTTTCCAATTTTTTTATTTTTCTCTCTTTATTTGGTTCATTAGATCTTTTTATTCTTCTTATTTCATCCATTAAATTTTGTTTTCTAATTTTGTAGTTTGTAATTTCTTCTATTTGTTTTGTTAGTTTTGTAGGTTCAGTACTGTACTCATAATCTTTATAAATTTTAATTTTTGAATTTTTTATTCCTTTTTTAACTTCAAATTCGTAATCTTGAATTGGAGTTAAAAAAACAGTTCTTTTTATCTTATTAGTTTCTATAAATTTTTTTATTGTATTAAATTGTGAAGTTGAATTAATACCAGCAGAAATTACATTTTTTGGAAGATCTAAAGTTTTATTAGTTAATGATAAAAATGTTAAATCCTCCATTTCATCCAAATAAGTTAAACTTTCATGGAATACAGGTCCAATAACAATTTTTATTCCCATTTCACTTAATTCAAAAGCCGATTTCAAAGTTTGGTTAGCTTTAGTAGCAGTATCTTTTGGAAAGATTTCTATTAAATTATTATCAATATCTTTGACAGCCAATCCAACTGCTTTAATTATAGATTCTCCAATTTCTTTATTATTACCAGTCATAGGCACTAATAATCCAATTTTGATTTTTTCCTGTGCATTGACAACTTGAAAAAATAGAAAAGAGAAACTTAAAAAAAATAAAATAAATAATTTTAATTAATTTGTTCATTTTGATGTTAATATAATATTTTTTAAGCTAAATTATGATCATAAAACCACAATTTAAATTAAAAGAATACGAAAATGGTCTCTATTTGGTTTCAACTCCTATAGGAAATCTAAAAGACATAACCTTAAGAGCAATTGAAGTTTTGCAAAAATCTGATTATATTTTATGCGAAGATACCCGAGTTTCAAAGAATCTTTTAAATAAATACGATATAAGATCAAATTTAATTTCCAATCATAAATTTAATGAAAAAAAAAATTTAGTAAAAATTATTGAAAATCTTAAATCTGGAAATATAATTTCTTTAATATCTGATGCTGGTACACCTAGCATTTCTGATCCAGGTTCGATTTTGGTTAATGAATGTATCAATAATAATATAAGAGTTTTTCCTATTCCTGGACCTTCATCGATTGCAGCAGCTGTTTCAATTAGCGGTTTTTCAGATAAATTTATGTTTTGTGGTTTTTTACCAGAAAAAAAAAATTTTTTAGCAAATGAATTAAAAAAACTCTCAGAATTTGAAAATACTTTAGTGTTTTTTATTTCTCCAAAAAAAATTAACAAAATTATTCCAGAAATAAAAAAAAATTTTAATGGAAGAAAGATAGTATTTTG
>CACJPL010000005.1 GCA_902595285.1 uncultured Pelagibacteraceae bacterium | reverse complement strand
TACAAAAAAGAAAGATATTGAGCTAAAAACAGGTAAGAAAATAAATGTAGTGGCTGTATCTGCAAGAAGTATTAATAAAAAACGAAAATTTAAAGTTAATAAAAAAATATTTTATAAAAATCCTTTAGAAATTTTTAAAAAAAAAAACATTGATATATTGTTTGAAGCTATAGGTTTCTCAGATGGAATTTCTAAAAAAGTTGTAGAAACTGCTTTAAAAAGTAAAATCCATGTTATTACACCTAATAAAGCTTTAATATCAAAACACGGTAATGAGTTAGCAAAACTTGCAGAAAAAAATAAAGTTAATTTGGAATTTGAAGCATCAGTTGCTGGAGGTATCCCGATATTAAGATCTATTAAAGAAGGATTGGCAACAAATAAAATATCAAAAGTTTATGGAATTCTGAATGGTACCTCAAATTATATTTTATCTGAAATGGAAAATTCAAATGAAAATTTTGCTGACGTTTTAAAAAAAGCACAGATACTTGGTTATGCCGAACCTGGTAATCCTAAATTAGACTTAAATGGTTTTGACGCATTTGCAAAAGTTAGAATTTTGTCTGCTTTAGCCTTTAACAGTAAAATTTCAAAACATAAATGTTTAATGGAAGGAATAGAAAAAATTGAATTAAGAGATATTAAAATTGCAAATCAATTAGATTTAAGAATTAAGCTGCTGGGAATTTCTGAGTTAAAGAATAATCATCTTTTTGAAACCGTTCATCCATGTTTGGTTAGTAAAAAATCTTATATTGGTAATGTTAACGGCGTAATGAATGCAGTAATTCTGCAAGGTAAACCTGTTGGAGAAAGTGTATTGCAAGGGGAGGGAGCTGGTCCAGGTCCTACTTCTTCATCATTACTTTCTGATTTATTATCAATTTTGCGTGGAAATATAAAAAAACCTTTCGGTGTTAGTGTTTCTAAGCTTAAATCTTTAAAGCCATATAATGTAAATAATTATGTAAATTCATTATATTTAAGATTTGAAGTAAAAGATAAGCCTGGTGTATTATCCGAAATAACTAATCGTTTAGCTAAATACAAAATTTCAGTTAAAAGGTTAATCCAGACACCTGATAAGAAAAACAATAAAGCAACAATAGTTATTATAACTCATAAAACAACCGAAACCAATATTCATAATTGCTTGTCTATTTTCAAAAAAAATAAAAATATTTTAAAAACTCCAACATTAATTAGATTGCTTGGTTAATGGAAATTTATTTAAAACTTTTTGAAGTTTTATTTCCAGTATTCCTAATAGTAGGTCTTGGATATCATTTGGGTAAAAAAAATCCCGATTTTGATACATCATTTATAACTACATACGCTGGTAATTTTGGAACTCCAGCTCTCGTTATTTTTGCTATTACTGCAGGTGGAGTGACTTTTGAGTTATTTAGTGAATATTTTGGTTACGCAATTATCTTATTAACATTATTTGGGATCGTAGGTTTAATTTTTCTTGTCCTTATGAAGAAAGATTATATTCGTGAATTACCAACTTTTATCTTACCGAATACTGGAAATATGGGTATTCCGATTTGTTTATTTGCCTATGGTGAATTAGGAATGGGTATAGCAGCTGCAATTTCATCTCTTATTGTTTTACTCCACTTTACTTTAAATATTTTTTTAGCAAAAAGAGCCTTTGATTTTAAAACAATATTAAAAAGTCCATCATTTTACGCAATATTAATAACAGTACTCTTTTTGTATTTTGAAATTCCATTTCCTCAATTTGTATTAAATACTGTAATGCTTTTAGCTTACGGAATGATTGTAATGATCCTTATGTCGCTAGGTGTTGCTCTTACACAAATGAAAGTATTTTCTTTTAAAGATGCATTAATAACTTCTTTTGGAAGAGTAATATTAGGTCCTATTATAGGATTTGCTGTTATAAAATTTTTTAATTTATCTGGTATACCAGCTGGTGTTCTGTTAATTCAGTCTTGTATGCCTAGTGCAATTTTGTGTTATTTGATTGCGCACATGTATTCTCCTAAAGAAATTGTAGATAATATATCTAGCACAATTGTAGTATCTACAATTATGTCTTTATTCACTATTCCAATTACATTATTCTTTGCTTTAAAATACTTCTATTAAGAGATATCCTTCTTTTATGAAGGCTATAATTTTAAATGCATCTGCTTGGATGATTGTTCCTGTAATGGATGCTTTTGCTAAATATTTAAGCTCATCTATGGATGTTTTACAAATAACGTGGGCAAGATATTTTTTTACTGTAGTCTTTACATTATCCCTAATGCTTATCTTTTATAGGCATTCATTAGTTTGGACGAAAAAACCAGCCCTTCAATTAATTAGAGGATTAATTTTTGTTTTTTCTACTTATTTATTCTTTTATGCAATATCGGAAATTTCACTTCCTAAAGCCTTAACCTTAGCTTTTGTTGCTCCAATTTGTGTTACAGCCTTATCACCTTTTTTTTTAAATGAGAAAGTAGGGGTGAAGAGGTGGACTGCTGTATCATTAGGATTTATTGGAACTTTAATTGTAATCAGACCTGGCTTTATAGAACTTAATTTAGCTACCATGGCTGCTTTAGGTAATGGAATTTGCTATGGGTTTTATCTTATTATTACGAGGAAGCTCAGTACCTCTGATAATCCTCTTTTAACCCTTTTACTATCTGGTTTAATAGGAACCATAATAATTAGCCTATTTATGCCCTCAGTTTGGGTTAATCCTACGTCAAATCAGTGGATTTTAATGGCTTTAATCGGCCTTATAGCCTCTGTAGCGCATCTTTTTCTCATTTTATCACTTAAATACGCTGATGCCTCTAAATTAGCTCCTTTGGGCTATACAGAGATAATTACCAATATACTAATTAGTCATTATTTCTTTCATGAATTGCCTGATAACTGGACTTATTTAGGTTTATTTATCATTGTTCTCAGTGGTCTGTATATTTCTAGAAGAGAATATTTGCTT
Source organism: uncultured Pelagibacteraceae bacterium (assembly GCA_902595285.1). Lineage (GTDB taxonomy): Bacteria > Pseudomonadota > Alphaproteobacteria > Pelagibacterales > Pelagibacteraceae > Pelagibacter. The sequence goes on along the minus strand of CACJPL010000005.1, from coordinate 99,747 downwards.
ACTCGTTCCAATTAATAGTAAATAAATAGTTACTAATATATAATCTAATACTTTAATATATATATTTAAATTATTGTAATTATTATATTTTTTTATTATATTATATATAGATAAATTAATAAAAATAATGCAATTAATAACTATTATTTTAAATAGATAAAGGTAAAAATAGCAATCTTAATAAAGAAAATAAACGATAATACTTAAAAGTGTTTAATACCAATGGTTTTATTAGCTAATTAAACACAAAATTCAAAATTCTCATTTTAATAAGTGGGCAGGGGGACAAAAAATTTTAAAAATTCTATAAAATTTGATACTAAATTTAGCCTTGGTATCATTGTAAAGTAGAGCAATGCAGTTATAGAATATATGTTTTAAACGGCCATAGAGGTGCTTTATTTTGTTATGTTTTGAAATACAGTGCAACTAAAGGGTGAATATTACTATTCATGTTAAAATAAGCTAAAATATTAAAAAAACGTTGATTTTACAAGTGTTTTTGACCATAAAATAGGCAAAAAATCCTCTAAATATCAACTTTTTCAGATCTCAATAAACGCAGTTTTGTCTTAATTCCGCCTCTCCCTGAGTATCCACCAAGGCCTCCATCGGACCGAATTACTCTATGACAGGGTATTATAGGGGCATAAGGGTTTTTTCCACATGCATTTGCTACAGCACGCGCTGTTTTTGGTCTTTTTATAGCTATTGCTACCTGTTTATAGGTTTTAACAGTGCCTTTTGGTATAGTTTTAAGGTAATTCCAGACTTTTAATTGAAATTTAGTGCCTTTCATCAATAAAAATTTAAAATAATGAAGCAGACTATAAAGAAAACGGTTAAAATTGAAAGATAAATAGTTTCCAGGGTTTTTCCAGATTTTCTATAATTAATAAAGCTTAATATTGCAAAACCAAAAGATGTTATTAAGAAATATATCGGTTCGATTACTCCGTCTATGCCCATTTTTAAATAATATTTCATCCTTATTGTTTACTCAATGTCATTAATTGTCCTTTAAATTAATAAATTATTTTATTTGACATTATAAAATACTTGATATATTACTAACGATAATTAATTGTTATCAATAGTAAATGTATGAGTGAATTAACGACAGACCTAAAATCGCTTCATGAAGCAACTTTGAATAACCTTAAAAATTCAAAAGCAAATAACACTCTAAGAGCATACAAATCTGACTTTAAAGATTTTGGAGCTTTTTGCGTTAAGCATGGTTTAAATTCATTACCTTCAGAACCAAAAATAGTTTCTTTATACTTAACCCACCTTTCTAAAAACTCAAAAATAAGCACATTGAGAAGAAGGCTTGTATCAATAAGCATGGTTCATAAACTAAAAGGACATTATTTAGATACAAAACATCCAATTATTGTTGAAAATTTTCTGGGTATTAAAAGGGTAAAAGGAAGCATTCAAAAAGGAAAAAAACCTATATTAATCAATCATTTAAAATCAATAATAAATGTAATAAATGAGCAAAAGATAGATGAAATAAAGAAATTAAGAGACAAAGCTATAATACTAATAGGGTTTGGTGGTGGTTTTAGAAGAACAGAACTAATTTCAATTGACCATGAGGATTTAGAATTTGTTCAAGAGGGTGTAAAAATAACCATCAAAAGTTCTAAGACTGACCAATTTGGAGAGGGAATGATTAAAGGACTTCCCTATTTCGATAATGAATTTTACTGCCCTGTAGTAAATTTAAAAAAATGGTTAGAAATTTCTAAAATAAAATCAGGACCTATTTTTAGAAGATTTACAAAAGGTTTAATATTAACCGAACATAGATTAACAGACCAATCTGTGGTTTTATTGATCAAGGAATATTTAAATTTAGCAGGTATTGAAAACAAGAATTTTGCTGGACATAGTTTGAGATCTGGTTTTGCAACTGTAGCAGCGGAGGCTGGTGCTGATGAAAGAAGTATTATGGCAATGACAGGTCATAAAACAACTCAAATGGTAAGAAGGTACATAAGAGAAGCAAATATATTTAAAAATAATGCATTAAATAAAATCAAGGTATAAATAAAAAATAAATTATGATAAAAAATTTAACCGTTGTATTAATTTCGCATAAAAGTAAAAATAAAGTACTTAGTTTTATAGAAAAATTATCTGATCAAATAAATATAATTGTAATTGAAAATTCAGATGACTCTTCAATTAAAGAGGATTTAAATAAAATTAAAAATGTTAAATTAATTTTTTCACAAAACAATGGCTATGGAAGTGCAATAAATTTAGCAAGAAAATCAATAATAACTGACTATTTTATAGTTTTCAATCCTGATGTAAATGGTGTTAATGAAAATATATTAAAAAAATTTATTAATATCGGAAAAAGTTTAAATGATAATTATGCTTGTATAGGGCCAAGATATATAAATATTTCAAAAAAAACTTTAAATCAATCAAATGAAGATAAAGAAATTGACACATTGCCTTCAATAAGTGGTGCATCAATGTTTTTTAATAAAAAAAACTTTGATTTATTAAATGGATTTGATGAGAATTTTTTCTTATATTTTGAAGAAACAGATTATTGCTTTAGAGCAAAAAAAATAGGACTTAAATCTTACCAAATTAACACAATAAAATTGAATCATGATGTGGGTACGTCAACAATGATTAAAAATGATGAAGAAAGACAAAAAATGAATTTCTTATATAATTGGCATTTTATATGGTCAAAATTCTATTTTTTTAAAAAACATTATGGTTTCCTAATTTCAATAATATATTTTTTTCCAATACTAATTAGAACACAGATTAAGATTATATTTTTTAAGATATTTTCAAAAAATAAAAATAAAAAGAAGTATGAAATAAGATATGATGGACTAATAAGTTCTATTAAAGGTATAAAAGCTTATAAAAGAATAAATAATTTTTAAGAATTCGTTTTAATTTTAAATTTGTTGAGGATTCTTTTTTTAAAAAAAAATATATTTTGCCTAAGATTTTCACCTATCACAATTGAATATAGAAAAGTTAAAATTTTTCTTATTTTCTTTTTTTTAAATAAAATTTTTAATTTTTTTTCAATTATATTTAAAGTATCTTTTTTTTTCTCATGTCCTTTAATACCAACAAAATATAGATCATAACTATTTATATTATAAAAGAAAAAATAATTAGAAAAAATATTTGGTAAATTAAAATTTTTAATAAAATCTTTTTTGGTTAAATTTAAGTAATAATCATCTTTATTTCCAGGTGATTGCCAATTACCAGATCTTTCAGTGCCATGTTCTACCCTTCCTGTAGAGGCTACAGAAACTAGGATAAAAGAGTTTTGTTTTGAATTTTGACACATTTTTTCAAATATAATTTTCCAATTTTTTGCATGTTCAAAACATTCACAGGAAATAATGATATCGAATTTCTTATTCAATTTATCAATATCTGTTCCATCAAGAACCAAATCTACGTTAGGTCCTTTTTCAAGGTCAATACCTGTATAGTCATTAGTAAAATTGAATAAATTTCTTATATTTCCATTTACGTCAAGACTTCCAATTTCAAGGATATTTATATCTTTATTAAAGCCGTTATTTATATAAAATTCTTTAAATTCTTTTACAAAATTTATTTGATCAATATGAGCCATGAAATAAAATAATTTTATAACATTAAGATTTAATTTGATATGAAATTTTTAAATAAAAATTTTGAGGAATTGGAAACTTTTGCTAAATCTAAAAAAGATGAATACATTAAAGGATCTCCTTTCCCACACATAGTTATTGATAATTTTTTTAACGATTCGATGCTTAATGATATCTTAAAAGAATTTCCAAATGATTTAGATAATATTGGATATCAATATAAAACGAAAGTTGAACAAAAAAAATTTACATTAAATGACACAAAACTTTTATCTTTTAATACAAATAATTTTATAAATTTTTTGAATTCTCAAATATTTTTAGAATTTTTACAAACCTTGACTGGCATTAATGAAAAGCTTCAATCAGATCCTTACCTACAGGGTGGAGGTTTGCATGAACTGAGGAATGATGGATATTTAAATATACATGCTGATTTTAACTTACACCCTACACTTAAGTTAGATCGAAGATTGAATATTTTAATTTATCTTAATAAGAATTGGAATACCGCATTCGGGGGTAATTTGCAACTTTGGAATAGAGAAATGACAAAATGTGAAAAAAGGATTAATCCTATTTTTAATCGTATGGTAATTTTTTCTACAACAGATTTTTCTTATCATGGTAATCCTGATAAAATAAAATGTCCTGATGGTCAAAGTAGAAAATCAATCGCAATGTATTATTATTCAAATGGCAGACCTTCTTCTGAAAGAAAACTTGGTGCACATTCTACAATTTTTAGAAAAAGACCAGGATCAAATGATCCTGATGGAAATATTGAATTTACAAAATTATTTGGAAAAATTTATTATAGAAATAAAAAAAAAATAAATTAAGAACTTTAAATTTTTCTGTATAGTTTTGAGTAAAAAATTTTTAAATAAATATAATTCAATTTACAAATTATAAATCCAAAATAATATTTTAAATTTTTTTTAGGTTCTGATAATTCTCTTTCATATTTTGAATCTGATCTTAAATAATACTTTTTGAAAAATTTAAATGTAATGCCCCATTTTAATAAAAAAATTTTTCCACCTTTACTTCCAGATTCAGTTTTTATTGTAGGGTGATTTTTATATTTTCTTGTTACAATAGATCCAAAGTGATAAACTTTACATTTATTCAGCCCTTTAAAAATTCTTACACCATTATTCCAAAGTTTCATATTTAAATCTGGATCAGATCCAGTGCCAGGAAAATATTCCTCACTAAGCCCTCCAACTTTTTCCCACAATTCTTTATGTATTAAATGAGGAGCCCATGTTGAACCTTGAAAATCATAATGATTAACATTCATGTAATTTGATAAAAGTTTATTTTCATCAAATGTTTTAATTTCATTACCGCAATCAAATTTGATTGGACCATTGTTCATCATTATTCCTGATAAATAAAAATTATTATGACCAATTTTATTAATTTCATTCTTCAATATTTGATCCCATCCTGGACAAAAGTAAAAATCGTCGTGAGAATATAAAATGTAATCAAATTTTGCTTTCTTAGAGGCTTTATTCATACCTTCACAAATACCTGAATTATAATTAGTAAATGTAAAATTAATTTTTTGTGAATTTAAAAAATCTAATGTACCATCAGTCCCAACATTTACATGTGGTATAATTTCATGATCAAAGTTTGAATTTTTTTTAATGCTTTTTATACACAATTTTAGATAATCTAAGTTATTAAATGTAGGGATAATTATTGAAAACATCTAATTAATTGATTCCCAAAAATATTTTTTCTTTGTTTCAAAAGTTTTGTTGATTATGTAATCTGCTATTATTGTTGAATTAAAATATTTGAAATATTTAGCTCTACCCTTCTTAGCAATCTTTACCCTTGCCTTATCATCTTCAGAAAATTTAATTATCTTAGCTGATAAATCATTTAAATTTTTATATAGAACAATTTCATCTTTTTTGAAAAAATTTCCAATCTTTGTTTTTTCATCAATCATAACCAGCAAACCATTGCCTATTAATTGAGAAAATCTGTCACTACTATAATATTTTGCAGGCTTTCCTTGACTTAAATTAAGACCAATTTTTGACTGAGAAATAGCTAATAAATAATCATCGGCCCATATTGGCTGACTATTATTCATTCCATATAGATCAAATCTAATATTTGGTGTTTTTTGAATTAGTTTGTTAATAAAAATTTCCCTTTGATCAAATTTACCTTTTTTTAATACACCTCTATGAACTCCATGACTCATTGCAAAAAAAACATCTTTATTAAAATATTTTTGATTATAATTTTTAAGTGTTTCAAAAGAACTATCTACTGGATTAGGCAAATAATAAACTCTGTGTTTATTGTTTATATTTAATGATTTAGGATCAGTAGTACAGAAACTTGAGTCCATTAGATCAATTTTATCAAGAAATCTTTTTTTATTATTTAACCAATTACTATCCATTCTATCTAAAAACCATTGTGCCATTTTTATATTTGGATAATTTTTTTTGATGTACTCTAATGTATCAATTCTAATTAAGTCCGCATGACCTAAAATCAGGATATCTGGTACGTAATTAGAAATTACTTCTAAAAGTTTACTATTTAATTTTTTTGAACCAGTAAAATCATTTATATTCCTGTAGTAACTAACAATATCTCTATCACTAAATTCTAAAACACTATGCTCTAATCTTACAAATCCATTATTAATTCTTTTTCCTGTATTGTAAAAAAGCCTACCATTATGTCTTTCATTGAAATTGGTTACATGAAGTATCTTTAGCTTTTGTGAAAAATTTTTAACCTTAGCTATATTAAAAATTCTTACGATTTTTTGACGATAATCATCTATTTTATTGCTTATGTATTTATCAGTTAAATAAAAATTGTTTATAGATTTATTTTGTAAATCTTTAAGAGTTCTTCTATTTATAATCAGTTTTTCTAAAGCATCAAATAAGCTTTGACTGCTAAGATTTCTTAAAATTATGCCATTAGTAATTGTTTCTGGTAACCCACCTCTGTTAGAAATAATCACAGCACAGCCCCTACTAGCAGCTTCTAGACTTGTTCTACCAAAAGGCTCTTCCCATCTGGAACATGCAACAGCGATACTTGACTTAGAAAAGACATCTAGAACTTTCTTATGATTTTGAAATCCTAAATTTCTTAAGTTTTTGTGATTAAAAAACAATTTTTCCCTGGGTTCATCACCAATTACTAAAGATTTCCAATTTGGATATTTATTTAGAATTTTTGTTATTGCATTACCGAATATATCGTAACCTTTTGCAGAATTTAATTTACCAACGAACGTAATTAGATTTTCTTTTTTATTAAGATCTACATTTTGTTTATTTACTGATTGATGAATTACCTCTAATTTTTTTGATTTATGGTAGAATGTTTTTAGTTCCTCTAAGAATTTTTTTTTTGACCATTCACTATTAAAAATTATTTTTGAACAGGATTCTAATAAGTTTAATCTTTCTGAAATTGTTTTAGAACCAATCATGGTAATTGGATTATTATGGAAATAAAGAACAATTTTAGTATTTAATTCTTTTAAATCATTTATATAAATAGGTCTATTGTGAACTTCAATTATATCTGGTTTTTTAACTTTTTGTAATGACAGAAACTTATTTACATATTCTTTAGATTGACTTTTTAACAAACCTTTACTCAAAGAAATATTTACATAGTTATTAGATAATTTTTCTTTAAATTCAGTTGATCCATATACAACAATATTTTTTTTAAATTTGCTCTCTTTATTCGTTGAGTTAACAAATATTGATACAGCACCAGGGTAATTTGGAGAAAAATTTTCTTTATATGGTAATAAAATAGATATTTTCATTTTAACTCTTTTTAATTATAAAATTATCTAAAGATAACCCATTTTGATCTTTTTTTGATAAAATAGGTTTTTTTATAGGCCAATTAATCTTTAATTCTTTGTCATCCCAAGATATTGTTTTTTCATATTTCTTATACCTATAATTAGTACATTTATAATTGACAGTACAATAGTTACTTAGACATAAAAAACCATGGGCGAAACCTTCTGGTATATAAAATGAAAAATCATCTTTATGAGATATTATTATACTAATATGTTGACCAAAAGTTTTAGATTTTTTCCTTAGATCAACAGCAACATCAAAAATTTTCCCATAGGTAACAGTAACTATTTTTGCTTGGGGTTTTTTTATTTGCAAATGTAATCCTCGTAGTACATTTTTTTTGGAAAAAGACATTATATCAAAAGGAAAATCTTTATTTTCAAGTATCTTCTTTTTATATGTTTCTTTTAAGAAGCCTCTTTTATCACTAAAGATTTTTGTCTTTATTAATTTTGGGCCATTAGTTATTTTAGTTTTTATTAATTTCATCTTTTACAAAGTTTTTTTTAATATAATCATTTTTTATCTTATTTCTTTTTTTTTTGTCTTTTTTAAGTCTATACTCCTCTTTTAATGCTATTGATTTTGATTTGTATCTTTTTTTATAAACTAGGAGCCAGTTTTTACCTCTAGTAAATTTAGCTCCTTTTGAAGTGTTGTGTAATTTTAGTCTTTTTTTTAAATCAGTTGTATATCCTACATAACTAAGTTTTTTTTTTGAATTAGACGTTATAATTAAATACACATAAAAAGACATTTTATTAGGCTATTAATCTTGGCGGTCCCTAGGGGAATCGAACCCCTCTTTCGAGGATGAAAACCACGTGTCCTAACCGATAGACGAAGGGACCGGAAGCTGCTTTTTATTGTAAATTGTATAATTAATCAAGTATATCGTTAAATTTTTTGTTTAAATTTTATTACTTTTTTTAAATCTGCTGATTTATGAGTGACCAACGTTTCGGATATAAATTCATCATCTTGAATTTTAATACCATTAACTAAGTCACCATCAGTTATTCCTGTAGCACAAAAAATAGAATCACCTGATGTAATTTCATTTAGGTAATATTTTTTTGAAAAATCACTTATACCCATATCTTTAGCCCTTTGTTTATCTTTGTGTGTATCAAATAAAAATCTACATTGAAAAAAACAGTCAAAAGCATCTAAAGCTGTTGCAGCTAATACGCCCTCTGGACCTCCACCAATACCCATGAAAATATCTACATTATATTTCTCTTCAGTTACAAGTAACGCACCGGCCACATCACCATCAGTGATTAATTTGAGATTGACTTTTAATTTCTTTAATTCATTTATTATTTTAGCATGTCTGGGTCTGTCTAAAATACACGCTGTTATATTTTCTGGTTTTTTATTTAAATATTCACTAAGATTATAAATATTTTGTTTCACGGTATAATCTAAATCAATTATATTTTTTTCTTTTACACGCGATGAGATTTTTTCCATATAAGTTTCTGGTGCATTAAATAAATTATTTTTTTCAGAAACAGCGATAACAGATAATGCTCCAGGTAAATTATATGCAGCAAAGTTTGTACCTTCCAATGGATCAACTGCTATATCTAACATTGGACCATTTTTATTACCCAGCTCTTCACCTATATACAACATAGGGGCTTCATCAAGCTCACCTTCCCCGATTACAATTTTCCCATTGATATTCATGTTGTTTAGCTCTGATCTCATTGAATCAACTGCAGCTTTATCAGCACTTATTTTATCTTTTTTTCCAACAAAATAATAACAAGATAATGCTGCCTTTGATGATACAGTTAGAAATTGATTAACAAATTTTTTTTCAATAGACATTATATTGTTTGATCTATTGCATCATCTTGTTTAATTTTAGACTCAAACTCTCTTAAACGTTTGTAAACACTTGCAAGTTCTATTATTGTTGGCCAAGCTTTCAATATATATTGCATTGATCCCTCTACCCTCCCGAAAGCTCTAATTATTTGCTGCATGACACCAAGTGTTACTGCACCAGCTACTATCGCTGGTGCAAGAAAAACATAAGCAGATAAAACATTAGCCTGTAAATAAGCAATTCTTCCTATATTAAAATATAAATATCTTATATAACTTAAAAAATGAATGCTTCTTACACCATCAAACAATTCCTCAATAGTTTTTGGTCTAATTGTTCCATCATCTTCAGCAATTACAAGAATTTTTCTATAAGCCGCCTCTTTTTTTTGAAGATCATATTCAACACCAACTAATCTTAAAATTAATCCAAGAATTATTAAAAATACTGTTCCACCAACTGACCATATTAGGGCACCAACAATTAAACCATAATCCCAATCACCAAAAAAGAAAATAGGTATTCCTACACTTAAACCAAATAAGATTGGCATAAATTCAATTAATATCATTAAAGCCTCAATCAAACTAGTACCTAGTGATTCCATTATTCTTGAAAATTTAATTGTATCTTCTTGAACCCGTTGAGCCGCACCTTCTATTTTTCGAGCTTTATCATAAACACTATGATACCACTCAACCATAGCTGTTCTCCATCTGAATAAATAGTGAGAGGTAAAAAAACTTACAATCACAGCTACGCCAACGTACATTGCTGCTAAAATTATAAAAGATAATAAACTTGCCCAATATTCCTCAATTGTAATAGAGTTAGGTGCACCCAAAGCTTTTTGAATCATATCGTAAAATTCACCAAACCATTCATTTATTTTAACATCTATTTTAACTTGAATCCAAAGAGATGATAAAATAATAGCTGAACCAAACCAGGACCAAAGAAACCAAATCTTTTGTGTGAAAAATCTAAACATTAATTATTTAAAAAAGTTATCTGCATATGATTTTTTAACTGTCTTTCTTTTTCTTGGTTCAATCAATTCAAAATCAATCTTCTTTTTTTTTGCATAATTAATTGCTAGATCTTTAGATGAAAATTCTAATCTTAATTCTGTATAAGTATCAGATGAACTTTCCCAACCCATTAAAGGATTTTTAGTTGGATCTTTAGTTTTAAATTCTAAAATCCATTTATCATTTTTTGCTAATCCAGATTGCATCGGATTTTTATTAGGTATGTAAATAATTGCTTTTTTCATAATTGATGGTCGGAGTGGCAGGATTCGAACCTGCGACCCTCTGGTCCCAAACCAGATGCGCTACCAGGCTGCGCTACACTCCGTCCCGAGTACTAATACAGCAGTTATTCATAATTTCAATGTATAAAGAAGCCAAAATTAAAAGAAATTTGGTTAAAATCTGGTATATAACGAAGCATGATAATTACTTGCCCAAATTGTAACAAGCAATTCAAAATTGATAATTCTTTAATACCAGATGAAGGCAGGGATTTACAATGTGGGTCTTGCAATCATATTTGGTTTTATAAAATCGAAGAGGAAAACAATGAAGTATTAAAGCTCAAAGAGGAAATCGTAATTAAAGAAATTGAAATAAAAGATAAAAATAAAAAAGAAAAAATAGAAGAGAAAATAAAACCAATAGAAAAAATTAATACTGAAATAAATAATAAAAAAAAAGAGAAAATTTTAGAAAATCAAAAAAAAGAGACTTCATCAAAAAAAATAGAAAATAAGGAAAGTAAGTTTTTTTCTTATTTAATTGTATTTATTATATCTTTTGTTGCATTAATTATATTGCTTGATACTCTAAAAACTCCATTAATTAATGTGTTTCCTGGATTAGAAATAATATTATTTAACCTTTTTGAAACATTGCAAGATATAAAACTATTTATTATAGACCTATTTTAATTTTTTATGATTAATTATATATCTAAACCTTTTAGATGGTTCTTTAAATTAGAAGCCGCAAGTGGTCTTGTACTATTGTTTGCTGCAGTAATTGCGTTATTTATAAGTAACTCTGAGCTATCTAACTTATATTTTTCTACTCTAAACGAATATTTATTCATAGGTATTAATAATTTTGGATTAAAATTATCAGTATTGCATTGGATCAATGATGCCCTAATGGCAATTTTCTTTTTTTTTGTGACTTTAGAAATAAAAAGAGAATTTTTACAAGGGGAACTGTCAAATATTAAGCAAGCTTTATTACCAATAATAGCTGCTGTTGGAGGAATGTTGGTTCCCGCATTATTTTATGTTTTTATAAATTTAGGTGATAGCGAAACTTTAAATGGGTGGGCAATTCCATCAGCGACAGATATTGCTTTTTCTTTGGGAGTTTTGTCTTTGTTGGGTAAAAGAGTACCTTTATCCTTAAAAGTATTTTTAACAGCATTAGCTATAATTGATGATTTAGGTGCAATAGTAATTATCGCCCTATTCTACTCTGGAGATTTGAGTATTAAGTATTTAACTTTAATGTTATTAGCTTTTATTGTTTTGTTATTAATTAACAAGTTTAATATTAAAAAGTTTCTACCTTACTTGGTTGTAGGACTTTTTCTTTGGGATTTTACACATAACTCTGGCATACATGCTACTATTGCTGGAGTTTTGTTAGCTATGACAATTCCTCATAGAAAAAAAGAAAAAGATTTTTCTTTATTAATTAAAATAGAACATGCAATTAGTCCATATGTTGCTTTCGGAATAATGCCTCTCTTTGCGTTTGCAAATGCCGGAGTATCTCTAGAGGGTTTATCATTCGCCTCTTTACTTGATAAGGTTCCCCTGGGCATAGTACTAGGGCTGTTTCTTGGTAAACAACTTGGTGTATTTATATTTTCTTATGTATCTATAAAATTTAAAGTAGCTCAAATGCCTAACGATACAAGTTGGTATAATTTTTATGGTGTAGGAGTTCTTACTGGGATTGGCTTCACAATGAGTTTATTCGTTGGAAACTTAGCTTTTGTTGAAAATATGCAATATATGGATGGTGTAAAAATTGGTGTTTTAACTGGATCGTTATTATCAACTTTATTTGGCTATTTTTTAATATTACTTACACCAAATAAACCGAGTAAATGAAAAAAGTAATATTTCTATTATCTATAGTTATGATTTTTTTTAAAACTTCAGTTACTGCTAACTACGAAAAAAAAATTTATGATTTTAGTATAGAGAGTATAACTGGTGAGACAATTAATTTTAAAGATTACAAAAATAAAGTTATTTTAATTGTAAATACCGCAAGCTATTGTGGATTTACAAAACAATATGATGAATTACAAGAACTGTGGGACTTATATAATGAAAAAGGTTTGATTGTTCTTGGTGTTCCATCTAATTCATTTAATCAAGAAAAAAATAAAAATGCTGATATTAAGGAATTTTGTGAAGTAAATTTTAATATAAACTTTCCACTGACAACATTAACTGATGTTAAAGGCAAAAATGCTCATGAACTTTTTAAATGGGCAAAAGAAAATCATGGTAAATCAGCTGAACCAAAGTGGAATTTTCATAAAATCTTGATTAATAAAGAGGGTAAAGTTCAAGACACATTTGCATCATTTACAAAACCTATGTCAAAAAAAATAACTAAAGCTATAGAAAATATCTTATAAATTTATAGTTAATCCATCATGTGCTGGAATAACATTTTTTGGTAACAGTTTTTTAAGAACCTTATAGTCTAATACTGGCGATAAATTTGTAAGAATAGCTTTTTTAGGCTTAAATTTTTTAATTACAGCTAATGAGGATTCTAAATTAAAGTGTGATGGATGAAAATTATACCACAAACAATCAATGATTAAATATTGAAGATTTTTAAAATATTTATAATCTTTGTTATAAATTTTACTTACATCACTTATATAAGCTAATTTTTTATTTAATATAAAGCAATTTGATTTTACTTTACCGTGTTCTACAATGATTGATTGAATCTCAATTTTTTTATTATTATTTTTCGTAAATATTTTCTTTGGTAACTTATTAAGTTTTAATGTAGCGGGATATTCTTTAGAGTAAGTAGTGAATATATATGAAAATGTGTTTTTTAATATTTTAGAAGTATGTTTATCCGCATAAACATTTAATTGTTTTCTTGAATTAAGGTAAAAGGACCTTAAATCATTTATACCGTGTGTTTGATCACCATGCATGTGAGAATATAATACTTTATTAATTTTTTTTATTTTATGTCTTAAAAGTTGTTGTCGCAGATCAGGTGATGTATCTATAATAATATTTTCATCTGTAGTTTTTATTAAAGCTGAACATCTTGTTCTATAATTTTTTTTATTATCAGGATCACAATTTCCAAAAAAACCATCTGGTCTTGGTACACCCATTGAACTACCGCATCCTAAAATAATAAATTTCATTAATTTCAATTAAAAAAAAGTTTATTAAAGTTGTTTGTAGTTTTTTTAACAAGATCTTCTTTAGATACATTTTTTATCTCTGCCAGCTTTGCAGCAGTAAAATCAATAAATGATGGTTCATTTTTTTTTCCTCTTTTAGGAACGGGTGCTAAAAAAGGACTATCAGTCTCAATTAAAATATTATCCATTGGAATAGATCTAAAAGTTTCTTGTAAATCTAATGAATTTTTAAAAGTAATGATTCCACTTGCTGAAAAGAATGAATTCAAATTTAATAATTTTTCAGAGAATTCTTTTGAACCAGTAAAACAATGCATCAAAATTTTAAGGTTTTTATTTTTATATTCATTTAAAATCTCAAAAGTCTCTTTTTCTGCATCTCTTGAATGAACAATTAATGGAGTATTGGTTTTTATGGATGCATCTATATGTTCTTTAAAACTTGCTATCTGTTTGTCTTTTTCGCTATTATTATAATAAAAATCTAAACCAGTTTCACCAATTCCAATAATTTTAGAATCTTCATTCAAACTTTCAATGATCTGTTTTGAAGTAATAATATTTGTAGAGCTTTCATGTGGATGAATACCAATAGTGCCATAGATCATTTCATCTTTATTAATTAATTCTTTTACTCTAGAAAAACTTTCAAAAGATGTTGAGATAGTTAATAATTTTTCTAAACCCACTTCTTTTGATCTTTGTATTACATTAGACAAGTCACTTAATAATGGCTCATGATCTAGATGACAATGTGAATCAATCATTGTTTTTTTCTATTTTTTTAAAAAGTATATCAATTTTATTTATATTGTTACCTTTTGTTAAATAATCATTATTTGAAACTGTATCTAATTTTATATCTTTTTCTTCAATATCAAAAATATTTAATGCCTTTAGAGAAGATTTGGGAATAATTGGATATAATAAAAAACTTATTTTTCTTACAATTTCTAATGTAGTGTAAACAATAGTATTTAATCTAATTATATCATCTTTTTTTTTCCATGGTTCTTGATCATTAAAATATTTGTTAGCTTCAAAAAGTGAATTGACAATATAATCGATATAAAAATTAATATTTTGATTGTCAATTTGAGACCTAATATTATCCAAATTATCTTTATACTTATTTAGTATTAATAAATCCTCATCAATAAATTTTACTTCTAATGGAATTTTTCCATCACAATTTTTTATTGTAAAAGCAGTTACACGCTGACATAAATTTCCATAATTGTTAGCTAAATCACTATTAATGCAATCTTCTAGTCTCTCTTGAGATATGTTTCCATCATTGCCAAAAGAAACTTCTTTAATTAAGTAGTATCTTAAAGGATCTAAACCATATTCTTTAATTATCTCTAATGGATCGAGTATATTTCCTTTAGATTTTGACATTTTTTCTTCCCCAGATAATATCCATCCATGTCCATAAACTCTTTTCGGTAAATCAATTTTCGCTGCTAATAAAAAAGCAGGCCAATAAACAGCATGGAATCTAAGTATATCTTTTCCAATTAAATGCATAGAGGCTGGCCAAAATTTTTTAAACAAATCATCATCTGTATGAGGATAATTTAATGAACTTAAATAATTTGTTAAAGCATCGAGCCAAACATATATTACATGATTTTTATTATTTGGAACTGGTATACCCCAAGAAAAACTTTTTCTACTTACTGAAAGATCTTTAAGACCACTTTTTACAAAACTAATAACTTCATTTTTTCTAGATTGTGGAGAAATGAAATCTGGATTAGCTTCATAATAATCTAATAACGGTTTTTCCCACTTTGAAAGTCTAAAAAAGTAGGATTCTTCCTCAATCCATTCAACAGAAGATTTTGAAGATGTTGCAATTTTTTTCCCATCTACTTCTTCAATTTCATCTTCGCTATAAAATGCTTCATCTGATACCGAATACCATCCAGTATAATTTGATAAGTATATGTCATCATTTTTCTCAAGTTCGTTCCAAAGATACTGAACTGTTTTTTTATGTCTAGACTCTGTAGTTCTTATAAAATCAGTATTTGATAAATTCAAAGTATCCGAAAGACCTCTAAAGGTTTGGCTAATTTGATCACAAAATATTTGGGGCTCCATACCTGCTTTTTCTGCAGATCTTTGAATTTTTAAACCATGTTCATCTGTACCTGTAAGAAAATGAACCTGATAATTGTCTATTGTTTTAAATCTTGCAAAAAAATCAGCGATAATACTTGAATATGCGTGACCCATATGTGGCTTTGCTGATGGATAGTATATTGGTGTAGTAATATAAAAAGTTTTATCCATTTAATATTTTATCCTCAAATTCCATAAACAATGTTTCCTCATCTAAATTATAAATTTTAGTATTATTAATTTTTTTTAAAAAATAATGGTATGGCATTAGCAAACCAATATTTTTACTTGATATATTGTTTCTAAAATAAAGTTCAATAAAAGAATAAATAATTTCAATTATCGATTTATCTTTTTTATAAATTTTATCTTTAATTATAGTTTTTAAAGTTGTGTTTAGATCAAAATTAACAAAATCTAAGTTATATTCCTCAGATAACCTAATTAATTTAAATAATTTTCCAGGAGTTGTATAATGATCAAATAACCTATTGTTAATAATTGTATTTATGTCATCGTTTAGTAATTGATTAACAATTCTAATAGACTGTTCTTTTGTTAAAAAAACTTTGAAATTTAAACATCTAGATTTAAGAGTTGGTAGTACACTTTTATTATTATTAATTAAAATAAAGTTTATATTTTCATTGGGTTCTTCTAAAACTTTTAATACAGCATTAATGGAATTTATGTTTAAAAATTCAATGTTATCAATTAGAACAAATCTTTTTTTTTTATTAAAAGAAGATTTGTTTATATTTATTATCAATTCTCTAATTTGATTAATATCAATATTTTTCTTATCTTCTTGAACATCAATTAAGTAAAAATTTGGGTTAGATTTATTTTGTATAAGTTTATATGACTTATTTTCAGTATTAATTTTTTTATTTTCGTAATTGTAGGGATATTCTTCATTTTCTGACAATACAAAATTAATTAAATGATATGCTAATGTAGATTTTCCAATACCTTTTTCACCAGATAAAAGAATTTTATTAGGTAATATATCTTTTTTATATAATTTATATAATTGATTAAAAATTTCTTTATGCTCAAACAGATTTATTTGAGTTGAGGGATCTAAATTCATTTAATTAACTTTTTGAGTTGATTAATAATTAAATCTTCATTTTTTTTTATATCTAAGTTTGAATCAATTATTTTATATGATTTTTTACTTAATTTAGCTAATTTTAAAAAACCTTTTTGTACATTATTATAAAAATTTATATCAAATTGATCATATCGGTTTAAAGATTTTCTTTTTTTTAGTCTTTGAAAAAGATTTTTTTTATTTACAACATTAAGAAAAGTAAAGTTGACTTTAATATTTTTTAGTAAAAATCTATTTATAAGATTTATAATTTTTAAATCTACTCCCATACCATAATGCTGATATGCAATGGTTGAATCTACAAATCTATCAATTAAAATAATTTTTTTTTTGTAAGATTTTTTTATAAGATTTATGTTTTCACTACGTGCTGCTAAATACAAAAGTAGATCAGTGTGTATATTAAAATCAGATTTTTTATTTAAGATTAATCTTCTTATTTTTTCTGAGTTAATACTTCCACCAGGTTCTCTTATCTTTATATAACTAATTTTTTTCTTATCTAAATATTTAGATATTTTATTTATATGGTGACTTTTACCACTGCCCTCTATACCCTCAAAGACAATGATTGGTTTTTTAGACATCACCCCAAATTAAATAATTAATCGATTTAATAAATCTGCTAAAAAAATTAACTTTTTTTATTTCTTTTGATGAAAGCAAATCATACTCCCCGACCAGCTCTTGATCATAAACGACTCTTAGTGTAGCTATTTTTTGGTCTTTTTTAATTGGTGCCTCAACTGGTCCATCATACTTAATAACTACTTTTAAAAGTTTCTTTTTTGCTTTTTTTATCGTCTTATAAACATCTTCTTTAGTGTGTGCTTCGACACTATTTTCTTTACCTAGCCAAACATCAATTTTACTAAAAGGTTTGTTAGCTTTTGCAATTTCTACAAGATCAAAATTAGTTAAACCAAATGTAAGTAACTTAGTACTTTCACGAGATCTGGAATTTTTTGAATTAAAGCCGCTACCAACAGCAATAAGTCTTCTTCCTTTTCTGTTAATTGACGACGCTAAAGAATATTTTTCTACAGCTAAATATCCGGTTTTAATCCCATCAGCTCCTAAATTTTTATATAGTAAAGGATTTCTGTTTCCTTGTTTGATTGGATCACCACCAGTTCTATCCCAAGTAAATTCTTTCTCTGCAAACATTTTATAAAACTTCGGATGCTCTTTAATTAAATATTGAGACATTTTTAAAATATCTCTAACAGTTGAATAGTTATCTGGATCATTTATTCCAGATGAGTTAGAAAAATTTGTATTATCCATACCCAATTCTTTTGCTTTAGTAGTCATTAAAATAGCAAATTCATCCTCTGTTCCAGCAATGCCCTCTGCTAAAGCTACACAGGCGTCGTTACCAGAAGCAACAATTATACCTCTCAATAAATCTTCTACTGAGACTTCATCACCAACCATTATAAACATTGATGAATAACCAGATGTTGATAATCGCCAAGCTTTTTCAGAAATTATAAATTTTTCATCTAAATTAAGATCTCCAGATTTTATTAAATCAAAAGCAATTATTGCCGTCATAATTTTTGTCATAGATGCAGGGTAAATTGATATGTCTGCTTCCTTTTCATAAAGAATTTCTCCAGAATGGTAATCCTGTAATATTGCAGTTCTTGCCTTAACATCAAAATTAGCTTTAGAAAAATTTATAAATGACAGTGTAAAAAATATTACAATTAATATTAATCTATACATCTTTTAATATTTCTATATTTTCAAAATTTAATACTTTTATTTCTTTAAATGATTTTTCTAGTTTTTTTATATCATTAAATGGACCTAATAATACCCTATATTTAGTTTTTGACAGTTTCTTTATTGCATGATTTTTTATATTTGTTTCTTCTTTTATTCTATTAATCATATTTTCTGCAGAGTCTCTGTAATAAAAATCTGCAATCTTGATGGAATATAAAAATTTTTGTTTTTTTATTTTTGTTTCTATTTCTTTTTCTGCACCTAAATTGTCTATGGTAATTCCATCAACTGGAGCTTTTTCAGCTACTTTTTTTTCTTCATCAAAGGTTCTAGCTTTTTTAGCTATGAAAGTTGAATTGTTAGAAATTAATCTTAGATCTATGTAAGGTTCTTTGGGATCTAGTAATAACTCTTCTGCAATTCTTTTGGTAATAACTGAGTTATAAAAATCTGAAAATTTAACATTATTTGAAATTACTTCTGCTATAATTGACTTGTCATTAACTGGGTTAGTAATTTTAACGAAAGAATTTTTTTTTATCTTGTTATGAAAAATTAAAAGCGATCTATTATCAATTTTTTTTGATATTTGTTTATTTTTTTTTAATTCATCATCATAAATTAATGCAAAGCCAGTGTTACTATATTTTTGATCACTTATAAGTAATACAGATTTATTATTTTTATCAAATTGATTGCAAGCTGAAAAAAAAAATATTGATAAAACTAATAAAAAATTTCTAAAGTTCATTTTTGAGTTTATCTTTTAATGTACAAACAGCTAAAGCAAATCGCAATGATCTATTCCATTTTAAAATTATCTCATAATTATCAAACACGATATAGGCTGGATTTAAAGTTTCTGCATCAGGTATTATATCTTTATCAGGTGTTATAATTGCTGCATTTAACTTATCGAACTTGTTATCAATTTGATCGTGATTTTTGATATATTTCCTAAAATATTTTAATTTTCTTTTGTCATGAATTTTTTTAGCTGAAATATTTAAATATTTACTTGGGATACTATCTGATAAATCAATTCTGTAAAAGCAAGGATAATCACTTTTCCAACCTATTTGATTTAAATAATTTGAGGCTGAAGCATAAGCATCATAATTATTCTTAAGATCAATTGAACCATTCCCGTCGTAATCAATTGCGTAGTTTTTCATAGTTGATGGCATAAATTGAAAAAAACCAAATGCACCAGCCCAAGATCCATATAACGTTTTATAATCAATCTGTTCATTTTCAATCAATCTTAAAAGAATTAATAGTTCATTAGTAAAAAATTCAGATCTTCTTTTGTCAAAACTTAAAGTTGCTAAAGAAGATAAAATATCCATTTTTCCAACGTATGTTCCAAAGTTGGTTTCAATCCCCATCAAAGCCAATAATAATTCTCTTTCTATATTAAATTTATTTTGAACTGTGTTTATTAATTTTGAGTTTTTTTGATAAAATTTTTTACCAAATGAAACTTTTTTTGTTGAAGTTCTTTTTGAAATATAAGTTTTAGTGTCTTCGTAAAATTCAGGTTGATATCTATCATATTTGATCACATCTGATAAAAATTTAGTATTAGACATAACTTTATCGAAAGTCTTTTCAGATATATTATTTTCTAAAGCTATTTTTTTAAAATTAACTTTCCAATTTTCAAAATCTTTATTTATATCGGCAAATGAACTATTGATAAAAATTAAAATGAAAAATAGAATAAAATTAAATCGTTTCATTTAGATCCTTTAAATATATAATTACAGCAATCCAAATAAAAATAAAACTAACTAATTTTGTAATTGAAAAAGGCTCATTGTAATAAAAATATCCTAATAAAAACTGTAATGTTGGAGTTATATAAAAAATCATCCCAGTTGGACCTAAACCGCATAGTTCAACCCCTCTTACATATAAAAATAAAGGAATTACAGTCATAGGTCCTGCGAGAAAAATAAACATCATCATTGGTGGATCGGAAAATTGAAAATCGTTTAATCCTTTGTCTACAATTAAATAAAAAGTTAAAAGTGCAAATGGTAATATAAACAAACTTTCAATTAAAAGACCCACGTCAGTATCAACATTAATTTTCTTTCTAACTAAATTGTAAAATCCCCAGCTTAAAGCAACAATTAAACCAACCCAAGGTAAGGATTTAATACTTGCTAATATTAAAAATAGAATTGATAAAAATACTAATGCAATTGCGAAAATTCTTTTTTTGTTAAGTTTTTCTTTAAAAAAAATAAAACCTAACATTACACTTAAAATAGGCATAATAAAATATCCAAAACTTGCATCTATAATTCTATTAGATGCAATAGCATATATCCATACACTCCAATTAATAAAAATTAAAAAACCTGAGATAAATAAATAAAATAAGTTAAATTTGCTTTTAATAATTTTTAAAAAAGTATCCCACTTTGAAAAAAAAAAAGTAGTTATTATTAATGTGAATGTTGTCCACAAACATCTGTGTATAACCAATTCTATATGTCCTATATAAGCAATATATTTAAAATATATAACTCCAAAGAAGCCCCACCAGAAAGAACCAAACCCTGCAAGTAATAAGCCTTTATTAAATTCTTTATTCATAGGATACCTGGTATTAGCAATAATTAAGTTTATTAGACCATTTTAGGGTTGAATTAAATAATTATAATTATAAAACCTTGCTCACGGAGAGATGGCTGAGCGGTTGAAAGCACCGGTCTTGAAAACCGGCAAAGGGGCAACTCTTTCCTGGGTTCGAATCCCAGTCTCTCCGCCATCATTTTTTTAAATAATCAAAATTCTTATATAATTGATTTATATTATTATTCTCAAAATCAATAGTAGTTTTTAATCCATTATAAAAATTATATAAATTTGAGTCATCTACATTTAATAATTTCTCTAAATCAAGCAGATCATTTTCATTTAAAATATTTATATATTTTTTAGTAAATGCACCTAAAAGATTGTCCATCTCTTTAGTGCCTCTATAATTAGATCGATAGATAATTTTTTTTTTTAATTCATCTATATTGATCATAATTATTAGAATATATTAGTAGTTAATGAATAATAAAAGAAATTATGAATATTTATTGTCAGATTTAAGTTCATTAAAAGGTGTAGGAGAAAAAACTAAAAATTTATTAAAAAAGAAAAATATTAATAATTTGTTTGATTTCCTTTGGAAACTTCCAAAATCTTATACCGATAGAAGCAAATCATTAAAAATAAAAGATTTAAAAATTGGAGAAATACAAACAGTAACAATAATTCCACAAAAATATAACTTCCCAAGAATAAGAAAATTACCTAATAGAGTTTTATGTAATGATGGAACAGGTGTAATAGATTGTGTTTTTTTCAATAGTTATGAGGGTTATATTAAAAAAATACTTCCTCTGGGCAATGAAATTACTGTCAGCGGTAAAATAGGTTATTTTAAAAATAAATACCAAATTACAAATCCTAAATACATTTCAGAGGACTCTTCTGTAATAAAACAACTTCATAATAAGTACTCATTAACTGACGGAATTTCTGAGAAGGTATATAATAAAATTATAAATCAAATTATTGAAAATTTACCTAATTTCGAGGAATGGCACTCAAAAAATATCAACTCAAAATTTGAAAATATTAGCTGGCACAATTCTATTAAAGAATTACACAAACCAGAAAATATTGGAAATTTTCATTCGAATTTCTACCAAAGACTTGCCTATGATGAGATTTTTTCAACATTTCTTGTTAATTCTGAAATAAGAAAAAAAATAAAGCGTATTAAAAAAAAAAATAAAATTATTAATTTAAATAAACAAGATTCATTAATAAAAAATTTGGATTTTTCTCTTACAAATGATCAGATTAAAACACTGGAAGAAATAAATAATGACTTAGCCTCAACAAATAAAATGTTTAGACTTTTGCAAGGAGATGTTGGTAGTGGTAAAACTATAGTATCTCTTTTAGCTGCAATAAATACTATTAATTCTGGTTTCCAAGTTGCAGTTATGGCGCCAACAGAAATTCTTGCAAGACAACATTTTAACTTAGCAAAAAAAATTTTTCCTAAATTTATTAAAATAGACTTAATATCAGGAAAGTCTGATTATAAAGTAAAAAAAAAAATTCTTGATAAATTAGAAAACAACAACATAGATATTATTTTTGGAACACATGCAATATTTCAAAAAAAGGTCATCTTCAAAAAATTAGGATTAATAATTATAGATGAACAACATAAATTTGGAGTAAATCAAAGAAAAAGATTATCAGATAAAGGAGGTATTGATTGTGATGTACTTTTAATGACAGCCACACCTATTCCTAGAACATTAACAATGACTATTTATGGTGACATGGATATTTCTATAATTCGAGAAAAACCTAAAAATAGAAAACCAATAAAAACTTATAGTAAATTAGATTCTAAAATTGATGATGTTATAAAGTTTATAAATAAAGAAATAAAATCAGGTAACCAGATATTTTGGGTATGTCCATTAATTGATGAATCAAAAAAATTAGATCATTCCTCAGCAGTTAAAAAATTTGATTATTTAAAAAAAAAATTTCCAAATCAAGTTTGTTTACTTCATGGAAAAACAAATTTAGAAGAAAAAAATGCCATTTTAAATAATTTTTTAAAAAATAAGTTTAAAATTTTAGTTTCAACAACAATTATTGAGGTTGGAATTGATTTTCCAAATGCAAATGTAATAGTAATTGAAAATGCAAATAAATTTGGTTTATCTCAACTTCACCAATTAAGAGGTAGAGTTGGACGTGGTAATAAAGACTCAACTTGTATACTTATGTTCAAGTCAAATTTAAGTGAAAATGCAAAAAAAAGAATCAAAATTTTAAAAGACACAAATGATGGTTTTGTAATATCTGAAGAAGATATGAAACTAAGGGGTTTTGGTGATTTATTGGGTTTTAAACAAAGTGGAATTAAAAATTTTAAATTAGCAGATCCAATTCACAATAAAGATCTCTTTTTACTTGCTGAAATGGAAATAAAAAGAATTGAAAATTCTAATGAAGATATATCAAGATTTAAACCTTTAATAAAATTATATGACAGAGCAGATATAATTAACGATATAGCTTAAGATTTTTTGGTAGATGTTCCTGCTGAAACTATAAACTTTGAAGCCTCTTCAAAAGACATGTTTAAATAAATAACATCTTCTACAGGAAACATTAATAAAAAACCACTTGTTGGGTTTGGAGTTGTTGGCACAAAAACATTAATTAATTGTTTTCCCGTTTTTTGTGACATTACTCCTTTATTTTCTTTTGTAGCAAAACCAACAGCCCAAACTCCTTTTCTAGGGTATTCAATTAATACTACACTTTTTTGAGAGTCATCTTTTTTTGAAAATGTTTCAGTCATTTGTACAATGGCAGAGTATACAGTTCTTAAAAAAGGTATTCTTTTAAACAAGTCATCAATTAATTTTAAAATTCTTTTTCCAAAAAATGATAGTGATAGGCCTCCAACTAAAGTTATAAAAACAATTGTAATAGCAATTTCTACCCCTGGAATATTAAAAGGGAGATAGCTATTAGGATTAATATTTTTTGGTATAATATTAGAAGATATTCCTATTAAAATTTTAGTTAAATATATAGTAAAACCTATAGGTATTAATACTACAACACCAGTAATAAAATAATTTCGCAAAGTTAATGAAAAAGATTTTTTTGAGCCTTTTTTTGCCATATTTAAATTTAACTATAACTTGCGTATACAACAAAAACAATTGCAATGGAAAATAATACAATTAAAATTTTGTTATTGAGATTCATAATTAATTATTAGTATCAATTTTAAATAGATATGGATAGAAGAAAATTTTTAACATATATGGGTTGTGGATGTGGAAGCCTTCTTTTACACTCTTGTTCGTCAGCACCAATAACAGATAGAAAACAATTAAAAATTATTCCAGAAGCAAAATTAAATGCTCAAGCTGCTCAAATTTATGAAAAAGTAAAAGAAAAAGAAAAGATGAGTGATGATATTGAAACATTAAATGAAATAAAAGAAATTGGAAAAAGAATGGAGGAATCGATTAGTGAATATTTCTTTAGAGCAAATTTAAATGATCCTACATCAAATTTTGATTGGGAGTACATTTTAATTGATAATAAAAAAGTTAGAAATGCTTGGTGTATGCCTGGTGGAAAAATTGCAGTTTATACTGGTATATTAGATGTTACTAAAAATACGAATGGTTTGGCAGCTGTAATGGGTCATGAGGTTGCGCATGCTGTAGCAAAGCACTCTGTAGAGAGGGCTAGCAGAGGAGTTATATTAAATACTGGAGCAAGAATAATTGACATTGCTAGTGGTGGTGTTTTATCTGATATAAATAGAACAACTGGCATGGATACTGTTGGAATGCTAGCTCAATTGGGTATTATGAATCCATTTAATAGAAAACAAGAGAGTGAAGCTGATTATTTGGGTATGATTTTTTCTTCTTTATCAGGTTATAATATTAGAGAAACAGTTAAAATATGGGAAAGAATGAAAGAATTTAATAAAGGTAAAGAGCCTCCTCAATTTATGAGTACTCACCCCTCATCAGACACAAGAATAAAACAACTTAATGAATGGATGAATGAGGTTATTTTAGATTATCCACCAATTAATTTAAGTTAAGTTAATTGAATTAGTGGTGAGCCCTGATGGACTCGAACCATCGACCCATTCCTTAAAAGGGAATTGCTCTACCAACTGAGCTAAGGGCCCCCAAAATATTCAAATTGAATAATTGTTATATACAGAATTATTATTTTTTTTCAAATGACAATTTTAACCAAATCTATAAAGCTTCTACAACTTATCAATGTATTTATTGTGAAATTGATCAAAAGTGCCTTTATTAATATTTTTTCTGATCGAGGCCATTAATTCTTGATAAAAATTAATATTATGTAGTGTCAATAACATTGAGGCTAGAATTTCATTAGTATTAAATAAGTGATTTAAATAATTTTTTGAATATTTATTTAAATTAAGATTTTTACAATTTGGATCAAGTGGCGTGTTGTCATTTTGATATTTGTTATTTTTAATATTGATTCTTCCTTGCCATGTAAAAGCCAAACCTGTTCTACCAGATCTAGTTGGCAATACACAGTCAAACATATCTATACCTCTTTTTACAGCACCCAAAATATCTGATGGTGTTCCAACACCCATTAAATAGTGTGGTTTTTCAATAGGTAAGTTTTCCTTAATATCATCTAAAACGTTAAACATTTCATGTTGAGTTTCTCCTACAGCTAATCCTCCAAGAGCATATCCATCAAAACCAATTTTAATTAACTCTTGAAGTGATTTTAATCTTAAATCTTTAAAAAGACCTCCTTGGACTATACCAAATAAAGCTTTATGTGGATTATTTCCAAATGCCACTTTAGATCTTTCTGCCCAATAAAGTGATAAATCCATAGATTTTTTTATTACATTATAATCATTAGTTTTTTTTGGGCACTCATCCATAATCATCACAATATCAGAATTTAAACCCATCTGAATCCGGATGCTTTCTTCCGGACTTAAGTAAAATTTTTTTCCATCAATATGAGAGTTAAATATAGCGCCCTTCTCTCTGTCAATTTTATTTAATCTTGACAAAGACATAACCTGAAATCCACCAGAGTCAGTTAAAATAGGTAAATCACAATTCATAAATTCATGTAGACCACCAGCAGATTTAATTCTTTCAACACCTGGACGTATCATTAAGTGATATGTATTTGAAAGTATTATTTCTGATCGAGTTTTTTTTATATCATCTATCGTACAAGCTTTTACTGTAGCTTGTGTTCCAACAGGCATAAATACTGGAGTATGTATATTTCCACGATGGGTCTCTATTAAACCACACCTAGCAAATTTATCTTTTTTTAAAACGGTAAAGGCAAATTTTTTTAATGCCATTAAAAAAATTATTGAGATTTGAAACTAATAATTTTATCTGGGTCAGTAACAGCACCATTATTATTTTGATCGCCTCTTTTGATTTTATCAACAAATTCCATTCCTTCTATTACTTTTCCAAAAACTGTATATTGACGATCTAAAAAAGGAGCTGGTTGAAAACAAATAAAGAATTGACTATTTGCACTATCAGGGTCTTGAGCTCTTGCCATTGATAAAGTTCCTCTATCATGTGGTAAACTATTAAATTCTTGCTTTAAATCTGGGAAGTCAGAACCACCCATACCTGCTCTTCTAAGATCAAAATCTTTAGACTCTAAATTACCAAATTTTACATCTCCTGTTTGAGCCATGAATCCATCAATAACTCTGTGAAAAACAACGTTATCGTATTTACCACTATTTGCTAATTCCTTAATTCTTTTTACATGATTTGGTGCAACATCTTCAAATAATTCAATTTTAACATCACCATCTTTTAACTTTAGTATCATTATATTCTCCTCAGCTATTGATTGATTAGTAATTAAAAAAAACAAAATCAGTATTTTAATAAAAATTTTATTCATATTTATCTTTTAATGATTTAATTGTGCTTTTTGTAGTAAATTTTTTTATATCTCCTTTTAATTTAACAATCTCTTTAACAAATCTCGATGAAATGATTTGATTTTCTACATCAGACATTAAAAAAATTGTTTCTACATTTTGGTTCAATTTTCTATTCATACCAGCTAGCTGAAATTCGTATTCAAAATCAGATACAGCTCTTAATCCTCTTAAAATTATGTTTGATTTATATTTTTTACATAAATCAGTAGTTAAAGATCCAAAAGAAACAACTTTTATTTTTTTTTTATTTAACTTTAGATCTTTAAATAAAGCTTTATTTACTATTTGTATTCTTTCTTCAGAGCTAAATAAATAATTTTTGTTACTTTCATCTGAGACACCTACTACTATCTTATCAAACAATTTTAATGATTTTTTTATCACATCTATATGTCCAAAAGTAATTGGATCAAATGTACCAGGATAAATTGCTATTTTACTCATTAAATTAAATTATCATCAATTTTAATTGCCGAAACAACTTTTTCTTCTCCTGATAACTTAATAATCCTAACACCTTGGGTATTTCTACCTGCAGTTCTAATTTCTTTAACAGCAACTCTTATGACCCTGCCTTTGTTAGTGGAAATTAAAATTTCATCACCTTCAAAAACAGGAAAAGATGAGGTAATATTTCCATTTCTTGGTGAATTTACTATTCCTATAATGCCTTTTCCACCTCTGTTAGTAACTCTGTAATCTGTATGTGAGGTCTTTTTACCATAACCATTCTCACTTATTGATAAAACAAATTTCTCTCTTGCTTTTAATTCAGATTTTTCATCTTTTGATTTTTTTCCGTTTTTATTAATTTTATCGTTATCAATAACTGATAAAGATACTATTTGATCATTTGATGCTAACTCTATTCCTTTAATTCCTTTAGAAGATCTACCTTTAAAAACTCTTAGTTTCTTAACTTCAAATCTAATACATTTTCCAAATTTTGTACTTAAAATTACATCTTGATCATCTTTACAAATTTTAACACCTACAATTTTATCATTATTATCTAATTTCATTGCAATTTTTCCAGATGCATTAATTGATGAAAAATCTTCTAAACTATTTTTTCTTACTTTTCCCTGTGCTGTAGCAAAAATTATTTGATAATTTTTTAGGTCTGTTTCTTCTTCAGGCATTGGCATAATTGAGCTTATAGCTTGGTGGCTCTTTAAGGGTAAAATATTAAATAAGGACTTACCTTTAGATGAGGATGAGCCCTCTGGGATTTTCCATGCTTTGATCTTGTAAACTAAACCCTCAGTAGAAAAGAAGAGAACTGAAGTATGAGTATTTACTGATAGTGTTTGAACAACAGAGTCTTGATCTCTAGTTGTAATACCTGATTTTCCCTTGCCACCTCTTTTTTGTTTTTTTACTCCATCTAAAGAACCTCTTTTTATGTAACCTTGCAATGTAACTGTAATTATTACTGATTGTTTTTGGATAGTTTCCTCAATATCATAATTTAAAACAGCATCTATAATTTTAGTTCTTCTTGGTATAGCAAATTTATCTTTGATATTTTTTAGTTCTTCACTGATTACTTTTAGAAGTTCTTTTTTTGATGAAATAATCTTTTTATATTTAGTGATTAATTCAGCCAATTTTTTAATTTCAACTTCGATCTCATTTATTCCTAAAGCAGTTAATTTTTGAAGTCTTAATTCTAATATAGCTAAAACTTGCGGTTCAGATAAAGAATAAAGGTTTTTACCTTTTTTTCCTTCTACTAAAGAAATCAATTTTTGTGATTTATTTATTTTCCATTTAGTTTTTAAAATTGATATTTTAGCATCATCAGGTGTTTTAGATGATCGAATAATTTTTATTATTTTATCTAGATTTTCAACTGACACTGATAATCCAATTAATATATGTGCTCGTTCTTCAGCTTTTTGAAGATCAAATTTAGTTTTCTTAATAACTACATCTTCTCTAAAAGTTAAAAAATTAGATAAAAAATCTTTTAAAGTACACGTTTGAGGTTTTCCCTCAACAATAGCTAAAGTATTAAAACCAAAAGAACTCTCTATTTGAGTATTTTTATATAATTGTCTCTTTATAGTTTCTGGTTCTACACCGTTTCTTAAATCTATTGCTACCCTAATACCTTCTCTGTTCGATTCATCTCTAATATCTTTTATACCTTCTATCTTTTTTTCTCTTACTAACTGAGCAATCCTTTCATTTAAAACAGATTTATTAACTTGATACGGTATTGAAGTTATTACCAGTCTTTCACGACCATTTTTTTGTTGTTCAATTGAGATTTCGCCTCTTATCTTAAAGGACCCTCTTCCATTGTTATAACCTTGTTTAATTATATCTTTACCTATAATTACACCACCAGTTGGAAAATCTGGACCAGGTATATGTTTCATTAACTCTCTAATTTTAATATCTTTATTATCTATTAAAGCCAAAGTACCATCAATAATTTCGCCTAAATTGTGAGGAGGTATACTTGTTGCCATACCAACAGCGATACCACCAGCTCCATTTACTAATAAATTTGGAAACTGTGCTGGTAAAACATTAGGTTCTTTCTCAGTTTCATCATAATTGCTTTTGAAAGAAATTGTATTTTTTTCAATATCATCAATTAAATATTGAGAAACTTTTGACAAGCGAGTTTCGGTATATCTCATTGCTGCAGCAGGATCACCATCTATAGAACCAAAATTTCCCTGCCCTTGAATCAAAGGTAAGCTCATAGAGAAATCTTGTACCATTCTTACCAAAGCATCATAGACAGACTGATCACCATGAGGGTGATATTTACCAATAACATCTCCAACTATTCTTGCAGATTTTCTAAATTGTTTAGACCAATCATATCCACCTTTATACATTGCATACAAAATTCTTCTATGAACAGGTTTTAACCCATCTCTTACATCAGGCAGTGCACGACTTACGATTACACTCATTGCATAAGAAAGATATGATGAGCTCATCTCATCGTGCATTGAGATTAATTTTATATTTTTATCTTTAAACTCTTCAGTATTTTTCATAGAAGTTAAAATGGAATTTCATCATCCATATCTGACACTTGTGAAGAATCCTCAATGTTATTTTGTTGAGTTGTGTCATTTTGAATTCCACCACCAGAATTTCCCCCGCCCAACATCGTAAGTGAAGAATTATATCCTTGTATAACTATTTCAGTTGAATATTTGTCTTGCCCCGATTGTTCATCTTTCCATTTTCTTGTTGTAAGTTGTCCCTCAACATAAACTTGAGCTCCTTTTTTTAAGTATTGTTGAACAACATTTACTAAACCTTCGTTAAATACAACTATACGGTGCCACTCAGTTTTTTCTTTTCTTTCACCTGTATTTTTATCTTTCCAGGATTGACTTGTTGCAAGGCTTAATCTGGCTACACTTTTACCATTTACCATTTGCTTAATCTCAGGATCTGCGCCTAAACGACCAATTAATAATACTTTATTTAAACTTCCTGCCATAATATTTAATATTTGTTAAATTAGTTAATTAGAATTATATCACAATTCTTCTGAATATTAATTTTATTAACTCAAAGCAACTAAAATTATGATGAAAAAGATAGTTATTAAGGGCGCTAAAGAACATAATTTGAAGAATGTTACTGTAGAGATTCCAAAAGACAAATTTGTGGTCATAACGGGTCTCTCTGGGTCAGGAAAATCATCTTTAGCTTTTGATACTATCTATGCAGAAGGTCAGAGAAGGTATGTAGAAAGTTTATCTGCCTATGCACGTCAATTTTTAGATAAAATGAAAAAACCAAATGTTGATTTAATAGAAGGATTAAGTCCAGCTATTGCAATCGAGCAAAAAAATACCTCAAAAAACCCAAGATCTACTGTTGCAACTGTAACAGAAATTTATGATTACATGAGGGTTTTATATGCTAGAGCAGGTATCCCCTACTCACCATTTACAGGCAAACCAATAACCTCTCAAACAATTACACAAATAGTAGATTTAGTTAAAAAATTACCAAAAAAATCAACAATATATATTTACGCTCCAGTAGTAAGAGGTCGTAAAGGTGAATATAAAAAAGATATTTTAAGTTATAAAAGAAGAGGTTTTAGAAAAATTAAAATTGATAATATTTTATATGATATAGAAAAATCACCCAATCTAGATAAAAAACTTAAACACGATATTTCAATCTTAGTCGATAGAATAGTTTTAAATTCAAAACTTGGTAATAGGTTAGCTGAAAGTATTGAAACGGCGGTAAATTTAGCTAACGGTTTAGTTTTTGTAGAATATGAAGATGAAACACTTCCTCAAAAATTTAGAAAAATTGAAAAATTAATTTACTCTACAAAGTTTGCATGTCCTGAGAGTGGTTTTACAATTGAGGAAATTGAGCCAAGACTTTTTTCATTTAACAGTCCCTATGGAGCTTGTGAAGAGTGTGAAGGAATTGGAATGAAGTTAAATGTTGATCCAAATTTAGTTGTTCCTGATGAAAGAAAAAGTTTAGCAGATGGAGCAATAGAACCTTGGTCAAAATCAACCACATTATATTATGCTCAAACCTTAGCATCTTTAGCAAAACATTATGGTTTTTCTTTAGATGAAAAATGGAAAAAATTACCTAAAAAAATAAAAGATATTATTCTTTATGGCTCAGATGAAGATGAGATTAAATTTAATTATGACGATGGATACGAAAAATATTCTTATAAAAAAACCTTTGAAGGTGTAATTAACAATCTTGAACGAAGATTTTTGGAGTCTGATAGCGAATGGAAAAGAGAAGCAATAGCTGAATATCAATCTGATACTGCCTGTGAAGCCTGTAATGGTGATAGATTAAAAGAAGAGGCATTATGTGTAAAAATTAATGATCTTAATATTAGTGAAGTAACAAAAAAATCTATTTTAGATGCAGCAGAATGGTTTAAAAATTTAGAAAATAACCTTGATAAAAGACAATTTAAAATAGCTGAACATGTTCTAAAAGAAATCAATGAAAGATTAAATTTTCTTTTAAATGTTGGTCTAGATTATTTAACATTGTCTAGAGAGTCTGGAACTTTGTCAGGTGGTGAAGCTCAAAGAATAAGGCTGGCTTCACAAATTGGATCTGGGTTAACCGGTGTTTTATACGTTTTGGATGAACCTTCAATTGGATTACACCAAAAAGATAACGTTAAACTGATTAATGCACTAAAAAGATTACGAGATCTAGGTAATACTGTTATTGTTGTAGAGCATGACACTGAGACAATGGAAAATGCAGATCATATTATTGATCTAGGTCCTGAAGCTGGAAGTAATGGCGGCGAGATAACAGCACAAGGATCATATGATGAGATTAAAAAAGATAAAAACAGTATTACAGGTCAATATCTTGCAAATAAAAAAACAATTGAAATTCCAAAATCACGACGTTTAGCTAAAAATGGAAGATTTGTAGAAATCAATGGTGCAACTGGAAATAATTTAAATAATGTAAATCTTAAAATTCCAACTGGAACATTTACCTGTGTTACTGGTGTTTCTGGAAGTGGAAAATCTACCCTTATTTTACAAACATTGTTTCATGCTTTAAATTTAACTTTAAATAATAAAGCAAGAAAAACACCTAAATCATTTAAAGGTTATAAGGGCGTAGAATTAATTGATAAAATAATTGATATTGACCAATCTCCTATTGGAAGAACCCCTAGATCAAATCCAGCAACATATACAGGGGCCTTTGGACCTATTAGAGATTGGTTTACAAGCCTGCCAGAATCCAAAACAAGAGGATATAAACCAGGAAGATTTTCTTTCAATGTAAAAGGAGGTAGATGTGAGGCTTGTGAGGGTGATGGTGTAATTACATATGAAATGCATTTTTTACCTGATGTTTATATACAGTGTGATGAATGTAAGGGTACCAGGTACAATAGAGAAACTTTAGAAATTAAATTTAAAGGTAAAAGTATTGCTGATGTTTTAGATATGTCTGTTGATGAGGGGTGTGAATATTTTGAAAATATATCTAATATAAAAACAAAATTGTTAACTCTTAAAAAAGTTGGATTAGGTTATATAAAAATTGGTCAGCAAGCAACCACCCTATCAGGTGGTGAGGCTCAAAGAATAAAGCTTGCAAAAGAACTTTCAAAAAGATCGACAGGAAGAACAATGTATATTTTAGATGAGCCAACAACAGGGCTTCATCAGCATGATATTAAAAAACTATTAGAAATTCTTCATACTTTTGTTAAACTCGGAAATACGGTTGTTGTAATTGAGCATAATTTAGATGTGATTAAAACAGCAGATTACATTGTGGATATGGGTCCTGAAGGTGGTGTGAAAGGTGGTAATATTGTTGCCGAAGGAAAACCTGAAGAAGTATGTAAGGTCAAAGGTAGTTACACTGGTGAATTTTTAAAACCTCTTTTAGCTTAAATTTAACAACTTAAAAAAATAAAAAAATTAGTGTATAATAATTTAGAATCATGAGTAATTTGTTATCATCTTTATCAAAAACAATTCACGCTTCGCTTGCTTTAGCAATAGTATTGTTTTTAGGATTATTTTATTTAAATGATGGAATAGCTTTTGACACACTATTCTGGAGCTGGTTGTTTAGATATATACATGTAATTGTTGCAATAATGTGGATTGGATTGCTTTGGTATTTCAATTTCGTGCAGATTCCAAATATGGGAAAAATTCCAGATGAACAAAAACCAGCTATTGGTAAAGTAATTGCACCAGCTGCATTATTTTATTTCAGGTGGGCTGCTGCATTAACTGTTCTTTCCGGTTTAATTCTAGCTCTTCTTAATGGATATCTCCATGATGCAATGACTTTAAGTATTGGTTCAGGTGTACCAAAACATACTGCAATTGGAATTGGAATGTGGCTAGGAATTATTATGGCATTTAATGTATGGTTTGTAATTTGGCCAAATCAAAAAAGGGCATTAGGAATAGTTGAGAGTGATCCAGATACAAAAGCTAAATCAGCTAAAACTGCAATGCTTTTTTCAAGAACAAATACGTTGTTATCATTACCAATGTTACTTACAATGGTAATAGCTCAGAACTTATATTAAATTATTTTTTATCGTCTTCTCTCAGAACAGTTTTTTGTGAAACATTTAATCTGACCAAAACAGTATTGGCTATATAAATCGATGAATAAGTTCCAAAAACAACACCAAGTATCATTGCTAGTGAAAATCCTTTTAATATTTCACCACCAAAAAAATAGATTGCTAATAAAGCAAGCAAAGTAGTTGCAGATGTTATTATAGTTCTTGATAATGTTTCATTAATTGAAATATTTGTTAATTCAAAAATTTTTATATCTGAATATTTTCTTAAATTTTCACGAACACGGTCAAAAATTACAACTGTATCATTCATAGAATAACCAACTATTGTTAACACAGCGGCTATAATTGATAAGTTTATTTCTAAACTAAATAATGAAAAAACTCCTAGAGTTACAATTACATCGTGGAACAAAGCTAGAATTGCACCAAGACTAAATTGCCATTCAAATCTTATCCAAATATATATCAACATTAATGCTAGTGACAAAGATATTGCCATTACCCCTGATTTTAATAATTCAGCACTTACCTTTGGCCCAACATTCTCTACTCTTCTAAAATCATAGTTGTTTCCAAAAGATTTATCTAAATTAGCTTTAATTTCCTCAATAATATTTTTTTTATTATCTTTATTTTCAAATTTAACTAAAAAATCAGTATCAGTACCAAATTTCTTTATTGATACATCTCCTAGATCCATTTGATTGAATCTATCTCTTAACGAACTAACATTTATCTTAGAATCTGAAGTCCTTAATTCAATTAAAGTACCACCTTTAAAATCTATACCAAAATTTAGTCCTTTAAATATTAACAATAATAATGAAATAACTATTAAACCTGATGATAGTAAATTAAAATGATTATAATATTTATTGAAAGCAATCATTAGATTAATTTTTCCTTATTTTTATTTCGAGATACATAAATACTAGTAAAT
This sequence comes from uncultured Pelagibacteraceae bacterium, assembly GCA_902595285.1. Taxonomy (GTDB): domain Bacteria; phylum Pseudomonadota; class Alphaproteobacteria; order Pelagibacterales; family Pelagibacteraceae; genus Pelagibacter. The sequence continues at coordinate 64,359 of CACJPL010000005.1, read as the reverse complement.
AGCCTAGCTATGAAATAAACTGAGAATAGTGTAGTAAATATTCCAACTCCTAACGTTACTGCAAAACCTTTCACTGGACCTGAGCCCATAAAAAATAAAATAATTGCAGCTAATAAGGTGGTAATATTAGCATCTAAAATAGCTGTTCTTGATTTAGTATAACCACCATCAAAAGCTAGAATATTGTTGGTCTCATCTTTAAGTTCTTCTTTTATCCTCTCAAAAATTAAAACATTTGCATCAACAGCCATTCCAACAGTTAAAATAATACCTGCGATACCCGGTAATGTTAAAGTAGCTTCAAATAAAGTTAAAACACCTAATAAAATAAATAAATTAACTATCAGGGTTACATTAGTTATTAATCCAAAAATTTTGTATTTTACAAACATAAAAATTATCACCAAAGTAAAGCCTATTGCTAGAGCAATCATTCCTGCGTTAATTGAATCTTGTCCAAGATCAGGTCCAACTGTTCTTTCTTCAATTATTTCTAATGGAGCCGGTAATGCTCCTGATCTTAACAATAAAGCTAGATCAGTTGCGGTCTGAAATGTAAAGCCACCACTTATCTGGCCAGATCCACTTGCGATCGTATCTCTGACTACAGGAGCACTAATAATTTTACCATCTAAAACAATTGCTAATTGTTTTCCAATACCAGTTGAAGTTGCTTTACCAAATCTTTTTGCTCCTACTCTATCCAATGTGAAAGATACAATGGTTTGATTAGTTTGCGTATCCATTTTAGGTTGCGCATCTAGTAAATTTTCACCACTAATTATAATTCTTTTACTAACCATAGCTTCTTCAAGACCATTTTCAAATTTTAATTTTTCAACGCCAAATCGATCACTTTCATCATTTGTTACAAATCTAAAAGTTAAATTTGCAGTTTTACCAAGTAATGATTTAATCCTCATTGGATCATCTAAACCAGGAAGCTCTACTAAAATTCGGTTATTTCCTCTTTTAAGTATGTTAGGCTCATTAGTTCCAACCTCATCTACCCTTCTTCTAACAATTTCTATAGCTTGATCTTGAGAAGAAATTTTAAGTTTAATTAAACCCTGTCTTGAAAAATTAATTTTAAAATTTGACCCTGTATCTTCAATTTCTAACTGATGTGATTTAAATCTTGGGTAATAAGGGTTAAGCTCACTATTTTCATCTTGAAAATCATCTAAGACAGATTGCTTATCATTGTCTGTTACATTAAAAAAAATATTTTTATTTTCTATCTTTATATTGTTGATCCTAATATTTTTTTCTTTGAAGTAATTTCTGATAGTTGTTGTTAAGTTTTGTAGTTTTTGTTCAATTACAGGGTCATTATCAATTTCAAGTAAGAGATATGATCCACCCTGAAGATCTAATCCTAGATTAATTTTTTTATTAAAAAAATTATCATCAAATTTAAAAAGATTTGATGAAGCAATTAAAATAAATAAAATTGAAAAAAGAGTTATAAATAAAATTCTTAACTTAGAGAAATAAAGCACTTAATAAAAATAATTATTTTTTAACTTCTTGAGTGTTAGTATTAACAAGACTTTGAATCCCAGTAGATTTAACTATCTCAACTTTTACATTTTCAGCAATTTCTACTTCAACTTTATCATTATCAATTAGTCTCTCAACTGTACCTGTAATACCACCAGAAGTGACAACCTTGTCACCTCTTTTAAGACTTTCAACCATGGCTTTATGTTCTTTAACTTTTTTTTGCTGTGGTCTGATTAAGAAAAAATAAAAAATAACAAAAATTAAAATTAACGGTATAAATTGTCCTATTCCTGAACCTTCCATAAATCTCCTTATAAATTATGTGAATACTTATACTATCTATTTAATTAAAACAACTTTATTTAGTTGAAATCAATTCTAAATTATTCATATACGGTCGCAGTACCTTAGGAACAATAATCGAGCCATCTTTTTGTTGATAGTTTTCTAGTACAGCAATTAATGTTCTGCCCACAGCTAAACCACTTCCATTTAATGTTCCAACAAAAACAGTTTCCTTGTTTTTATTTTTATATCTTGATTTCATTCTTTGTGCCTGAAATGTTGAACAAGAAGAGCATGACGATATTTCACGATACTTGTTTTCTGATGGTAACCACACTTCAATATCATAAGTTTTTTCAGCACTAAAACCCATATCACCTGAGCATAAAATTATTTTTCTATAAGGTAACTCTAACTTTTCTAGAATATCTGTTGCACAATTAGTCATACGCTCTAATTCCTCTAAACAATTTTCTTTTTCAACAATACTTACCATCTCAACTTTATAAAATTGATGTTGCCTAATCATTCCTTTTGTATCTTTACCATAACTGCCAGCCTCCTTTCTAAAACACGGCGTTGAAGCAACAAATCTCATAGGTAATTCTTTTTGATCAACAATTTTATCCTTAACAATATTAGTTAATATTACTTCAGCTGTTGGAATCAAAAATTTTCTATCAGATCCTTCTTCAAATTTTATTTCAAATTGATCGTTTTCAAATTTTGGTAATTGACCAGTTCCATACATTGAATTGTCAGAAGCTAGTAATGGTGGTGAAATTTCTTGATAACCATTTTGAAAAATATGAGTATCTAGCATAAAGTTGGACAAAGCTCGTTCTAATAACGCTAATTCTTTTTTAACAAATACAAACCTTGATCCTGTTGTTTTTGTTGCAAGATCAAAATCAAGCATGTCTAAATTTTCACCAAGTTCATAATGAGATTTAGGTTTAAAATCAAATTCAGGAACTTTTCCAGCTTTTAAAACTTCCACATTATTATTTTCATTTTTTCCATTTGGAACATCTTGATGAGGAATGTTTGGTATACTTGATAAAATATTGTCTAATTCAGTTTTAGTATTTTTTTGTTCTTCAGAAATCTTTTCTAATTCCATGGATATTTCTTTAGATTTTTTAAATAAATTTTCATCTTTAGATTTTGAAATATCTTTTTTTTCTTTTTCTAGATTTTCTTTCTTTTGAATTAAATCTCTATTTAACTCATCAAGTTTTTTTAAATTATTAAAATCAATTTTAACTGATCGTTTTTCAAGATCTTTTTCAAATTTTGAAAAATCTTTTCTTATTTCTTTTAAATTATGCATCAGTTTTTTCTAAATTTTTGTTTTCTATAAATTTTACTGAAAATATAGATAATTCATATAAAATTAGTAATGGAATGGCTAAACCTATTTGAGTAATTGGATCCGGTGGTGTTAATAATGCAGCAGCAGCAAATATAATTACAACAACGTACTTTCTTCTTTCTTTTAAAAATTGACTATCAACAACACCTATTCTTGCTAATAAACTTAAAACTATAGGTAGTTGAAAACTTATTCCAAATGCAAAAATTAACTTCATAACAAGTGATAGATATTCATTTACCTTAGCTTCCAATTGAATTGGTAGACTTGTAGACATCCCTGTACTTTCAAATGATAAAAAGAATTTAATAGCTAGAGGCATTATCAAATAGTAAACAAGCATGCCTCCTAAAAAGAAAAGTATAGGTGTTAATATGAGATATGGGAGTATAGCAACTTTTTCATGTTTATATAACCCTGGTGCAATAAATTTCCATATTTGCATTAGAATAAATGGACAGGTTACGAAAAATGCAGTGAAAAAAGATACTTTAATATATGTTAAAAAAGTTTCTTGTAAGGCCGTAAAAATAAGCCTTCTATCAGATCCATCATCTTTTACAGCTTGTGCAAATGGATCAACTAAAAAACCATATATGTGTTCTGCAAATATATAACAAATAATAAAAAAGATTATTAGAAATATAAAACTGTTTATTAATCTTTTTCTTAGTTCTGTTAGATGGCTAACAAATCCACCTTCATTTTCCTCATTACTCATCTTTTTTAGTTTCTTTTTTTATTTCATTATCAATTTTTTCTTCATCAATTTTTAAATTGGAAACTTCATTTTGAATATTGCTTACATACCTTTTAGCAGTCCCTATCCAAGAACCAGCTTTCTTTAACATGATTGGAAAATCTTTTGGCCCAAGAACAACAATTGCAATACCAACAACAATTAATATCTCAAACCAACCAATAGTAGGCATGTGATTTAATCTTTGTTTTCTGAGTCTTTATTTTCGTCGGAAATATTTTTTGGCTCTGTATCGTCATTAACGTCTGACGCCATTCCTTTTTTGAAACTTTTAATTCCCTTAGCTACATCACCCATCAAACTAGAAATTTTACCTCGTCCAAATAATAAGACTACTAATATAACTACGATTGCAATTTGCCAAATTCCTATGCTCATAAAAAACTTATAACCTTTTTATGATTAATTTAAAAGTTACTTTTTTGTTAATCTTTCTCTTCTGTATCAAGAGTGCTATTTAACATCTCGTCAATATTAGAATAAATATCCTCTTTTTTTTCCTCTTGTTTTTCTTTGTAGAATTTTCCTGTTCCAAAAATTGCATTATCAATACTAGAACTGTCAATTAATCCAGCTGCACCTAATTCATCTATTGTTGGTAAATCAGATAATTTTTGAAGATTAAAATGACTTAAAAATTCATCAGTCGTAACGTACTGAATTGGTCTACCGGGTACATCTTTACGACCACCTGGCTTTACCCAATTAAGCTCCATCAATATTTCAAGAGTATTTGTGCCAAATGCTACACCTCTTATTTCTTCAATCTCAGCTCTAGTAACTGGCTGGTGATAAACAATTATAGCTAAAGTCTCAATTGCAGCTCTAGAAAGTTTTTTTTCGACAGTCCTTTCTTGTGACATGATGTTTGACAAGTTGGGCGAAGTTCTGAAGGACCACTTTTCTTTTATGCAAACAAGATTAATTCCACGTTTAGAGTATTCTTGCTGTAACTTTTCCAATGATTTAGATACACTACCTTTTTTAGTAACTTTGTTTTCGATTGTATCAACATCTAATGGTTCAGCAGCAGCAAAAATAACTGCTTCAATTTCTTTTTCTAAATCAGATAACTTATATGGAAATTTAACAATATTATCTTTTGAAATTTTTTCTTTTTTAATCATTATTTTCCTTCACATAAATATCATCAAATAATTTATCTTGTTTCATAGTGAGGTTTCCTTCTTTAACTAATTCTAATGAACCAGCAAAAATTCCTGCTTTTCCAGTACGTTTGTATTTTGAGCCACTTTTGAAATTTTTAGGAATTAAATCATCTAATTTTTTCCAATCTATCAATTTACCAAAAAATTCTCTTATTGTTTTGATACCATCCTCAGCAGTAAATACAGGTAATTTTGGAATATTCATTTTTTGAAAGTCCTTTGTCATTATAATTGTTGAATATGACTTGAGAAGCTCAAATAAACTTAAATTATATTCAGTGCTATAAATAGATCTTATATTTCCCTTCATTCCTCTTGATCGAATTTCTCTTCCTAATCTTTTTCTTTTAAGCATTTGTTCTGAGAGCAATCTTATTAATTCTAACTTTTTAAGTTGTAATTTTAATTTTTCAGCAACTTCTTGAACTTTAAATTCTTCTTCAGGTGTTCCTGGAAGTAATAATTTAGATTTTAAATATGCTAACCAAGTTGCCATTAATAAATATTCAGAAGCAATTTCTAAATTTAAATCTTTTTCTTTTGTAATATAATCGTGAAACTGATCTGCTAACTTTGTAATTGATATCTCTTCAAGATCTACCTTTTGAGCTTTGGCTAAATCTAAAAGTACATCTAGAGGGCCATTATAATTATTTATATCAACATTAAATAATGCAGAATCAGAAATAGTCATGCTCAGATATTAACTTAAAATTTTATAAAATAACGATGTTTTTTTTATAATAAAATTACTAACCCTTGGCGAATTATCACCGACTACCTTCATTTCTGACAATTTGCCATTGCAATGAAGAACAAGATTACAACCTGCGCTAAATGTTTTAATTGTATTAGTTTTTAAATCATCTTTTAAACTTTTCATTGATAAATCATCTGAAATTAAAATGTTTTTAAAGCCAATTTTTTTTCTAATTAAATTTATAATTTTTTTAGAGTGTGTAGCTGTATTTAATCTATCAATACTTCGATATATTACATGTGCTGTCATTGCAAAATAGCTTTGTTTTTTCTTGAATGGGAAAAAATCATTTTTATTCAAATAATTTAAGTTTTTGGTAACTACAGGAGTAAACTTGTGACTATCTACCTTAGCTAATCCATGTCCAGGTATGTGTTTTATGACAGTGCCAATGGAATTTTCATGAAAAAAATCAATACAAATATCTCCAATTTTAGAGATATTTTTTTTATTTTTTGAAAAAGACCTATCACCAATAATGTTGCTAGCTCCTTTAATTCGAAGATCTAAAACAGGAACAGTATTTATATTAACACCAATTGATTTAAGCAAATACGAAGTCTTATCGATAAATAATTTATAAATAATATTAAATTTTTTCTTATCTTTAGTGAATAAATTACCAAAATATTCAGAAGTTAAATTATCAAATGAAATAATTTTACTTAATCGATTTACTCGTCCACCTTCTTGATCAATTAATATAGGGTATTTTTTGTCTTTAAATATCTTTTTTATTTTATCAGTTAATTTTTTAGTTTGTTCAATTGAATGTATGTTTCTTGAAAATAAAATAACTCCCCATGGTTTATATTTCTTTAAAAAAGTAATCTCTCTCTCTGATATTGTTGATGATTTTAAACCAACAATAAAAGCTCTTCTGTTCTTAATCATTCTCTAAAAGTTTCCAAAAATTAAACTTTTTTTTCTTTTTTTTATTTGTTTGCTTAACGTATTCTATTACATTTTGTGTGTCGTTTTCCAAAACAGGTAAATTTTTTGAATATAATTTAATTTTTTCATCATTATTTTTATAAGATCTATATGATTTCTTCTTATTTTCATCTGAAAAATAATATCTACCAGTCAAAAAAATAAACAAAGCAATTACAACAATAAAGATTAAATACTTAATTTCTTTTAGCATTACATTTTATCTGGTGTATCTACACCGACTATATCCATTCCTGATTTTATAACGTTAGATATTGCTTTTAAAAAAACTAATTTATCTGGTGCAACTGTTTTTTGATCATTAATAAATCTTTTTTCTGGATTTTGTTTACCAAGATTCCAATATGAGTGAAATTCTGAAGCCAGATCATATAAATAAACAGGTATTCTATGTGGTTCTAATTTTGAACTAGCTGCATCGATGCATTTAGGCCATTCTGAAATCTTTTTTAAAATTTTAATCTCATCATTTGAATATTCAAAACTATAATCATCTAATTCAATATTTGAATTTAAATCTTTATCAATATGTCTAAAGACAGATGAAATTCTGGCATAACAATATTGAACATAATATAACGGATTATCTTTTGATTTTTCTTTTACAGCATCAAAATCAAAATCTAATTCTACATCACTACTTCTGTTGAGCATGATAAATCTGGTTGCATCTTTTCCAACTTCTTCAATTAAATCATCAACGGTAATGTAGTCTCCCTTTCTTTTAGACATCTTAAATGGTTTGTTATCTTTAATTAATTTTACAAGCTGACTGATTTTACAGATCAATTTATCTTTTTTTCCTGATAGAGCTTCAACTGAAGATGAAATTCTTTTGATGTAACCAGCATGATCTGCTCCAAGGATATTTATTAAATAATCATATTTACGATCTACTTTATTTTTATGATACGCAACATCACTTGCAAAATAAGTCCAAGCGCCATCTGACTTTTGTAATGCTCTATCTTTATCATCACCAAAATCAGTAGATTTAAAAAGTAACTGTTCTCGTTCTATCCAGTTTTTATCATCCTCACCAGCTGGAGCTTTAATTTTTCCTTTGTATACAAATTTATTTTTTTCTAAAAATTTTATTACACTCTCTACTTCTTTGTTTGAAACAATACTTTTTTCACTAACAAAATTATCATGGTTAATTCCTAAGCTCTTAAGGTTCTTTTTAATTAAAAGTAGCGCTTGTTCTATAGATAAAGCTGTTAACTTATCGCTTATTTCCTCATAATCATCAAAATTCAGATCTGAATTATCTGAAACTATATTTTTTGCAAAATCGATTAAATAATCTCCTGGATATAAATCAGAGTTATCTTGAGGAAATGTTTCGTTAAATTTTACTTCCCTTATTCTAAAGTATACGGATTTTGTAAAATTTATAATCTGGTTACCATAATCATTTACATAATACTCTTTTGTAACCTTGTGTTTATTAAATATTAACACATTAGATATGACGTCGCCTAAAATAGCTCCTCTACAGTGACCAACATGCAATGGTCCGGTAGGATTAGCTGATACAAATTCAACTAAATAATTATTTTTTTTCTCTTTTTCATTAATTCCAAATTTTTTAGCATTATTGATTATATCTTTAATAAAGTTTGACCAAAAAGATGGCTTAAATTTAATATTTATGAAACCAGGTTTAGCAACGGATATATTTTCTATTTGATCGTCACTATTTTTTATTTCAGGTGCAAGTTTTTCTGCTAATTGTATTGGAGAAGTTTTGTTTAGTTTTGATAAAACCATTGCAACATTAGTTGAAATATCACAATCAAATTTTGGGGGTGGTATTTCCGCATTAATACCATTTAAACTTTCTGGAACGATAAGTTGATTTTTTTTATTAAGCTCAACAATCATTGATTTAATTTTTTCTAAATATAATTCAAAAATATTCATTTATTATCGTTACAAAGGTTAATTGCGTATCTATCTGTCATACCAGATATAAAATCTGAAATAGCTCTATATTTGTCCTTAGTCAATTGCTCTTTAGTAAGAAATTTTCTAGGATTTGATTTAATTATTTTAAATAATCTCTTAATTATCATTTTACCTCTTTGATTCTTATTAAGCACCGATTTATTGTGATACATCCTATGTCTTAAAAATGATCGGATTTCTCGTTCTGAATTTTCTATTTTATCTGAAAAAGAAACTATTAATTGATCTGATTTTGATACATCTTTTAATGACTTAATTTTAAATTTTTTAATATTTTTTTCAGTATTACTTAGTAAATCTCTAATCATAATATCTATTGAATCTCTGATGATTTGATAAATTGCAATTTTATAATTTTTTTTATTAATTTTATTTTTATATTTTTGATAAATATTTTTGAAAAAATCTAATTCAACTAATTCCTCAAGTTTAAATAGGTTTGCTTTAATTCCATCTTGAATATCATGATTATTATAGGCAATATCATCTGATATAGCTGATATTTGAGCCTCTAATGATGGATAAGTATTAAAATTAATTTTATTTTTGAAAACTTTTAAACCAATTAGTTTACTGATCATACTTAGATCATCTACTGGTCCATTATGTTTTAAAAGTCCTTCTAAAGTTTCAAGAGTTAAATTTAATCCAGCAAATTTAAAATATTTATTCTCTAAAAACATTACTATTCTTAGTGTCTGAAGATTGTGATCGAAACCTCCATAATTTTGCATACATTCATCTAAAGCGTCCTCTCCTGCATGGCCAAATGGAGTATGACCTAGATCATGAGCAAGACTTAAGGTTTCAGCTAAATCTTCATTTAATTTTAGATATTTTGCAATCGATCTTGCTATTTGAGCAACTTCAATTGAATGAGTAATCCTGGTTCTAAAATGATCCCCTTCTGTGTTAACAAATACTTGGGTTTTATGCTTTAATCTTCTAAATGATGCGCTGTGAATTATTCGATCTCTATCGCGTTGAAAAGGAGATCTGTATTTTGAATTAGCCTCTTTATTAAGTCTGCCTTTACTTTTAAATACTCCTAACAAAGTGTCTTTTTTCATCCTTTAATTTAAATAATTAAGTATTATATTAGTAATATCAGTGTTCAGACATGATTAAAGAAATTAAATTTACGGATAAAGCGTTAAAACAAATAGATAATTTGTTGTCAAAAAAAGACAAAGGATCATTCTTCAGAATCGCTATCAAAGGTGGGGGATGTTCTGGTTTTCAATATGAATTTACATTTGATAAATCAAAACAAGACGATGATTTAAATTATCAAAATATTTTAATTGATAAAACTTCAGCTGATTTACTTAAAGGATCTGAGGTTGATTATGTTTCTGAACTTATAGGTGAACAATTCAAAATATCTAATCCACAAACCAAATCTTCATGTGGTTGTGGAGTTTCTTTCTCACTTTAATGCTCATTTCATCTTGGAATGTAAACTCGGTAAGAGCAAGAATTGAAAATATCAAAAGCTATTTATTAAAATATAAACCTGATATTTTAATGATGCAGGAAATCAAAACCGAAGATGTTAATTTTCCATATGATGATTTTTCATCAATGGATTATGAAAGTCATGTATTTGGCCAAAAAAGTTATAATGGTGTAGCGATCATCTCAAAAAATAAATTAAAAAATGTCAAAACAGATTTAATTAAGGATAAGTTAAAACAATCAAGAATAATTTCAGCTGAATTTGAATATAAGAAAAAAAATATACAATTAATAAATATTTATACACCTAATGGCAATCCTGTGGACACTGAAAAATATGATTATAAAAAAAATTGGCTTGATCAATTAATAAAACAATTAAAAACATTATCTAAAAAAAATTCAAATATTATTTTAGCTGGAGATTTCAATATTATTCCCTCGGCAGAAGATGTTTATAATGTTAAAAGTTTTGAAGACGATGCTTTATACAGACTTGAAATAAGAAAAAAATTTAGAGAAATGATTAATCTTGGTTTTAATGATGTCTACAGACATTTTTATGAAGAACAAGAAGGATATACATTTTGGGATTATATGAGAGGTGCATGGCAAAAAAATAACGGTATGAGGATTGATCATTTTTTAGTTTCAAATTCTATAATTGATCAAATTAAAGATATTAACATTAATAAAGATCCACGTGGAAGAGAAAAGCCTTCTGATCACACACCAATTGAGATTAATTTAGCTTAAAGATTTAATTTTATTTACTAATTCTTCGTTAATATTTCTTGGACCAGTATCCATTCTGTTCTTATGACGTCTTTCTCCAGGTAATCTTACTTCACCCATTGATTTCATTTTTTCAAAAAATTCCTCAGCATGTTTTTGCCAATTAGTGCCTGATGTTTTGTCTGGATTAATTGCTAGTATGAATTCACCGCCACTTGGAGGACCACCATCATTATTATCTTTGGCAGCAGTTTCAAAACTAAAATTGTCTCCTACTAATGCGCCTGCCATTAATTCTACCATCATTGCAATTGCAGATCCTTTGTAACCACCAAAAGGTAATAAAACTCCACCATCAGCAATTTCCCCCGGATCAGTTGTTTCTCTACCATCTTTAGTTAAACCAGTTCCAAGTGGAACTTTGTGCCCCTCTCTTTTGGCAACTTGAACTTCCCCCATCGCCATTGAGGCTGTTGCCATATCATAAACAACAGGTGTTTTACCTGGACGTGGCCAAGCAAACGAAATTGGGTTTGTTCCAAATAAAGGTTTTATGGCACCAGCAGGTGCTACAGCAGGCTTGTAAGATGTACAAGCAAATGCAACTAAACCTTCCTCTGCTAATTTTTCTGTTTCAGGCCACATAGCAGCCATATGATGCGAATTATTTATTGCTAATACCGCAACACCATTTTCTTTTGCAGCTTTTGCTAATTCAGGCAATCCTTTATTTAAAACAACAGGTGCTAAACAATTATTACCTTCGACTTTTATTACAGATGGAGATATTTTTTTTACTTCGGGTTTCCCTTTTCCATTTATCTTTCCACCTTTAAGGCCTGTTACATATGCTGGAAGTCTAAATAAACCGTGTGATACAGAACCATCTCTTTCAGCATTTCTAATTAAGTCTGATAAAATTGATGCTGTTTCATCATCACAACCATTTGCCAAAAGAGTTTTTTTAGCTAGTTCAAATATTTCGTCTAAAGTTAATGAAACTGTGCTCATTATTTTGATTTACATTTTTTACATAAACCAAAAAATTCTAGATTATATTTGCTATATTTCATTCCAGAGTTATCTGAAAAGCTAGATAAATATTTTAAAAGTTTTGAATTACTTATTTCTGATACATTTTCACAACTTTCGCAAATTGAAAAAGCTGTTGCTTTTGAAACCTGACAGCTTGAATTTTGACAAGCTATAAAAGCATTTCTACTTTCAATCTTATGAATTTTTCCTATTTCAACTAATTTATCTAATGCCCTGTAAACTTGTAAAGGCGCTTTAATTCCTTTTTTTTGAACATTAAAAAGGATTGAATAAGCTTTCATAGGTCCACCAGATTTATCAATAAGATCAAAAATGATTTTTTGATTTTTTGAAAGGCTATGTTCTTTTTGCATTTTTAAATTCTTATCAATTAGTTATCAGTTTTTCAATTTAATCGATTGTTTTATTTTAAATAAAGATAGTATGAATAATACTAACGAGGCAGCTATTATTGATGGTCCTGAAGATGTATTAAATTCTAATGAAGAATATAAGCCTAATACAACAGACAGTAATCCACCAATAATTGAAAATATTACCATTTTTTGAGGACTGTCTGAGATATTTCTAGCCATAGCCGCTGGTATAATTAGCATACCTGTAATTAGTAATAACCCTACCATTTTAATTGATATGGCAATTACAGCAGCCATAAGAATTGTAAAAATAGCTTTTGCTCTATCAGGGTTTAATCCTTCTGCTTCTGCTAATTCATAATTAACTGTAGACGCAAACAACGGTTTCCAAATCAATTTAAGAAATAATAAAATTAAAGCTCCTCCAGTCCAAATAATTATCAAATCATCAGTTGTTACGGCTAATATATCGCCAAATAAAAGTCCCATAATATCAAAACGAATAAAGGTTAAAAAACCTATTACTACTAATCCGACAGCTAATGAGGAATGTGCTAAAAGACCAAGCAAAGCATCCCCAGGTAAATTAGTTTTTTTCTGTAGTTGAATTAGGATTAATGCGATTACTGAAGAAATTAAAAACACTGAAATAGCTATATTTAAATCTAAAGTATATGCCATTGTAACTCCAAGAAGCGCTGAATGAGCTAATGTATCACCAAAATAAGATAATCTTCTCCATACTACAAAACAACCTAACGGTCCTGTTACAAATGCAATTCCTATTCCTGCAAATAATGCTCTTATAAAAAAATCATCAAACATATTAATTTTTCTTTATTTCTCCCTCATCAGAATGAACGTGATCATGTTTATGTTCATACACAGAAAGAATTTGAGATGCTTGTTCACCAAATAAGGTTTTATATTCATTATTTTTAGCAACATCCATTGGTGATCCAGAGCAACATACGTGACCATTTAAACAAACAACATGATCAGTTGCGGTCATGACTGTATGTAGATCATGTGAGATTAATAGAATTCCACAATTCAGTGTATCAGAAATTCTTTTTATTAATTCATACAAAGCAATCTCACCAGTGTAATCAACTCCTTGAACAGGTTCATCAAGAACTAATAGTTCTGGTTTTTTTGAAATAGCTCTAGCGATTAAAACTCTTTGAAATTCACCACCTGATAAATTTCCTAAATTTTTATTCTTAAGATGGATAACACCTGTTAATGTAAGTGCTTCATCAATTGCCTCATCTTTAATATTTTCAGTTAGAAGCATAAAATCATAAACTCTTAACGGTAAGGTCCAATCAATAGATATTTTTTGTGGAACATATCCAACTTTATTTGTGTATTTCTCAACACTTCCTTCTATGTTTTTGTAAATTCCCAATGCAATTTTTGCGGTAGTACTTTTTCCAGATCCATTTGGTCCTATAAGAGTAACAATCTTTCCTTTTTCAACAGTTAAAGAAACACCTTCCACTAGCCATTTATCATTTTGTTTAAAACCAGCGTTATTTAGTTTTACTAATGTACTATTTTCTGAGCTCATATATTGCTTGACTTATAAATGTTATATTATTACATAACGTTATATTATAACAACCAATTAAATTACTTATTATGAAAAATATTAAAAAAATACCACTTATATTCTCAATATTATCAATTCTAACATTCTTTACACCAGCAAATGCTGAAATAAAAGTAGTTGCTTCTATTAAACCAATTCATTCATTGGCTAGTTACTTAATGGATGGTATTGCTAAACCTGATTTAATAGTTGATGGATATGCATCCCCGCACGGATTTGCAATGAAACCTTCGCACGCAAAAATGCTTCAAAATGCAGATCTAATATTCTGGGTTGGTGAAGATTTAGAGAGTTTTTTAGAAAAACCATTGAGTTCAATTGCTAAGAAAGCAGAAAAAATTGAATTAATGGAAACTAAAGGATTACAGGTATTAAAATTTAGAGAGAGAAATATTTTTGACGAACATGATCATGATCACGGACATAAAAAGAAAGATGACCACGATGATCATGACGATCATGGACATAAGAAGAAAGATGATCACGATGATCATGACGATCATGGACATAAGAAGAAAGATGACCACGATGATCATGACGATCATGGACATAAGAAGAAAGATGATCACGATGATCATGACGATCATGGCCATGAAGGTCATGCACATGGTGAATTTGATCCCCACATTTGGCTGGATCCAATTAATGCAAAAGCTATATTAAATGAGATGACTGAGCATCTAATCGAAAATGATTCAAAGAATGAAGCTAAATATAAAAGTAATTTAGCTAAAGCTTTACAAAAAATTGATAAACTTACAATTGATGTAATGACTGATTTAAGTAGCAGTGTTGCTTCAATTGTATTCCATGATGCTTATCAGTATTTTGAGAAAAGATTTAATGTAAATATATTAGGTGCTTTTACTGTTAATACAGATGTAATGCCTGGAGCAGAACAACTAGCAGAAATCAGAGAGATAATTGAACACGATAAAGTTGCTTGTGTATTTTCTGAACCTCAATTTAACCCTGATATCATTAAAGCGGTTGCAAAAGACATGAATATTAAAACCGGTGTAGTTGATCCATTAGGAGCGACTTTAGACCCAGGAAAAGACTTATATTTCAATTTAATTAGAAATATGTCTGCATCTTTCAAAGGTTGTTAATTAAAAATTAGGTTTAATCCGGGAATTTTTTTAAATTCTCGGATTAACAAATAATTATTACTTTTATTTAATATCACAAAAAACATTGTATTTATTTTAGAGAAGATTTATTTTCTTTCATAATCTGACTATATGAATGATTTAAATTTATTTAAAAAAAATGGCTTTCTTGTTAAAGAAAATCTTATTTCTCAAACAAAGATAAATAAAATTAATAAAATTGTTAATGAAGTAATTTCAAAAGAAAAAAAAAGAAAAAAAGGTAATGGTACAAATGGAACTCAGTCCTATGATAATTACCATTTTGTTTACAATTCGATTTCTCCAAAAAATAAAGAAATTCTAAGACTAAATAATCCTCAGAACAGGCATAAAATTTTCTATGAGTTATCTAGAGATAAAAAAATTATATCTATAGCAAAAAAATTATTAGGTGGAACAGTTAGATTTCATCTAGGTAAATTAAATTTCAAGCTTCCAAATAAGAAAAAAGGTAGTGAAATTGGATGGCATCAAGATTGGGCTTTTTACCCTCATACAAACGATGATTTAATTACAGTTGGTATATATTTAGATGATTGTTATGAAAAAAATGGGCCACTTAAAATAATAAAGAATTCACACAAAAAGAAATTGTACAGCCACCACAGCAAAGAAAATTATTTTGTTGGAAAAATAGACACTAAGAAAAATAAAATAGGAACTAAAGATAGTGTTTCTATAACTGGAACGGCTGGAACAGTAGTATTTTTTCATTGTAGATCAGTTCATGGGTCTGGACACAATCAAATGAATAACTCAAGACCATTAATTTTATTTGGATATAGAGCTTGTGATGCGTGGCCATTAATCAATGATGGAAATCCTCATCCTGAGGTTGATTTGGAAAATTATGACAAAAATATAATTGTAGGAAATAAATCAATAAAACCAAGATTGACTAAAGTTCCAACCATAATCCCACTCCCTAAGAAGAAACATTATGTTTCTATCTATGAACTTCAAAAAAATTAAATCACATAAAAGTCTATTGTAATAAATCTTTAACATAACATTCATATAAATTTTGAATGTCATTTTTAAAAAAATATCTAAAGTGGATAAGTACACTCTTAGTGTTAACTGGTATTTTACTTACAAATCTTAATATTTACCCGCTGAATATTTATTTTCATGGGCTTGGTGTTGTCGGATGGACAATTTCAGGTTTCTTATTAAAGGATAAGGCCATTTTAACTAACTTTGGATTACAAATTCCATTATTTGTAATCGGTATTTATAAAATTATTTTTTAATGAAAAATATTTTATTTGTATGTACAGGAAATTCAGCAAGAAGCATTATAGCTGAGAGTATTATCAATAATGAATACTCAAATAAATTTAAAGCTTTTAGTGCTGGTAGTAATCCATCTGGAAAAATCAATGTTGATATTAGAAGTTTTTTAGAGAAAAATAAAAATTATGATCTAACTAATTATAGTTCTAAAAACTTTGAAGAGTTTATAAATAATGAAATAAAAATGGATCATGTAATAACAGTATGCAATAACGCAAATAATGAGGTTTGTCCTATTTGGCCTGATAAAAACCAAATTATACACTGGAATATAGACGATCCAGTAACAAAACTTCAAAATGCAAATGATGAAGAAAAGCAAATAATCATTAGAAACACTTTCAATTTTATAAGTAATAAAATTAAAGATTGGCTAGATGAAAAATAAAAATAGATATTTTCTTTCAGAATTTATTGGAAGTTGTTTTCTAGTAATGATCATAGTTGGGTCAGGTTTAATGGCAGAAAATCTTACCAATGATACAGCGGTAATGCTAATTGCAAATACTATAGCAACTGGAGCTGGATTGTTTGTGCTAATAACTGTTTTTGCTGATGTGTCTGGGGCTCATTTCAATCCATTTGTAAGTATTGCTATGACAATTACAGGAAAGTTAAAAAAACGTTTTCTACCCTTTTATATTTCAGCTCAGATCCTAGGATGCTTGTTAGGTGTGGCTTTAGCTAATTTCTTTTTTGAACATCAGATTTTTGAATTATCGACAAAATCAAGAGATGGTATCTATATTTTTGTATCAGAAATTGTTGCAACATTAGGACTAATAATCATTATTTTTGGATCTATGAAGTCAGGTAAAATTACTGTAGCTGCATCTGTTGGGTTATATATTACAGCTGGTTATTGGTTTACTTCATCAACATCTTTTGCAAATCCTGCTGTAGCAATAGCAAGAACATTCACAGAGTCGTTTACCGGTATAAGTTATTTAAACACTCCTTTTTATATAGTTGCAGAATTAATTGGTATGTTAATTGCTGTTTATATCGCAAAAAAATTATTCTTAGAAAAAGATTGAAAAATTTAAAACTAACAAACAATATTAAATTAATTAATAAAAAATTTAAAAAAAATGAATTTTATCATTTTTTAAAAACCTCAAACCTTTCAATAGTAATACCCAAAATTAAGAACAAGTATATTTTGGTTTCACAAAAAAGAATTCCTATAAATCTAATTAATTTTGAGTTTCCATCTGGTATAATTGAAAAACATGAAACAGCTTTAATATCTGCTAAAAAAGAATTAATTGAAGAAACAGGATATAAATCAAGAAATAAATTGAGAAAAATTACTTCATTTTATTCTGAACCAGGTCGACTCACCACTAAAATTACTGGTTTTTTTTGTAATAATCTTATTAAAATTTCAAAGCCTGAAAAAGGAATAAAAATCCACATAGTTTCAGATCATCAAATAATTAAATTAATTAAGAATGGTAAATTTAATAACGCCTCTCATATTGGTATGTTTTTGTTTTATAAAAAAAAATACGCTCGATAACAGTATCGAGCGTATTTCAGGGGTATATTGTTAATTAACCAATTCTAGAGCCATCATTTTTTCTAATTGCTATAATTGAAGATCTTGGAGCCGTTCCAGGTCCGTCTGGCCATATAGAATTACCTTTTTCACCTGGTAAGTTGTAATAGATTAAATTAAATTTTAATTATTTGAGTAAATTACTCTCGGCTCTAAAAATAATTCTCGCGCAAGAGCTTTAAATCTTTTTGTAACTTGTTTAGAAATTATTTCTTGATGTTGTGCTGGAATTTTTAAAAATACAGAGTTACCTCTTTTATACAATTTAAATTCCTCTAAGAAGATAGTAGAAATAGATGTAAGTGAGTGAGCAAATCTTAAGGCTGCACCAACTTGTTTACTAGAAAAAATTTCATTATTATTTAAAAATGTCAAATATTCTATTTTAGGGTTGTATTTAATGCTGCAGTACCTCCAATAACATGAAAGAGCTATTTGAATTCTTTCTTTATGTGAAAGTCTCAATAACGGAGTATTTAATGTTTCTTGAAAAACTAATTCTGCTTTTTGAAAAGCACCAAGTCCCCAATCCATATGACTTAAAACACAAGCTAAATTAAGCAATTTTTCATCGAAATGTTCATTACCATCAAATACAGGTTTGATAAATTCATGATACTTTTTGTAAGTTAATCCCAAATCACCTCTTTTCTTAGAAATATATTCTAATGATTTTTCAAAAACTTGAGAGTTATCAATATTTTTAAAGTAATCTGTTGCAAGAGATCCCTCTCTAATACCGCTTATAGAGCATATTATGTTTTTTGGATTTGTTGCTCTCATGATCTCATCTAATATTATAGAGCTATATGGTAGATAGGGTGTTCTAGATTTAGATATATATTCAACTGTTTTTAGTTTTGCTTTGTTGAACGATGCTATTTTTTCTACAAATGTCGATATAGTTTCATAATTTACTGAATACTGATGGATTATGTGGACAGGGTGTTTATTTTGAAAAAGATGAAGTTTAAATAAAGCTCTCCATGTTCCACCAACTAAATATAGGTTTTCAAATTTTTTTTTAGATAACCATTTCTCATCTCTCAAAAGTTTTTTTATATATTTGGAAAGGTTTCTCTTTTTTACAATTGGATTATTTATTAATCTTAAAACACCTAAGGGTAAAGATGTTTTATTAGTGATCAAACCATTTTCAACTCGAGCTAGTTCTAAACTACCTCCACCAAGATCGGCAACTAACCCATCTACATTATCAAATCCAATTTTAACACCTTCTGCTGAACAAATTGCTTCTTCCTCACCACTTAAGATTTCTATTTTTTTCTTAAAAAGATTTTCTACGTATTCAACAAATGGTTTTGCATCAGTTGCTTCTCTTAAAACAGCAGTTGCTATTATTTTTAAATTAACAATTTTAGAAACATTTAAAATCTCTGAAAATCTCTTCAATACTTTTTGAGCATAATCAACACCAGACTTATGAAGTTTTCTTGATTTATCTAAATTTTTACCAAGTTCACAAACAGCTTTTTCATTGAAAAATGGCACACGAGAGGAGCTAAAATCTTCATAAATTAGCATCCTAATAGAATTAGATCCTATATCAATAACTGCTAATTTAGCAGGTTTTAATTTTAAATTTTGTTTATTTTTAAAAACTTTAATTTCCACTTTTAATTAATCTTAAGTTTAATTTTTTCGGTTTCATTTTTAATTTAGCTTTACCTCTTCCAGATAAACTAGGATTATTCATAAAATAATCATGGGCTGAAAAAGAATCATTTTCACTATATTTTATTTTTTTATAATTTCCACTAGCATCGAGTTCCCAACTTTGTTTTTTATCTAAATAATTAGCTAACATAATTTGATCAAGAACTTGTTCATGGACTGTTTGGTTTTCAATTGGAACTAGAAGTTCAACTCTTCGATTTAAATTTCTTGGCATTAAATCTGCTGATGAAATAAAAACTTTTGCATCTCTACTAGGCATTGTTTTTCCATTTGAAAAACAATAAATTCTTGAGTGTTCCAAAAATCTTCCAATCATGCTTTTAACTATTATATTTTCAGATTTATCTTTAACTCCAGGTCTTAAACAACAAACACCTCTTACAAATAAAAATATCTTTACTCCAGCATTTGAAGCTTCGTAAAATTTATCAATTATCGCTGGATCTACTAAGGAATTCATTTTGGCCCATATTTCACCTTTTTTACCTTTTTTGACATTTGCTATCTCGTTAGCAATACATTTGTTCAAAGTTTCCCTAAGATTAATTGGTGATATAGATATTTTACTAAGATTTCGTGGTTTTGAATAACCAGTTACATAATTAAAAAATTTTTCTACATCAGTTGCTATTTTTTTATCAGAGCTAAATAAAGATAAGTCAGTATAAATTTTTGCATTAACTGGGTGATAATTGCCAGTTCCCAGATGTATATAAGTTTGAATTTTTCCCTGCTCTTTTCTTAATATTAAAGATGATTTTGCATGTGTTTTATATTTTGCAAAACCATAAACTATTTGAATTCCTGCCTTTTCTAAACTTCTTGAAAGTTGAATGTTTGCTTCTTCATCAAATCTTGCTTTGATCTCTATTAAAGCGGTTACTGTCTTTCCATTTTCAGCTGCTGTTATTAAGGCTTTAACAATTGGAGAGTCTAACGTTGTTCTGTATAGAGTTTGTTTAATTGCTATAACTTTTTTATCATATGCAGCTTGATTTAAAAACTCAACGACAGCATCAAATGTTTCAAAAGGGTGATGAACTATTAAATCCTTTTTTTTTATAGTATCAAAAAAATTATTATTAAATTCCTTTAATCTCTCAACCTCTCTGGGATTAAAATTTTTAAATCTTAATTTAGAATTTTTAATTTTACAAACTTGGTCGATATCTTGAATTCCAACAATGCCTTCAATTTCATAGATGTATTCAGATTTTACTTTTAACTTATTGGTTATAAACTTAATTAAGTCATTATTACTATTTTTTAAAATTTCTAAACGTACGATGTCACCTGTTCTTCTTCTTTTTAAAGCCAATTCAAAAGATCTTACTAAATCTTCGGCCTCCTCTTGAATTTCTACATCACTATCTCTTATAGCTCTAAATAACATTTTTTTATCTAAATCATGATCAGGAAATATTTCAGAAGCAAAAAAACTTATAACATCATCAATAATTAAAAATTTTTTAAAACTTTTATTTCCATCTATTTCAATAAATCTTGATAAAGCTTTTGGAATTACTATTATTGCATTTAAAACTCTTTTTTTATTTTTCTTATTTAATCTCATAACTAATGCTCTTCCTTGATTTGCAATAAATGGAAAGGGATGAGCTGGGTCTATTGCCGATGGTGTTAGCAGAGGGTAAATTTCTTCATTAAAAATTTTAAATAATCTTTTTTGATCCGATTTACTTAAATTTTCAGGTTTAACTATACTTATATTTGCTTTTTTTAATTGAAGAATTAAATCTCTATATATTTTATTTTGTTTATTAAGAAGATTATTTGTTTCCAAAATAACTTCACTCATTTGTTCATCAGGAGTAAGACCATCAGAGCTAAGAGAATCTACCTCTTGCTTGATTTGACTATATAAACCCGCGACACGTACCATAAAGAATTCATCTAAATTTGATCCAGCTATAGATAAAAATTTAATTCTTTCATAAAGTGGGTTTTCAATATTTTGGGCTTCTAGAAGAACTCTGTCGTTGAATTTGAGCCAAGACAATTCTCTATTTATGTATTTAGATCTAAGTATTTCTTTATCTTGTTTTTTTAATGCAGTCATATATTTAAACTTTATGCTCAAATTATACGTTATGCGTCATGCAAAATCTAGCTGGGACCATCCAAATCTTGAGGATCATGAAAGACCTTTAAGTAAGCGTGGCAAGAAAAATGCAAAAAAGATTTGTGAATTTTTTGTTAAAAAAAAATATAAGTTTGATTACATATTACTTTCATCATCAAAAAGAACAAAGAAAACGTTAAAAATTTTATTAAAAAAAATAGAAAAACCAAAAAAAATTATTTCTTCAAAAAAATTATACCTATCAAGTGAAGATAAAATTATAGATATAATAAAAAAAACACCTAAAAAATTTAAATCTGTGCTTTTAATTAACCACGAGCCTGCTGTTAGAAATCTAGTACGATCACTGACAAAAAATCATAACAACAATCATTTTAAGTTATTAAACTATAAATTTCCAACATCAGCTTTTGCAAAAATTTATTTTGATTTTAATGAATGGAATAAATTAGATGGAAGTGGTTTAATTAAGGAATTTATGAGACCTAAAGACCTTCAAGATTCTAATGAATAACCTGCTGATCTTACAGTTCTAATTAATGGTTTGGTTTTATCTATATTAATAGCTTGTCTTAATCTTCTAATATGTACATCGACTGTTCTAGACTCTACATAAATATTTTCACCCCAAACATTGTTTAATAGTTGTTCTCGTGAATATACTCTTTTTGGATTTTTGATAAAAAAATCTAATAATTTAAATTCTGTAGGACCTAAATTTATTTCAACATTATTTCTATAAACTCTTTTTGTTATTCTATCTATTTTTAGATCTGTAAACTCAACAACATCTGCAGATGATTGTGGTTTTGATCTTCTAAGTAGTGATTTAATTCTTGCATTAAGTTCTTTTTGACTAAATGGCTTTGTTACATAATCATCTGCACCTGTATCAAAAGCTCTTAATTTGTCCTCTTCCTCACCTTTTGCTGTCAACATTATTACAGGTATGTCGTTATACTTTTTGTCTTTTTTTAAATTCTTACATATTTCAACACCTGACAAATCTGGCAACATCCAATCCATTAATATTAAGTCAGGATGCTTATCTTTAATTTGTTTAAGTGCATCTTCACCATTTTCGGAATAGCTTACTTTGTGACCTTCTTTTTCAAGATTATATTTTAGCAGCGTTACTATTGAAGTTTCATCTTCAGCAATAAACACGTGAGCAGACATTTATTACTTTTCTCCTGTTACTATTGGCTCTGTTCCTTTTGGACGATCTCCTTCTAAATACTCTCCTGTAACTAAATAATATACCTGCTCTGCAACGTTTGTTGTGTGATCACCGATACGTTCAATATTTTTAGTAACAAATAATAAATGAGTACCATCATCTAGATTTTTTTCGTCTTCCTTCAAATATTTTATTACTTCTTGCATACATAAATTTGTTAAATCATCTATTTGTTCATCACCTTCCCAGACATTTATAGCCATAGCAGATGACCTATCTAAATATGCATCCAAAATAGATTTGAGTTGTTTTTGAACATTAGAAGAAACTCTTACCAAAGCTTCGGTCAAATTTTTTGGTAAATTTTCATTTAATAATAATGTTCTTTTTGAAATATTCTTTGCCAAATCACCTATTCGTTCTAAATCAGATGAAATTTTCAATGCGGTTACAGTTTCTCTTAAATCTATTGCCATTGGTTGTCTTAAAGCAATTAGATTTACCACCTGTTGCTCTATTAAAGTTTCAAACTTATCTATTTTTTCGTCATCTTTTATAACAGCTTCCGCATTATCACTATTTCTTGTGGTAATGGCTTGAATAGCCTTGCCTAATGACTCCTCGCAAAAACCACCCATTTTAATTATATTACTATTTAAATTTTTAAGTTCTTCCTCGTAAGACTTAACCGTGTGTGGTGCTTCAACCATTATCCAAACCTCCCTGTAATATAATCCTGAGTTCTTTTATTTTCAGGATTCTTAAATATTTTATCAGTAGAACCATGTTCTATCAATTCTCCCAAATGAAAAAAGCCTGTGTTTTGGGATACTCTTGCTGCTTGAGCCATTGAATGAGTAACTATTATAATAGTATGGTCTTTTTTTAACTCATCAATTAGTTCTTCTATTTGAGCTGTAGCAATAGGATCTAAAGCAGAACAAGGCTCGTCCATAAGAATAACTTCAGGTTTAACTGAAATAGCCCTTGCTATGCATAATCTTTGTTGTTGTCCACCAGACAAACCAGTTCCTGGTTCATGAAGTCTATCTTTGACCTCTTCCCATAACGCTGCTTTTTTTAAGCTATTTTCAACTATTTCATCCATTTCATTTTTTGATTGAGCCATGCCATGAATTGTTGGGCCATAAGAAATGTTTTCATAAATAGTTTTAGGAAAAGGATTTGGTTTTTGAAAAACCATACCAATTTTTTCTCTTAATCTAACTACATCACAACTCTTGTCATTGATATCAAAATCATTGATAATAATCTGACCTTTAACTCTGCATATATCAATCACATCATTCATTCTGTTAAGACATCTTAAAAAAGTAGATTTACCACAACCTGAAGGACCAATTAGTGCTGTAACCTGATTTTCTTCAATATCTAAGTTTATATTGAATAGAGCTTGTTTCTTTCCATAGAAAACATCTACATTTTTTGAATTTATCTTTATCATCTTAACTCCATTTTTTTTCAAATTTATGTCTAATTATTTGTGCAAACAAATTCATTATGATTAAAAATCCCAATAGGACCATAATACAAGCAGAAACTTTCTCGACAAATCCTCTTTCAGCACTCTCTGCCCATATATAAATTTGTACAGGCAAACTTGCAGCTGGATCTAAAGGAGATCCTGGAATTGTATTTACAAAAGCTACCATACCAATCAATATCAAAGGTGCAGTTTCACCTAAAGCTTGAGCCAAGCCAATAATTGTACCTGATAAAGTTCCTGGCATAGATAATGGCACTGTATGATGCATTGTAGTTTGCATTTTACTAGCGCCCATTGCAAGTGCAGCCTCTCTTATACTTGGAGGAACTGCTTTTAAAGATGCTCTACAGGCAATAATTATTGTTGGCAATGTCATCAACGATAAAGTTATTCCACCAACTAGAGGTGTTGATCTAGGTAACTGAAATACAGCCAGCAAAATACCTAGTCCCAAAAGACCAAAAACAATTGATGGAACAGCTGCTAAGTTATTTATATTTACCTCAATAAAATCAGTAAATCTATTTTTTGGTGCAAATTCCTCTAAATAAATAGCTGCTAGCACTGCAACAGGAAATGCAATAACTAAACAAACTAAAATAGAAAAAATCGATCCCATAAATGAGCTTGCTATACCAGCTAATTCAGCCTCTCTTGAATCTGGGTATGTAAAAAAACTTAAATTGAATTTACTTTCAACTCTTCCCTGTTCTACAAGTTGATCAAAAATCTTTAATTGATAATCTGTAACTCTTCTTTGATCTTCGGGTAAATCCCTTGGATAATTGCCTTTAAATACTTGATCTAAATCATCTGAAGCAGTTAAGTAAACATCTTTAGTTTTTCCAATTAATGAAGGGTCATTTAAAAGCTCCCTTTTAATCTCTCTTTCAAAAAAGTAAGAGACCATTCTCTTCAGATCATTTTGTTGTTTTTCTGAGGCACTTTTATCTAAATTAAACATTGTTTGTAAAGCTAGATCAAAATAATCTGCATCCTCTAAGTCTTCTTTAGAAGGATTTTCGTCAAGGTACATGGTTTCAGCATCAAAGGTGACTGGTACAATCAACCAAGTTTTCTGAAACGCCGTATAGCCAGTAGAAAAGATTTTAAAAATAAAAATTGTTAAAAATAATAGAGCTAAAAAAATTGCGCTTTTCCCGTAAAATTGAAATCTTTTTTCGGCCCTATATCTAGAATTTAGGAGTTTTTCTTTATTTTTATTCATATTTTTCCCTATATTTTTTAACAACTCTTAATGCAAAAATATTTAAACTAAGTGTTACCAAAAACAATGTCATACCTAGTGCAAATGCTGCCTGGGTTTTAGGATCTCCAAAGGCCTGATCTCCAATTAATATTACGACAATTTGAGCAGTGATAGTTGAAGTAGATTCTAAAGGGTTAAATGTTAAGTTGGCTGCAAGGCCTGAAGCCATAACTACAATCATTGTTTCTCCAACAGCTCTGGAAACACCTAGCAAGATAGAACCAACAATTCCTGGTAATGCTGCTGGAAAAATAACTTTTTTTATTGTTTCTGATTTAGTAGCCCCCATTGCATAACTACCATCTCTTAAACTTTGAGGAACACTAGTAATAACGTCATCACTCAAACTAGATATAAACGGAATAATCATTATCCCCATTACACCCCCTGCAGCTAGAGCACTCTCTGCAGATACTTCTAATCCCATTGCCGTTCCTATATCTTTAAGGAATGGTCCAACTGTTAAAGCTGCAAAAAAACCATAAACTACAGTTGGTATGCCTGCTAAAATTTCAATTAAAGGTTTTGCATATTGTCTTACTTTGGTTGAAGCGTATTCAGCTAAATAAATTCCACTCATCAATCCAATTGGTATAGCAACACACATTGCAATTAATGCTATAAAAAATGTTCCGGCAAAAATTGGTACAGCCCCAAATGTATCAGAATACATTGATGGATCCAAAGGCTCAGAAGCATCTCTCACAAATGCTTTAGCTGGATACCAATGAGTTCCAAAAATAAAATCAAACAAGGGAATTACTTTAAAAAAATCGATAGTTTGAAATATTAATGAAAAAACAATTCCAATAGTTGTTAATATAGCTGCCAAAGAAGCTGTAAATAAAACAGCATTTAAAAATTTTTCAACCGGTTCTCTTGTTCTGTTGTTTGAAGAAATTCTTTTATAACCATAAACTATAGAAGCTATAATTATTGCCAAAATTAAAACAACTTTAGAGTTTTGGGCTATAGATCGAAGATTTAAATATTTTTCTGCAGATGTTTCAAGATAAGTAGTAATTTCTCCACTAAACTGACCACGAGATAATGATTTAGTTTTTTCATAAATTAGATTTAGTTCGTCATCAAGATATCCTTGATTGCTATAATCACTTAAAATTATTAACTTAACTATACTCGGCTCAAATATTGCCCATAAAGAATAAATAATAAAAGCGGGTATTGCGCACCATATTGCTAAATAATACCCATAAAATTGTGGAAGTGCTGTTAATCTAGTATTTGTTGCTTGAATTGAGTAGGCTTTTTTTCTTCCAAAATAGTAACTAGTAAAACCAAGAAGTACAATAAAGATGAATATAACTAAGTTCAAAGAATCTCCTAATGTTTTACTTTACACTTTCTTAAAAAAAAAGGGGTCTAAAAAGACCCCTTATCTTTATTTGTTAACCAGCTTTATTAGTCAGCCATTGCAACAAGATCTTTCGCATTAGTTCTAGTTGTCTTGTACAACTTCTTATCTAATGGTACTAAACCAATATCAGCCAAATAGCCATTTTTACCTATAGCTTTAGTTGTAGTGAACTCTTTTACAAATTCATGTAATCCAGGGATTACACCAACGTGAGCTTTTTTCACATAGAAAAATAATGGTCTTGCAACTGCATAACTGTAGTCTTGAATACTCGCAAGAGATGGTTGACCACCATCAATGCTAGCAGCTTGCAATTTGTCTTTAGCAGCTAAGAAATAACTAAATCCAAAGAAACCAAACATGTCTTTATCTTGTACTAATTTTTGAATGATTAAACTATCGTTTTCACCAACTTCAATAGCAGCACCATCTTCTCTATAAAGTTTTTGAGGTTTTTTGTATTTTTTATTTCCAGCCTCATAACCAGCTTTATAAAGAGCTTTAGCTTCTTTAGTCATACCTTTTTTCATTACCAAAGAATTCCAAGCATCTCTTGTTCCAGAAGTTCCTGGAGGGATCATTACAGAAATTTTCTGTTTAGGTAGACTTGGATCAATTTGGTCCCAAGTTTTATAAATATTTGGAACTAATTTACCATCAACAACTGTATGTGCAGCTAATGCTAAATATAATTGCTCTTTAGTAAAGTTAATTGGTTTTGCATCTTTACTATAAGCTAATGTAATACCGTCATTACCAATAACGATCTCAACGATTTCATTAACTCCATTTTTTTTACATAGAGCTTTTTCTTTATCTTTCATGGCTCTTGATGCATTTGTAATATCTGGATGTTGTTCACCAACACCAGCGCAGAATAGTTTAGCTCCTCCACCAGTACCAGTCGATTCGATTACAGGAGTTTTAAATCCTGAACCACCGAATCTTTCAGCAACAACAGTCGCGTAAGGGAATACTGTAGATGAACCAACTATTTTAATTTGATCTCTTGCTTGAGCAACTGTCGCAATTGTTAAAGCAACAAGCGAAGCAATTATTATAGTTAGTTTTTTCATTATCTTTAATCCTTTCATTATTAATTAAAAGATTTCAGACTCGTATAAATTTATTGAATCTTTAATATTACAGAATTGTTACAGTTTTGTTAAAAAGGTAACTTTTTAGTTGTATTTCATTGAGATAATAATCTCATTTTTTTCGGTTTCCAAACCACCTTTGCATGAAACTGGATTAACATTATCCTTAAAAGCAAGTTCTGTTGTAGGCCTTAAAATAACTTCCAATTTCACGAGATTAACTAATTCCTCAAGAACACTTTGATCATAACGCCATTTAGGCCAACTACTTGGAGTTGAAAATATAGATGTTAAATAACTTGTTGCCATAGTAAATCTATAATTACTCATATTTTCATTTCTTAGTAAATGATCTCTGACAGAATTAAATATATTTCTACATCTAAATGAATCTGACATGTAGTTTTCTTTTTTTAAATTTTCGTTTACAGGAATTGAAATAATTAGATCTACTGAATTGTTTCGATATGAAGTGAGAACATCCATGTAAATATCTTCATATGGGACATCTTTATGTTTTTTAATTTCAGAATAAGTGCTTTTTAAATCTTCTTGTAATCTAAAAACACCAATATCGAATACAGTTAATTGTTGATTCCTTAGAATTGTAGATATATCCGATGATATACTTTTAGTAATCATCGACATAAAAACAAATAAGATAATTAAAATACTATGCAATACCTTAATCATATTAAAAATTTAATTAAAATAGGATACGAATCAACAAAAGATTTGTTAAATATTGATCGAATAAGAGTTAATTTTAAACAACTTTTTAAATTAATTATTTTGTTGGAAGATATATTTTAATTTCAGTACCTTCATTAAGTTTACTAAGAATCTCGTAATCACCTCTGTGTTGAGATATAATATGTTTCATGATAGCCAAACCTAAACCTGTGCCACCAACTTTTTTACTTTTTTCTGTATCTACTCTAAAAAATCTTTCAGTTATTCTTGGAATTAACTGTTGAGGTATTCCAATCCCTTCATCTTTAATACTAATGACAATATTTTTACCAATTAATTTACCTTCGCTATTTTGACTTTTGACATATATATTTTTTCCACCTTGAGAATATTTAATTGAATTATCAATTAAATTTGAAAATACAGTTAACAATTTATCATTATCACCAAAAACTAAAGTTGGTTCAATAAGTTCAAGATGTAAATTAATTTTCTTTTTTTTAAGAATTAATTCAAAGTTACTTTTAATATTTTTAAAAATATCATTTAGATTAATGATTTTATTTGGTTTAATGTGTTCTTCAAGCTCAATTCTGCTTAAAATCAATAAATCATTGATTAAGTTTTCCATTCTCAATACTTGATCAGACATGATAGACATAAATTTTTTTTGACCCTCTTGGTCTTTTGAAGCTGGTCCAAGAATAGTATCTAAAGAGCCTTTAATTGAAACTAAAGGTGTTCTTAATTCGTGACTCACATTAGCAACAAAATCAGTTTTTAATTTTTGTGCTTTTGTTATTTCTGTAAAATCTTTTAGAAATAATACAACCGAGTCTATTTCTGGAAACAAATGAGTAGGACCAGGAATAACGTAAATTTTGTAAAGCTGATAAGATGGTAAATTGATTTCTACATTAACATTTTTTGTGGTTTGGTCCTTAATAGCTTCATCAATTGTTTCTAATAATTTTGTATCTCTTATTACACTTGAAATATTTTTATCAATTAAGTTTTCGCCAAAACGTTGTTTTGCACTTTTGTTAAGATATTTGATTAAGTTATATTTATCTAAAGCAAAAAATTGATCTTCTAATTCTTCAATAATTACTCTCTTTCCTAAATCATCTTTATTGGTCTTATTTACAACTGGAGCTGTATTTTCTGGCTTAATATTTTTTTTAAATAAAAAATATAATAAAATAATTATTACAACTATGAGTGTCAACTCTGTCCAAAACATGTATATGTTTTAACAAATGTAATGAATATTGTCTTTAATAATTAGGTGAAATATTTTCAAAAAATATTTTTGCTGTTTCTTCCCATGAATATTTTTTTGCAAAATCAAGACAATCTTGGCGACTTACCTTCAAAGCTTTTAAAGCAGAAGCCTTCAAATCATCATCTAAAGTATCAATATTAGTTCCACCTAATATATCTTTAGGTCCTGGCACTGGATAAGCTGCAACTGGTGTACCACAATTTAATGATTCCAAAACAACAATACCAAATGTATCAGTTTTACTAGGAAAAACAAAAACGTCTGATGATGCAAAATGAGATGCTAATTCTCCATTGGTCTTTTCTCCTAAAAAAATATCATTTGGAAATTTTTTTTTCAAATTGTTCAAATCTGGACCTTTTCCAATAATAACTTTAGTACCTTCAAGATCGAGATCTAAAAATGCATTAATATTTTTTTCAACTGCAATCCTACCAACATATATCCATATAGGTCTTTTATAAGGTAAGTCTCTCTTAATGGGATTTTTAAACGCACCATGATTACCTCCCCTAGTCCATGTAACCATTTTATTATTATCAACACCTAATGCAATTAGCTCCTCACGCATAGATTCTGTTGTCACTAAAATTCTTTCAGCTTTATTATGAAAATTGCATAAAAATTTCTCTGACCATTTAGCTGGAATGATAGGCATATAAAGTTTCATATATTTATCAAATCTTGTATGAAAACTAGTTGTAAACTTTAAACCTTTTTTAATACAATGTCTTCTTGCCATAAAACCAAGAGGCCCTTCTGTTGCAATGTGTATTGCATCAGGTTTAATTGAATTGATTAAATTACTTACACGAGGCCAAACATTTAAAGATAATCTAATTTCATTATATTTGGGCATAGGTACAGTCAGAAATTGTTGAGGTGTAATATATTCAATAGTGTGACCTTGTGATTTAAGTATTTCACCTGTTTGATGGAGAGTTCTTACTACACCATTAACTTGCGGGTAATAAGCATCAGTAACTATTAATATTTTCATTTTTTAGGATGCTTTTTTGAAAGAAGTGAACTTGTCTTTATCAATATTTTCTGAAATAAATTCTTTTCTTTTTTTATCCCAATAAATTATCTCAAAAGTTCCATCATATTTTTCTGTTAATGCTGTACAAGACTCAACCCAATCACCACAATTTAAATAATTCACACCATCAAGGTTTAAATTTTCAGCGTGATGGATGTGACCACAGATTATTCCATCAAATTTTTTTCTTTTTGCATATTTTGAAAGTGTGTTTTCATATTCACCTATATATTTGACAGCATTTTTTACCTTATATTTTAAAAATTTTGCCAAAGACCAATAGTCTTTACCTCTCAACTTTCTAAAGAAATTTATAATAATATTAATTTTAAGTAATAATTCATATGCAATAGCTCCTAATTTAGATAGCCATTTTGCATGTTTCATTACTCCGTCCCAAGCATCACCATGAACAACTAGATATTTTTTTCCTAACTGTGTTTCATGAATAACTCTATTTACAATTTTAATATCACCCAAGTGCATTGGGATAAATTTTCTAAACACCTCGTCATGATTACCAATAATGTAAAATACTTTTGTCCCGTGCCTTGCTTTTCTTAATATTTTTTGAATGACATCATTGTGCTCTTGAGGCCAATAGAAACTCTTTTGCATAGCCCAAACATCGATTATGTCTCCAACCAAATAAAGATTTTCAGATCTTGAATTTTTGAAAAACTCTAGAAGCTTGCCTGCTTGACAACCTTTAGTACCAAGATGTACATCAGATATGAATATACTCTTATATTTTAATAGTGGGGCCATTAAAAAAACCTTTTTTGTAACACAACTGTAACTCGAATCATCTATTTCTTATTTCATTGAAATGTTAAGGATTTATTAAAATTTAATTACGAAAAAATTATGCATTATTGTTTAATTTATAATCTCAATTCATCATCAGGGAAAAAAGTAAAATTAGTAAATAAAATTTATGAAAAATTAAAGATCAATAATACTGTTGATTTTTTCAAAACTAAATCTGAACAAGAGGCAAAAAAAATATTCCTTGAATTTAAAAATAAAAATTATGATAGATTGATAGTTGCTGGTGGTGATGGATCAGTATCATTTGCTATCAATGAATTAATCAAAAATGACTTTGATTTTAATGAAAATTTTGCAATTGGGTATATACCGGCTGGGACTGCCAATTTACTTCAAGCAGAGTTATCTATAACCAAAAAAGTAAATGATATTTGCAGTGCTTTAACATCAAATAATTATAAACAATCTAATCTTATAAAAATAAATGAAAATTATTTTTTTTTAATGGCTGGTATTGGTTGGGATGCTAAAATTGTTCACTCTATTGATACGCGTATAAAAAAAATACTAGGAAAGATAATTTTTGGTTTAAAAGGATTTCAACATTTTTTATTTATGAATAATAATAAACTTAATGTTTTCTTTGACGGTCAAAAACATCAGGCTGATTGGATATTGTCATCTAATACAAAGTATTATGCTGGTCATCATAAGATAAATAAATCAGATATTTTTGATGATAGATTGGTAACTTACGTGTTCAAAGATTTAACAAGATTAAAACTAATATATTATATAATTTTAATTATTATTTATGGAGATCTATCGAAAAACAAATCTGTTATCACTACTTACTCAAAAAATATTCATATTGATGGTAATAATTCTGAAATTCCCGTTCAGATTGATGGGGACAATTTTGGATGTCATAAACAGATTGATATTGAATTTTCAGATAAAAAAGTAAATTTTTTACTATAATTTTAAATAACATAATTTAACAAAAAATTATTTTACTAAGATATTTAATTTAAATATAATTGTTTTTAAATTTACTATAGGAGGTTGTCATGGGTAAAAAACTAAAGAAAAATGAAAAAAGAAAAAAGAAATTTATCAAATCAATAGATAAACTTAAAAATAAGATAAGTTTAAAAGAAAAAAAATTATCTAAAATTAATATAAAAATTGCAAGTTTAGAAAAAAAAATTGCTGAAAAAAGAGCAAAAAAAATAGCTAAGAAACAAGCTAATGAAAGCTCAGCATCTGTAAATAATTAATATCTAAATTCGTCTTTCTCTCTTCTCAATTATGAAAAGAGAGAAAGTTGTTAATTAACAAAATTTAAAGTGAATACGAGAAGAATAATTTATTATTTAACTATAAATTTTGTAACCAATCATTAGATAAGTTTAATTACAAAAATATTTATCTAATATTACAATTCAGTTAATTTAACGAACTCTTCCATAAACATCTTGATATCTAGCAATATTACTTTCCTTCAAAATTAAGCCCACTTTTACTTCAATAATTGGCATTGGAATTATTAATAAAGCTAACATCCGTTTTTTTAATTTATTCCTTAACTACTTACTTTTCCAAGATAATTTACTAGTATCACCCCTATAATTATTAAGATTATACCGATTGCCCCATATATATTAGGTAACTGATTATACTTGATAATTCCAAAAAGTGTTACAGCAGTAATGGTTAAACCTCCATACGTAGCATATGTAAAGCCAACAGGAATTAAATTCATTGCTTTAGATAAACAAAATAAACACAAAACTATCGAAGTTATACAAAAGATTGTTGGAAAAATATTAGTAAATCCATTTGTAGTTTTTAAAAAACCATTAGCACAAATTCCAAGGATAATTGCTAAAAAAAGATAAACATAACCAGATGAGAAATTCATCTGTTTATATTATTTTATTTTAGATCTAATAAAAGCAGAAAAATGATCAATTAAAAAAATTGTTACAAAAATAAGTATTATAATCGCTGATACTCTCTCGTATTCGAACATTCTAAATGATGATTGAAGTTCATATCCTATACCTCCAGCACCAACGATACCTAACATGGTAGCCATTCTAACATTCCGATCTAGAATGTATAAATTGTTTGCAACGAAAGATGGTAAAATTTGAGGTATAACCCCGAAAGAAATAATTTGACTTTTAGTTGCACCAGATGATTTAAGTGCATCTATCGGTCCTTTATTTATATGCTCAATATCTTCAGCATAAAATTTAGCTAAGAAACCCATTGTATGTAAACCTAAAGCAAGCACACCAGGCATCGCTCCAAATCCAATAGCAATAACTAAAATCATAGCAATAATAAATTCTGGAATAGCTCTAAAGAATATAACTATTGTTTTACAAATAAGATAAACAAAATAATTAGGGGCTAAATTTCTTGCTGAAAATAATCCTAAAGGAATTGATAAAACAATAGCAATAAAAGTGCCTAGAAAAGCAATTTCAATGGTTTCAAACATTGCATAAATCAATTCACTTAAATTACTGAAATCAGGTGGCAACATTCTTGATAAAATATCACCAAAATATTTTGAAGAGTCTGATATTAACTTTATAAAATCTATCTCCAGATCTTTAACGACAAATACTAAAGCAGAGCTAAATAAAAGTATGAAAATTAAGGTTTTCCATGACCATTGGGGTCTTAAATATTTTTCAAAATTTTTATCTTTATTATCTACTTTTAGTTCTAAAATATTTTTATTCATGATTTTAGTTATATATTTCCTTCAAATATGTTTCGTTAATATTGCTTGATTTTTCATCAAATGTAATTTTCCCATCAATGAGACCAACAACTCTATCGGAATATTTTTTTGCTAAATCTACCTGATGAAGATTACATAAAATAGTTGTTCCAAATTCTTGATTTAT
Source organism: uncultured Pelagibacteraceae bacterium (assembly GCA_902595285.1). Taxonomy (GTDB): domain Bacteria; phylum Pseudomonadota; class Alphaproteobacteria; order Pelagibacterales; family Pelagibacteraceae; genus Pelagibacter. The sequence goes on along the minus strand of CACJPL010000005.1, from coordinate 29,399 downwards.
TTTTTTTAATAATGATAAAATTAAATTTGAGGATTTGGGATCCAAACTTGCTACAGGTTCATCAGCTAATAATAACAATGGTTTTTTTATGATTGCTCTTGCTATCCCTACTCTTTGTCTTTGACCTCCTGATAGCTCATCAGATCTATTATAAGATTTTTCAAGTAAACCAACTGTCTCTAATGATCTTAATGCTTCTATCTTTTGTTTTTTTGAAAAGAGATAAAACAGAGATAAAAATTTATTACTTGAGTTTAAAAGACCAGTTAATACGTTATTGATCGCAGAAAGATTATTTATAAGATTAAATTCTTGGAAAATCATCCCAGTTTTTTTCTGAACCTCTGAAATATTATTGTTATTTACTTGTTTATTATCGAAATAAATTTCACCTCCACTTGAAGTTTCAAGACCATTAATTGTTCTAAGCAAAGTTGTTTTACCAGAACCACTGGGTCCCAGAATGCTTACAAATTCACCTTTATTAATTTTTAAATCTACCCCTTTTAATGCGGGACTACCATTCTCGAAAGTTTTTTTAAGATTGTTTATTTCAAGCATGATAGTCCTTTGATAATTTAACTTTTATTATTATTTAACAGCTCAATAACTTCTCTTAAAACATTATAGTCAGAATCTTTAACTTCCATATAATGAGACATCTTTCCACCGTACCCACCAATCTCACCATGTTTATGAGCCTCTAAAACAGCTTTTTTAATTTTTTCTCTATCCTCAATTGGTATCATTTTTGAATAAGCTAAAGGTGGTGGTGGCACTCTATCTGACTTATGTATAATCCTGACATCTTCTTCTTTAAAAGTTCCGTCTTCTAATCTTGCTTCATAATTTCTAGAACTCATACCACAAACATCAGATTGATTATTTAATACAGCAAGTAAGCAAGCGTCATGACTACCAGCATAAAAAACATTTTCAAAATGATCCTTATTCTTTATAGAAAGATTAATCTTACTTAATTCTACTTGTGGAATTAAATCACCACTGGTCGAACCAATAGTATTTAAGGATAAAATTTTTCCTTTAACGTCAGTAAATTTTTTTAATTCACTATCTTGTTTAACAACAAAATATGTATAATAACCTGCATCTTTTTCACCTGGCCTAACACCTGCAGCAAATGCTTCTGCACCAGCAATCTCAGCTGCTTTGACATATGTTTTACCACCATACCAAGCAATGTGAGCTCTACCTGCTCTCATGGCCTCAACAGCAGCGTTGTAATCTGTAACTTTGATAGTTTCAATCTTAAGACCAGTAAGTTTTTCTGTGATAGAAATTAAAGTCGTATAATCACTTTCATCACCTTTTTCACTAGCTGGCACAAATACCATTTTATAGGTATTAGCTTTAGCATTTAGATTTCCAGCAAATAAAACTAGAAATAATATAATTAGTGTTTTTTTTATCATATTTTGTCCTTTCAATATCATTAACTTTGTTCGCTAACAAGTTAATTATACAAAAAAAGAGAAAAATAAAGTTAAGAAATGTTAATTTTTTGTGAATTTTTTCTTAAATCCAACAAGTGCCTTTTTATAATCTTCAACTGTGTCAATTTCCTTCCAGCCACTTTCAATAATAACACAATGGACTTTGACACCTATATCCACAAGTTCCTGGATAAAATCTGTTAAATATGCTTTTTGAAAGATTTTAGCTCTTTGAAAAGGTTTGTTCCAATAGATTTTTTTTAACCTATGGAAATGTTCTTTAAAAATTTCTGTTCCACGATTAGACAATTTAATCATACCTATAAACTCACCGTGAACTTCTTGGTTGCCAGTATTTATTTTACCAATTTTTTCAACCTCATTATTGGAATTAAATACAACATTTTCAGCTTCTGAAATTGGATGATCTTTACGTCCAACATAATAGCCTCTCCAGTCAATATCAACTACAACAGAAATATCATGATCAGATTTTAATGTCCTTTCCACAACAGATTTATCAAACAATATATCTGAATAAGAAATTATAATATTTCCATTTATAACTTTTTCTGCATAAAAAATAGAGTTTAAAATATTGTTATTTTTATAGTCCTTATTTTCAAAATATTTTATATCTTTGTAATTAATTTTTTCTTTTTTGTATCCTTTCACAAGTGAAATTTCTTTAATTCCATTTTGTTTATAAGACTCGAGTTGACGCTGGAGAAGGGTTTTTCCACCAAAGTCCAACATACACTTTGGTAGATTTTCAGTATGTTTTTTAAGTCTGCTACCTAAACCTGCAGCAATAATTAAAACTTTACAATTATTTTTATTAAGTGAGTTTTCTAAACTTTTAATCTGAAATTCAGAAAGTTTATTATCTTTAATTGATCTTATTAAAGAAATTATTTCTGGATTATTTACAATATATTCACCTATATCTGGAGCAACATTCCCTTTTGATATTCCTGCCAGGTCATTAAGATCATCTAAATTCACTTTTAATATTTTAGAGATTTTTTTAATAATTATTTGTTTTGGAGCTTTACGTTTATTTTTTTCAATGTCGTTTAAATAAGATGCTGCTATTCCTATTTTATCAGCTAGTTCTCGCTGTCCAATCTCGAGTTTTTTCCTTTGTTCTCGTATAAAGGTACCAAATTCTAATTTTAAATTACTTTTTTTCATTTATAAAAATATTTATTTTTTTAAGTAAAAGATCTTTCAATTTTTTTTCTGAGTTTTGAAAATTGTTTAATATGGTAATATCTGGATTTCTTGGATATTCAGCCTTTACATCTAATCCAGTTAGTTTTCCTGGATTTTTTTTTTTATAAATTTTTTTTTTATTATTTTTTATTATTTTTTGTATATTACTTTTTACATATATTTCGATATAATTTTGAATATTTTTTTTGTTCCATTTTCTTGATTCATGAAACATTCCAATAACTGCAAATATAACATTAATTTTTTGATTGGTAATGTATTTTGCAAATTTACAATATTTATTTGTAATCTGTAATCTTTGTTTGTACTCATAACCTTTCAAATCAAATATTTTTCTGACATCATCACCGCTAATCATTATAGTCGGTCCGTACAGTTTTTTGATTTCTTTATGAATTGCTTTACCTAAAGTGGTTTTACCAGATCCAGATAAGCCAGTTATCCAGAATAATATTCCTTTATTTTTATTTATTTTTTTCATTTAATTCTTAATTCTACCATAGACATCCTGATATCTAATTATATCGCTTTCTTTGAGTATAGATCCAATCTGCGCTTCCATAATTTTTACAGTTTTTTTTCCAGGATTTTGAATTCTGTGTATTGATTGTAATGGAATAAATATATGATCATTCGGTTTTTTTATAAAACTATCTTTGTTAAGTGTTATCATAGGTTTTCCCTGAGTAACTAACCAATGTTCAGCTCGGTGATTATGTTTCTGTAAACTTAATATTCCTTTAGATTTAACAAATAATTCCTTAATTAAAAAGTCTTTACCATTAAATAAATTAGTGTACTTACCCCAAGGACGATGAAATACATTTTTTTTCTTAATATATTTGTTTTTGTTTTTGTCATACATCTTTAAAATTTCTTTCCAACTTCCAAGATCTGACCAAGGAATATCTAATTTAATTGCATTAATTTGTTTTGTTTTTTCTAGAATTGCATAATCAAATGATTTTGCAGTTGCCTTTATAAATGAAGACTTGTTTAAGAAATATGTATTAGATTTAAATTTAGCTTTACTAACTGAATTTAAACAATTTCTATAAATACTAGGATTGTATTTTTTAAAGTTATTTATTATTGAGTCTTTTCTCAAAAAAAACATACCTGAATTCCAATAACCTTTTTGTTTAATTACTAGTTTTGCTCTACTTTGTTTCGGTTTTTCAATAAATTTTGTTACTTTATTAATATTTCCTTTAATTTTTTTTGTAACAAAATACCCATATTCACTAGAAGGAAAGGTTGGTTTAATTCCAAAAACAAAAATATTCTGATCAGTTAATTTTATCTTATTTTTGTTAATGGCTTTATTAAAAATATTCATTTTTTCTATTAAGTGATCAGCTGTAAAAAACATTAAAGGTTGATCATTAGGAATATCTTTTATTAATGCGGTGCTTAAAATAGCTGGTGCTGTATTTCTTTTTGCTGGTTCTAAAACAATTCTGTATTTTTTAATCTTATTTTTTTTGAGATGCTTTTTTACTTCTTTTAAATATTTCTTATTCGTACTTATAATCGGTACATCATAAATTGATGCTTTTGTTCTCTCTAAAGTTTTGCCAAGTAATGTCCAATTACCAAAATCAATAAATTGTTTTGCTTGATGATTTTTAGAATTTGGCCAAAGTCGAGTTCCAGCGCCTCCACATAAAATAACTGGACGAATTTTCATTAAATCTCTGAATAATCCTTAACTTCTTTTTTCTTGCCCGGATGTGTTGGAGCTCCTAAGTATGCCGGTCCAACTGTTTGTGCATATTTCCATAAAGTACCTGACCCAAAATCTGATTTTCTAGCTTTCCATTTTCGCTTTCTTGCAAGCATCTCTTTTTTAGAGACTCTCACATTTATAGTTCCTTTTTTGGCATCAATATCAATAATATCTCCTGTTCGTAAAAGGCCTATAGGACCCCCTAGAGCAGCCTCAGGACCCACGTGACCCACACAAAAGCCTCTTGTAGCCCCAGAGAACCTACCATCAGTAATAAGGGCTACTTTCTCCCCTTTTCCCTGACCGTAGATTGCACTTGTTGTGGATAACATTTCTCTCATACCTGGACCCCCAACAGGTCCTTCGTATCTGATTATAATTACATCACCATCATTATATTTTCTGCTTTGAACGGCTTTCATTGCACTTTCCTCATTATCAAAGCATCTTGCTTTTCCAGTAAACTGTAATTTTTTAAGTCCGGCAACTTTAACAATTGCACCTTCCGGTGCTAAATTTCCTTTTAATCCAACTACACCTCCTGTTGGAGATAATGGATTTTTATAAGATCTCATTACTTTTTGTTTTGGATTAAATTTAATTCCTTTTAAATTTTCCTTCATAGTTTTTCCAGTAACCGTCATGCAATCACCATGAATATATCCACCTTCATATAAAGTTTTTAATAACATTGGAACACCACCAGCTAACCACATATCTTTTGCAACATATTTTCCACCTGGTTTTAAATCTGCAAGATAAGGTGTTCTTTTAAAAATTTTAGCAACGTCCATTAAATCAAATTTAATTCCTGCTTCATTTGCAATAGCAGGCAAATGTAATCCTGCATTTGTAGAACCACCAGTAGCAGCAACAACTGTTGCAGCATTTTCTAAAGCTTTTCTTGTAACTATATCTCTTGGTTTAATTCCTTTTTTCAAAAGGTTCATAACCATTTTACCACTAGCTTTTGCATATTTATCTCTTTCTTCATATGGAGCTGGTGTTCCAGCTGAATAAGGTAATGCTAATCCAATTGCTTCAGACACACATGCCATAGTATTTGCAGTAAATTGACCTCCACAAGCACCTGCACTTGGACAAGCAACTAATTCTAATTTTCTAAGTTCTGCGGCAGACATTTGACCTGTTGAATGTTTTCCAACCGCCTCAAATACATCTACAACTGTTACGTCTTTTCCTTTATATTTGCCTGGAAGTATTGATCCACCATATATAAATACACTTGGTACATTTAATCTAACCATAGACATCATTAGACCTGGTAAAGATTTATCACAACCCGCAATCCCTACTAATGCATCATAACAATGACCTCTTACCGTAAGTTCAGCTGAATCTGCGATTACTTCTCTTGATATCAATGAAGACTTCATTCCTTCATGCCCCATTGCGATACCGTCAGTAACAGTAATTGTACAAAATTCTCTTGGAGTTCCACCATTTGCTCTAACTCCTTTTTTAACTGATTGAGCCTGTCTCATTAGCGCAATGTTACAAGGAGCTGCCTCATTCCATGTGGAAACAACACCAACAAAGGGTTTTGCTACATCTTTTTCGGTTTCCCCCATTGCATAATAAAATGATCTATGTGGAGCTCTATCTGCCCCTAGTGATGTATGTCTACTTGGAAGTTTCTTTTTATTGAATTTAGCCATTATATACCCTTTATTGTTACTGATATTTTCTCAATATCATTCTTTAAATTATTATAATTATTTTTTTCTTGTTCAACAATCTCTTTTGGAGCACGATCTATAAAACTTTTATTTTCTAATCTTTGAGATATTTTATTCATCTCTTGTTCTATTCTACTTTGTTTATTTGTTAAATTTTCTTTTATCAATTTTAAATCAACATCTTTATCAAAATAAATCTTAAACAAATCACCAGAAACAACCATTGTAGCTGCTGGTTTGTCTAAATCTTTATCTAATATTGTATTAATTCTACCTAATTTCTTTAGAATAATTTCATTTGTATTAATAAAATCTTTTTGATTTTTATTAATACTACTTATTGATACATCTATAAATGAGCCCGGGCTTACATTAAGCTCATTTTTAAATGATCTAATCTCTGAAATAATATTGATGATATTCTCAACCTGTTCAGTACTACTATCCTTATTTATTTCGCCAGATAACCAATTTTTGAGCATTAAATAATCCCGGCCTTCTTTATCAAATTTATTTTTAAGCCAAATTTCCTCTGTTACAAAAGGAATAAAAGGATGAAGCAAAATTAGAATTTGTTTGAATACAAAAGATGATACTTTTTTAACTTCTGCTTTAGCTTTTTCATCATCTGAGAAAAGGATTGTTTTAGATAATTCCAAATACCAATCACAATACGAATGCCACGCAAATTGATAAGCATTTTTAGCAGCTTCATCAAACCTGTAATCCTTAAGGTTTTTTTCTATCTTATTTTTAGTTTCAATAAGTTCTGAATATATCCATTTATTAATGTTTACATTTAAATTTGAAACTTTATCTATATCTTTAAAATCACATTCATTAGTGATTAAAAAATTATTTGCATTCCATAATTTATTTAAAAAATTTCTATAACCTTTCACTCTCTCTTCAGAAAGCTTAACATCTGTACCTGGTGAAGCCATTGATAATAAAGTAAATCGTAGTGCATCAGCACTATATTTTTCAATTAAATCTAAAGGATCAATAACATTACCTTTAGATTTAGACATCTTTTGTCCTTTCTCGTCTCTCACTAGTGCATGAACATAAATATCTTTGAATGGTTCTTTATTTAAAAATTCAGTGCCAAACATAATCATTCTAGCAACCCAGAAAAATATGATATCAAAACCTGTAACTAATACTGATGTTGGATAAAATTTATCTACATATTTATTTTCTTTTGGCCAACCAAGTGTTGCAAAGGGCCACAAGCCAGATGAGAACCAAGTATCTAAAACATCTGGATCACGAATTAATTCAACATATTTACCGTAATGTTTTTTAGCCTGTTGTATTGCATCGTTTTCATATTCTGCAACAAAAATTTTTTTGTCAGGGCCATACCAAGCAGGTATTTGATGACCCCACCAAAGCTGTCTTGAAATGCACCATGGCTCAATATTATTCATCCATTGAAAATAAGTTTTTGACCAATTTTCAGGAAAAAAATTAGTCTTCTTTGAATTCACAACTTCTTTAGCTTTAATTGACAATTTGCCAGCGTCAGCAAACCATTGTTCTGTTAAGAAAGGTTCAATTACTGAATTAGATCTATCACCATAAGGAACTTTGTTTTTTATATTTTCCTCTTTAACAAAAAATTCCTTTTCTTTAAGTTCTTTTAAAATTCTTTTTCTAGCCTCAAACCTATCAAGACCGACATAATTTTTTGGAGCATTTTCATTTATCTTACCTGCTTCAGTAAAAATATTAATAATTTCAAGATTATTTCTTTGACCAACATCATAATCATTAAAGTCATGAGCTGGTGTTATTTTTAATGCCCCTGTACCTTGCTCAGGATCAGCATAGTCATCTTTAATGATTTTAATTTTTCTACCAACAATTGGAATGGTAACTGTTTTTCCAACAAAGGATGTAAATCTCTCATCATTTGGATTTACAGCTATCGCTGTATCTCCAAGCATAGTTTCGGGTCTTGTAGTTGCTATGGTTATATATTCTTGAGTTCCATCGATTGGATATCTGATGTAATAAATTTTAGAATTTACCTCTCTCTGGTCTACCTCTAGGTCTGAAATGGCAGTTTTTAAAACTGTGTCCCAATTGACTAATTTTTTATCTTTATAGATTAGTTTTTTATTATAGAGATCAACGAAAACTTTAATAACTGACTTTGATAAGTTCTCATCCATTGTAAAAGCGTTTCTTGACCAGTCACAAGAACAACCAAGTTTTTTTAATTGATTAATAATTATGTCTCCATACTGATCTTTCCACTCCCAAACTTTTTCAATAAATTTTTCTCTGCCTATTTCATTTTTATCAATTTTTTCAGAAATTAATTTTTTCTCCACCAAAGCTTGAGTCGCAATTCCCGCATGATCTGTACCTGGTTGCCATAAAGTTTCAAAATTATTCATTCTATGGTAACGAACTAATAAATCTTGGATAGAATTATTAAGTGCATGGCCCATATGTAAACTTCCTGTTACATTTGGCGGAGGAATTACTATTGAAAATTTTTTTGAATTTTCTTTAGGTTTAAAAAGACCATTTTTTTCCCAATAAGAATAAATTCTATTTTCTACATCAGAATGTATATATTTATCAGTACTCATTGATGTTAAAGTTTATAATTTAATAATCTAAATTAACAATAATCAATTTGGTTCGTTATTTAATAGACTAATAGAAAAAATTTAATATAAAAAGGCATCTGTAGCTATTAGCTAAAAATAAGATGGCAACGTGGCGGAATGGTTACGCAGAGGATTGCAAATCCTTGTATCCCGGTTCGATTCCGGGCGTTGCCTCCAAAAAAAATCTTGTTTTAATTATAAAAAAAAGTAAGTTTGCTTTTTTATATTCCTCGGTAGCTCAGTTGGTAGAGCAGTTGACTGTTAATCAATTGGTCGCAGGTTCGAGTCCTGCCCGAGGAGCCAAAAAAAATAATCAAAAATTTTAAAATTAATTTGGGGTCAGATAAAATTAATTTTAAACTGCTTTTGATATTCCTGATCCTGAAATTTGTAAAGATTTATTAAATTTTAATTTTTGATCAGCATTAAGCTCTGAATATAATTTTACTAAAAAATTATAATTTACATTCATGTGACCTTCTTGTGATTTTTCTAAATTTACTAAATATTCTGAAAAATCTTCAAAGAAATAATTAATTGGCACTTTTAAATAATTTGAAAGTTGGAGTAATCTAATTGAACTTACCCCATTAGTGCCCTTTTCATATTTTTGAATTTGTTGGAAAGTTACATTTATTGCCTTTGCGACTTTAGTTTGTGTTAAACCTAAAGCTAATCTTCTTAGCTTAAGCTTATTGCCTAAGTGTTTATTGAAATTATCTTCCATTAAGACCCCTCTTAATTAAATTTTATAAGTGCTATTCAACCTATTTATTAAAGTTACTGCAATAGAAAAATTTATTTTTTTTTTAATGAAATTTGAAATAATCAAAACACTGTCAAGCATTACTTAAATAAAAAATTAACATATTTAGATTGTTTAAATCTTATATTATGCCTTAAAGTAGTTATATTTTTTATAGGATTTGACTTAAAAATAGCTTAGTTCTATCACTCTTTGGGTTTGCAAAAAACTCTTTAGTTTCAGCTCTTTCAACTATCATACCCTCATCCATAAAAATAACCTCATCTGCAACCTCTTTTGCAAATCCCATCTCATGCGTTACTACAATCATTGTCATTCCTGCTTTAGCTAAATTAACCATTGCATCTAAGACTTCTTTAATCATTTCTGGATCTAGAGCAGATGTTGGTTCATCAAATAACATAATTTTTGGCTCCATACATAATGCTCTAGCAATTGCACATCGTTGTTGTTGACCGCCTGAAAGTTGACCTGGATATTTGTTAGCTTGATCTGCAATTTGTACTTTTTCTAAGTGCTGAAGAGCTAAATCTTCTGCTTCTTTCTTTGGCATTTTTTTTACCCAAATTGGTGCTAATGTACAATTGTCTAAAATAGAAAGATGAGGAAATAAATTAAATTGTTGAAATACCATTCCAACTTCAGCTCTAATTTTTTCTATGTCTTTAGTATCTTCTGTTAATTCATTTCCATCAACTATAATTGAACCTTCTTGATGTTCTTCAAGTCTGTTTATACATCTTATTAATGTTGATTTACCTGAACCAGAAGGTCCACACACAACAATTTTTTTATTTTTTTCAACTTCTAAATTAATATTTTTTAATACTTGGAAATCACCAAACCACTTATTCATTTCTGCAATCTGTATTATTTTATCCGACATTATCTTTCTGTTTTATATTTTTGCTCTAAATTATAACTATATTTACTCATTGCATAGCAAATAATAAAAAATAGTACTGATGCAAACACATACCCTTCCATCGCAAAACCTAACCACTCTGGGTTTGTTTTGGCAAGATTTAGCATTCCAACAATTTCTAAAAGTCCAACAACAAATATTAGAGGTGTGTCTTTTACAAGCGCTAAAAAAGTATTAGCTATACCTGGTATAACAAGTTTGAGTGCCTGAGGTAAAATCACTAAAATATGCATCTTCCAATAACCCATTCCTAAAGATTTTGCGGCATCATACTGGCCTCTTGGCAATGCTTGCAAACCACCTCTAATAACTTCTGCTACATAAGCAGCTTCAAATAATGAGATTGCAATAATTACCCTTACTAATTTATCAATAAACATATCTTCAGGCAAAAACATTGGAAACATTACTGAGGACATAAATAATACTGTAATCAGTGGAACCCCTCTCCAAAATTCAATCATTCCTATTGAAATATATTTAATTATTGGAAAATCTGACCTTCTACCAAGAGATAAAAATAAGCCTATTGGAAAACAGAAAATCAAACAAAAAAATGATACTATAAAAGTTAAAGACAAACCTCCCCAAGCACCTGTCTCTACCCACTCTAAAGCTTCTAATTTACCAAGTTCAATAAGCTCTTCATAAAAAAATACATATTTTAATAATATGTAGAGCGTGATCGGAACTATAATGAAATAGTACATTTTAAATTTTGGAGGAATAAAAAATCCTATTATAACTGAAATTACAGCTGCAATAATTCCATACGAGAAATCAAAAAATATCGGACCACCAGATATAAAAAAGAATATAAAGAAAAAAGCAATTATAGGATAAATAACTACATAATAAAGGGTCAAGTATTTTTTAAATTTTTCAGTAGCAAAAAAGCCTATAGTTCCCAGAAATGCTAAAGCAATAAAGGATAGGTTAATACGCCACTGCTCAGCATTTGGATACATACCATACATAAATCTGTTAAACCAAATTTTGATGTAAGTCCAACAAGCTCCAGTGCCTGTACATACATCTTTTGAGTCTCCAGCAATATTTGCATCTAAAACAAACCAGCTTAATAACGGTGGAAGTGATTTAATAACTATAAATACAATTAATAATGATAAAAAAGCATTAAAACTACTGGTATTTATATTTTTATTAATTGTATCTAAAAACTTTAAACCTGAATAATCAACTCTAATTAAATGTAATCCTATAAAACCTAAAATTAGAGGTAATAAGAAACTAATTGTACTAGGTAAGAAAAAAGTTAAATCTTTATTAAAAAATGAATTTATAAAAACTATAAAAATACTAATTGTGACTAGAATTACTCCAGTATATAAGTAGGTATAAAGATTACTCTTATCAGGCTGTAAAAAATTTATTTTATTCATTATTTTTCTTTAATAGCTATTTTTTTGTTGTACCAATTCATAAATATTGAAATCGATATACTTAGAGATAAATAAGTTAACATCGTTATGGAAACGATTTCTATTGCTCTACCTGTCTGCATCAAAGCAGTTCCTGCAAATACAAGAACTAAATCAGGATAAGCGATTGCAGCTGCAAGAGATGAATTTTTTGTTAAATTTAAATATTGATTAGTAGTTGGTGGAATTATAATCCTTAGAGCTTGTGGCATTACAACTAATTTTAATACTTGATTTGGAGTTAATCCTATTGAAGCAGCAGCTTCTTTTTGACCCTTGCTTACACCCTGAACTCCTGCTCTAACACATTCAGCAATAAAAGTAGCTGTATACAATGATAAGGCTAATGCTAAAGATATTAATTCAGGTGGTAATTTAATTCCTCCTTCATATGTGAAGCCAGATTGAGATAATTGCTTAATAACAGGTACTTCAATTGAAGCATTAACACCTCCAAATAAAAAACTTAATAAAGGTAAAATTAACAATAATCCTATTGAAATTGATAAAACTGGTGTTTGAATACCCTCTTTTTCTTGTTTTTTTCTTGCATAAATTCTAATTAAAATAATTGAAATCAAAGCTGCCATTAGTGAATAAATAAAAATATCTAAATTATTCCAAACAAATGCAGGAACAAAAAAACCTTTTATGGTTAGAAAAAAAACCCCAAACATAGGTTCCGTCTCTTGAGGTAATGGTAACGCTCTTAAAGCAGCAAAATACCAAAAAAATATTTGTAACAATAAAGGGATATTTCTAAAAAATTCTACATAAACAGCAGCGGTTCTATTAATAAGATAGTTATTTGATAATCTAGCAATTCCAACAACAACTCCAATAACAGTTGCAAATATAATTCCGATAACAGAAACTAAAATGGTATTTAATAATCCTACTAAGTAAGCTCTAAAATATGAGTGAGAACCATCATATTCAATTAAAGAAAATTGAACATCAAAAGAAGATTCTTGAGATAAAAAACCATAGCCAAAAGTAATTCCCCTATTTTCCATATTAACTTGAGCGTTATATGAAAAAAATCCAAATATTAAAATTACAACTAGAAGTGTAAGTAATTGGGGTAATATTTTTTTAATATTCACAATAATTCAAGACTTATAAAAAAAAGGGCTAGAAAAATCTAGCCCTTTTTAAGTTTTATTTAAAGATATAAATTATCTTGCTGGTGGTACGTAAAGTATTCCACCTTTAGTCCATAATTCATTTGGACCTCTGTCAGGTAGAATTCCAGTGTCAGCAATATTTCTTTTGTAGCTTTCACCGTAGTTACCAACTTGCTTGATAATTCTTAAGCTCCAATCATTATCTAAACCTAAAGCAGCTCCTAATTCACCTTCAGCTCCAACTAATCTTTTTACAGCTGGGTTATCTGAAGTTTTCATTGAATCTGCATTAGAAGAACTAACACCATACTCTTCTGCTTCAATCATTGTGTTTAGAGACCATCTTACGATATCCTCCCAAACAGAATCACCTTGACGTACAACAGGGCCTAGAGGCTCTTTTGAAATAGTTTCAGGTAAAACCATATGATCATCTGGGTTGCTCAATTTAATTCTTTGAGCTGCTAAACCAGATTTATCAGTTGTGTATGTATCACATCTACCAGCATCGTATGCTGCAACAACTTCGTCAGCTTTTTCGAAAGTTACTGGCTCATATTTGATTCCTTTTGAATTAAAGAAATCTCTCATGTTAAGCTCAGTAGTTGTTCCTAGGTTAGTACAAGCTGAAACACCATCTTTAAAATCATTTACAGATGATATTCCTGAATTTTTTCTAACCATGAAACCTTGACCATCGTAGAAGTTTACACCTACGAAAGTAAGTCCGATGTCAGCATCCCTAGAAAGAGTCCAAGTTGTGTTTCTTGATAAGATATCTATCTCATTAGATGTTAAAGCAGTAAATCTTTCTTTAGCACTTAGCGGTGTAAACTTAACTTTGTTTGCATCACCTAATACTGCAGCAGCTACAGCTCTACATACGTCAACGTCAACACCAGTCCAATTTCCTGCAGCATCAGCGTTAGAAAATCCTGGAAGACCTTGAGATACTCCACATCTTACAAAACCCTTCTTTTGAGTGTTTTTAAGTGTTTTAGATTTTTTAGCAGCCATAGTTTCTGTTGTAAAAGTAAACAACACTGCAACCATAGCAACTAAAGAAGTTAATTGTTTTAAGTATTTAAACATTATTCTTCCTTTTAGTTATTTTTATTTGTTAACAAATAATTCAAAATTGCTTTTGAATATTCTTAATTTAAGCATGTAAGAAAATACTCTTCAAGAAAAATTAATTTATAAATTCGGTTCTATACAAGATCTCGTCAAGCTTAATTTCAAATAAATAGTAGCTAAAAAGTAAGAAATGGCGCGCCCTGAAGGATTCGAACCTACGACCCTCGGTTTAGAAAACCGATGCTCTATCCAGCTGAGCTAAGGGCGCAAAATCATTTTTACATATATAATACTTAATTAATATTTAAAGAGAAATTTTTTAGCAATTAATAATAAAGATAAAAGTTCAACTCTTCCGATAATCATAAAAAATATAAGAAAATATTTGATTATAAAATGTAGATTTTGAAAATCAAATTCAGCAATACCATATACTGAAGAATTTACTGTATTCATTAAAGTTAAAATTGCTAATTTAAATGATTTTTCAAACTCTATATTACTAAATGACAATATCGAGGTTAAAATAAATAGAGATATAACAAATATAAGAATTGTTAAAAAATATTTATTTATATCGTTAGAGTCAAAATTGATTTTAGAAAAAACCAGTTTGTTCATAAAAACATTTTTTGGTCTACTGAATGAGAGAATTTGATTAAAGGAATATTTTGATAAAGAATATATTTTTAAAAATCTTAGACCAGAACTTGTTGAAAAAAAGGATCCACCGATAATAACTAAAATTAAGTAAATTAAATTTAAATTAATTTGATTTACGTCTAAAGAAATACCAATATTGGATATACTACTAACTAACGAAAAAAAACTATAAATTAAACTATTATCATAGCTAAAAAAAACAAAAAAAATACTAACAATGATTAATAGATATAACATCAGATGAATATCTTCATAAAAAAAATTTAAATTTTTATTTCTTAAAAATATTAAATTGTAAATAAAAAAAATACTAAAAAAAGAAAATAACATTAGAAATGAAAAAACGATAATTTGTGAATTATAAATTAGTATAGATGAAAGATTGTTTGTGGGTAAAAATCCACCAGATGAAATAATTGTCATTGCTAGATTTAAAGAGTTAAAAGATCTTATTCCAAATATATTTAAAATAATAAAGATAAAAATTGTCAATCCAGAATATAGTAAAAATATTTTTATAGATTGTTTTAAAATCTCGGAAGTATTAAATGAAATAAAATTTGTTAAAGATTTTTTTAAACTTTCATCGTAAATATCTATAAGAAAAATAATAGAATATAAAAAATATAACCCACCAATCCACTGTATTGATGATCTCCATAAAATTAGTCCTTGGTCAATATGTTTAATATTTTCAAAAACAGTAAAACCTGTTGAAGTAAAACCTGATACAGATTCAAAAAAAGCATCTAGAAAGGTTAAGTTATATATACTTAGGTATAAGGGGATAGTTAGCACTAAAGGCATTAAAATATATCCTAAAAAAACTGTTAAAATCTTTTCAAATATAGTTGGTTTTTTTTCAGGTAATTTTACTTTGTAAAAAATTATTCCTAACAAAGAAGATACAAATAAACTAAAATAATATGTATTTAAATTCAGATACAAATTGAAATAGTAAGAATAAATAATGTTAAAAAATGAAAAAAAAGAAATAAGTATAAAAAAAAAACTTAAATATTTTACTCTAAATAATGACATTTATTTAAATTGAGCTAATTCTAAATATGTTTTCTACTACAGAAATCGAATCTTTCTTTGCCAAAAAAACAACTTTATCATCTTTTTGAAAAACAAAATTTGACCTTGGAATAACAACTTTTTCATCTCTCAAAACTGCACCTACTCTTATTTCATCTGGTAAATTTGAATTTTTTAATTCTTTATTAATTAATTCTGATGTTTCGATAATTTCTGCTTCTATAACTTCATACTCTCCATCCATTATTGTATAAGCTGTCTCAATAGTTCCTTTATGAACATGTTTCAAAATACTTGAAACAGTATTCATCCTAGGGTCTATTAAGTCATCAATTTTTAATGAACCCTGTAAAAGCGAATAATTGGGTTTATTAATTAAGGCCATTGTCCTTTTATCATTGATATCTGCTTCATCTTTAGCAAATTTTTCTACAAGAACACTTACCATTAAGTTGTCCTCATCGTCATTTGTTAAAGCAAGAACTGTTTCTGCTTCTTCTAAATTTGCTTCAGATAAAACTTCTTCATCAAGTGCATCACCATTTATTATAATTGTATTATTTAACTCACCAGCTAAAAATTCTGCTCTATCTTTATTTTTTTCAATAATTTTCACTCTTGCAGAGTCTAAACTTTCTTCTAAGTTTTTAGCTAAATTAAAACCTATATTTCCTCCACCAACAATTAGAATTTTTTTGGAAATTTTTTCATTATGTCCGAAAGCATCGAGTGTTTCTGACATTTGTGAAGAATTAATAATTACATAAATTTTGTCATTAAGTCTTACATCATCATTCTTCTTTGGTATAAAAAATTTATCATCTCTTATAACTCCAATAATATTTGCATCTAAATTAGGATATTTTTTTGTTATATCGTTAAGTTTTATATTTATTAAATTACAATTTTCATTGATTAATATCTCTAATAGTCTGATTTTTGTTCCTGCAAAGGGGACACTATCAAGAGCACCAGGTGCCTCAAGTTTTCGTTGTATCGATTTAGCGATTTCAATCTCTGGAGATATAATTACATCTATTGGTAAATTTTCTTTGTTGTATACCCTTGTAAATTTAGGGTTTAAATAATCTTGAGATCTTATTCTGGCTATTTTTTTCGGAATTTTAAAAATTGAAAAAGCAATTTGACAAATAACCATATTGATTTCATCATTTCTAGTTACTGCAATTATCATATCAGTTTCAGCAGCATTAGCTTTTTCGAGAATTGATGGATAAGTACCCTTTCCTACAATCGCTTTGACGTCCAGAGCATCATCAATTTTTTGAATATCTTCGCTAGAAGGGTCAATCACAGTTATGGAATGACCTTGTTCACTTAGTTGTTTTGCTATAGTGAACCCTACTCTACCAGCGCCACAAATGATTATGTTCATTTAATTAAATTCTTTAATGCCAAGACCTTTTAATTTTCGATGCAAAGCACTTCTTTCCATTCCAACAAAGTTAGCAGTTTTAGAAATATTTCCATTAAATTTTTTTAACTGGATAGTTAAATACTCTTTTTCAAATTTTTCTCTAGCCTCTTTTAATGGTACAGATAGGCTATTTTCAGCTATTTGTTCATCATAATTTGTGTTTTTTAAAGATTCTTTGATTATATTTGAAATTTTGTCTTTCGTATCAGGTTGCAGAATTGCAATTCTCTCAATTAAATTTCTTAATTCTCTTACATTGCCGTGCCAATTATGGTTTAAAATATAACTATTATTATCATCAATTTCCAACTTTTTAATTTTATAACTTTCTGCAATTTTATTTGAAAAATATTTTATCAAAAGTGGTATATCTGAAATTCTTTGATTTAATGGATCTATGTTTATTTCAAAAACATTAAGTCTGTGAAATAGATCCTCCCTAAAATTTCCTATTTCAATTTCTTTTTTTAAATCTTTACTCGAGGAACAAATTAGCCTGACATCCACACTGACATCATTGCTTCCATTAACTCTTTTAAATTTTTGATCAGTTAAAACTCTCAAAATTTTAGATTGTATGTCGAGTGGAATTTCAGAAACTTGATCTACCAAAAGTGTCCCTTTATTAGCTTTTTCAAGAGCTCCATATGAAATTGAGCCATTTTCTTTTTCTTCTCCAAATAATTCTAATTCGTATTTATTCGAATCTAATAATGCTCCATTCAAGACAACAAAAGGTTGCTTGTTTCTCTTTGATGATTTATGAATTTTTCTTGCAATCAATTCTTTACCTGATCCAGATGGTCCGTTAATAAAAACTCTACTTTCGGTAATAGATATTTTGTTAATTTGATCTATAATATTTATTATATTTTTGCTATTCCCTATTAATTCATATGAAGAAAATAATTTATTTTCATATTCTTTGTTTTGTTTTCTCAAATTAAAATTTTCCACAGCTCTTTTAACAAAATTAATCAATCTATCTTGATCAAATGGTTTTTCTATAAATTCGAATGCACCGTGCTGAAGTGATTTAACAGCCATTTCGATATTCGCGTGTCCAGAAATAATTATTACTGGTATATCCTTATTTTTTGATTTAATATGAGAAAGAAGCTCAATACCATCATTATCACCCTTATCTAATTTAACATCTAATATAGCAACGTCTGGTAATTTTTTATCAATTTCTCCAAGTGCCTGGGTATAATTAGCTGCGAGTCTGGTTTTATAACCTGCGTCTAATATTAACTCGTTAATTATATTTCTAATATCAGCGTTATCGTCTACAATTAAAATTTCTTCACTCATAATTATCTTATAAAATTAATTTTTATTTTTGCACCATTGTTTATATGAATAAATTCTATATTACCGTTATGATCATTAACTATTTTATTAACAATTGATAAACCCAAACCTGTGCCATTTTTTTTTGTTGTAAAATATGGATTTAATATATCTTTTATATTTTTATTTAAATCACCAAATCCAATTCCATTATCTTCAATTATAGTACTAATTTGGTTATCATATTGATTAAGTTCAATAGTTATTTTTTTATTGAAATTACTTATTTTTTCACACTTTTGATGAATACTTTCTATAGAATTTTTAATTAAGTTGAAAAAAACTCTACTTATTTGCTCTTTATCACTTTTCAATAATATTTGACTAGAATTAGATTTAAATGAAATTTTAATAGAATTATCTAATTCAGCTAATAATTTTATATTATCATCAATTAAGTCTACTAAATTATTTTGGCTGAAAATTGGTTTAGGCATTCTCGCAAAATCTGAAAATTCATTAACCAATTTCTCAATTTGTTTAATTTGGTTATTTATAATTTTAAGGTTTTCTTTGAAGTTTTCAGAATTATTTTTATCAAGCTCATTTGAATATTTATTTTTCAATCTATCAATTGTCAGCTGTATTGGGGTGAGAGGATTTTTAATTTCATGAGCTAATTTTCTAGCTAAACTTTCCCACGCTTCATGTCTCTCATTTATAATTAATTTTTCTTGCTGACTTTTTAATTTATCTATCATTAAATTAAAATTTTTATTCAAAGTTTCTAAATCTTTATCTGTTTTTACCTCAGGAACTTTTGCGTCAAAATTACCCTCTCCAATTGATGTTGATGCAAAAATTAAATTATTAATAGACCTAAAAAATCTAGAAGAGAATCTAATTGCTATTGAAATGGAAACAAATAATAAGACACTAACAACAATTATATATATAATTGCAAAAGAAATTTTAATGCCTGTGCTTTTTTCTTCAACTCTATAATAGAAATTTATAGCTTCTTGAGATTCATTTAAATACCTTGAAATATTTTTATCTAAATATTTAACTACGTATAAAAACCTATCTTCAAAATTTTGCAATCTCATAATTGCAGCCGAAATATTTTCAGGTGCATTAATAATTTTTAATGGTCTATCATCATCCAAAACTAAATTAAGAGCCTTATCTACAGGTGGAACATAAGGCTGGTTATCTGCTAGAGTAGTAAATAATAATTTTTTATTTTTATCTATGATATGAATTTCGTCAACATTTCTAATTATTTTTTGAGTATTAAGAAATCTTCGATATTCATTAATATCATTATTCAAAAACTTTTTACTTTTTGTAGTATCAAAAGCTATCAAAACTATATCAGACTGAATTTTATTTCGAATTTCTTCAACATAGTTACGGGCTAGTTCATATGAATTATTAACAACTGTTGTAACTTTTTTGTCAAAATATTTTTCCAAAGCAAAAGAAAATAAAAAAAGTGAGAAAATTGAAATTAATACTGATGGAATTAAAGTAAATAATCCAAAATATGTAATATATTTTTTATTTGATTTTAAGCCATCTCTATCGATGTCGTTTTTAATTGCGCTCTTAATCTCGGTAAAAATAAAAACAAATAATGCAATTAAAAGAAAAATGTTTAGAACTAATAAAATTTGTAAATTTTGATCTGTTAATTCAATAAAACCTTTGTCTATGAAAGTTAAAAAGGTTAAAAAACCTATCGATAATGTGATAATAAATAATATTATTAAATATGTATTTTTTTTAATAAATTCGTACATTTGAATATAAAAACTACCAATATAAATGAATAATTATTTTATAATACTAGCATCAGGACAAAGCAAAAGATTTAATTCAAAAAAACCGAAACAATTCATTATTTATAAAAACAAGCCTCTTTTTAAACATTCTATTGAAAAAGCAATGAAATCAAAGCTGTTTAAAAAAATTATATTAGTCATAAATAATAAAAAAAAAGTTAAAGAAAAATTTCCTAAAAATGTTTTAATTATTACAGGAGGAAAAGAAAGATCTGATTCCTCATTAATTGCATTAAAATATATTAAAAAATATAAGCCAACAAACGTATTAATTCATGATGCTGCTCGGCCAAATTTCACACTTAAGCTTTTAAAAAATTTAATTAGATCACTTAATAATAATAAAGCAGTAATACCTGCTATAAATTCTATAGATTCAATAAAGTATAAAGTAAAAAACCATTTTTTTAACTTAAATCGAAATAATTCAATTTTAACGCAGACACCACAAGCATTTAAATTTAAAGATTTATACAATCTTTCAATTAAACAAAAAAATAAAATTACTGATGAAGCTACCTTATTTATTGAAAATAATTTAAAAGTTAAATTTATTAAAGGAGAAAATTTAAATAATAAAATTACATTTAAAGAAGATATCGAAAATAACAAAACTTATTTTGGTATAGGTTTTGATATTCATAGATTAATAAGAGGTAAAAAACTTTTTTTAGGTGGTATAAAAATTCCTTATCACTCAGGACTAAAAGGACATTCTGATGGAGATGTGATTATTCATTCTATAATTGATTCTCTTCTAGGAGCAATGAGAAAAAAAGATATTGGTACTTTTTTTCCAGATAATCAAAAAAAATATAAAAATATTAGATCACCCAAAATGCTTAAACCTATTGTGGAAATATTAAATAATAATAACTTTTATATAAATAATTTAGATATAAATTTAATATGTGAACAACCAAAAGTTTCAATGTTTAGAAACAAAATAATCAAATCATTATCTAATTTGTTAAATGTTGATAGAGACTTAATTAACCTAAAAGGTAAAACAGTAGAAAAACTAGGATTAATTGGAAAGGAAAAAGCAATAGCTTGTGAAGTTATTTGCTCAATTACACAATGAAAAAAATAAATGTTTTGTTATCCACTTTCTTTGGATATGGGTATTTAACCAAAATTCCTGGAACTGTAACCTCTGCTGTAACAGCTATTTTTATTTATATTGCTTATGAAATTTTAGGTTACACAGATCTTAAATTTTCAATTATTTTTTTTATACTTTTATTCTTTTATTCATTTTATGCAGTAAAAGATTCTGAGTCTGAGTTTAAAAATAAAGATCCTAGACAAATAGTAATAGATGAAGTTTTGGGGCAATCCATGCCTTTGATTTTATTGTTGTATTTAAATCAAACTAATCAAATAAATATTTCAATTGAAATTTATTATGTCTTATCTTTTATTTTTTTTAGATTTTTTGACATCCTAAAACCTTTTCCAGTAAATTATTTTGATAAAAACCATAAGAACTATTTTGGAATAATTATGGATGATATAGTAGCAGGTTTATATTCAATGATATTAATATATTTAATAAGTTTAAAATTCTAATGAGTGTTCAATTACTTCATAAAAGATTTATTAAAAAAAAATTAACTATATCCGTAGCTGAGTCTTGTACGGGTGGGTTATTGGCTCATAATTTGACTAAATTAGCTAATTCATCAAAATATTTTCAAATGGGTCTGACCACTTACTCTAATCTGGCCAAAATAAAGATATTAAAGGTTAATAAAAATATTATTAGAAAATATGGTGCGGTAAGCCATGAGTGCTGTAAAGCAATGGTTCAAAATTTATCTAAAATTTCAAAGAGTAAAATCAACGTCTCGATAACAGGAATTGCTGGTCCAGGCGGTGGAACAAAAGAAAAACCAGTTGGTCTTGTTTATATTGGTGTCAAAAAAGGTAAAACTCTACTTATTAAAGAAAACAAATTTAAATCAAAAAACCGTAATATAATTCAAAAATCAACTGTTCATACTGTAATTAAGATAATCAGTAAAATTATTTAATACTTTCAGCTCTTTTTTGAAACGCATCTGCTATCTTTTCCAAACCAAATTGAAAAGATTTGGTCATTAAAATATTTAAAAACTTATTTTCGATTTCAAAATCAATATCAAACATGACCTCAGTTTTGTAACCATCATTATCATTTCCAACTTCAATAAATTTCCAATTATTTTCTAAATGATTTAATGGTCCACCTAAATTAACAACATGAATATGATCAGTTTTTTTATTTAATTTAACGTCACTTTTGAATGTATCCTTAAACGGCCCCTTACCTATTGTAAGATCTGCAATTATATTTATAGTTTCCCCGTCATCACTTCTCTCATAAACTTTTGAATTATCACAGAAAGGAATAAATTCTGGGTATTTTTCAATATCTAAAACAAACTCAATTAGCTTTTCTTTTCTGTTATCAATTAATCGCTTAACTGATGCTTTTGGCATTAATTATTTTTAAATCTTTTTTGTTTAAGTTTAGCAAAATCTTCATCTGCATGATATGAAGATCTAGTTAGAGGCGATGAAGAAACTAACAAAAATCCTTTAGCTTTTGCAATTATTCCTAAATCTTCAAATTCTTTTGGTGTGTAATATCTATCTAATGGGTAATGTTTGGTTGATGGTTGTAAATATTGACCGATAGTTATGAAATCAACATCTGCAGCTCTTAGATCATCCATGACTTGTAAAATTTCATCTCTTGTTTCACCTAAACCAACCATTATTCCAGATTTAGTAAAAATATTTTTGTTAACTTTTTTTGCATTTTTCAAAAGTTCTAAAGATGCAAAGTATCTAGATCCAGGTCGAACTTTCAAATAAAGACTAGGGACAGTTTCAATATTATGATTAAAAACATCTGGTTTAGCATCTAAAACTTTTTTATATGCGTCTCCTTTTCTTAAAAAATCAGGTGTAAGAACTTCAATAGTAGTATTTGGGTTTGATTTTCTAGTTTGATTAATCACTTCAAAAAAATGTTCTGATCCACCATCATTTAAATCATCTCTATCCACTGAGGTAATTACAACATGTTTTAAATTTAATTTTTTTACCGCTTCTGCAATCTTAACAGGCTCAAGTTGATCTAATTTTCCTGGTACACCGGTTTTAACATCACAAAAAGCACATGCTCTTGTACAAGTGTCTCCCATAATCATAAAGGTTGCATGTCGCTTACTCCAACATTCGGTTATATTTGGGCAGTTTGCTTCCTGACAAACAGTTACAAGGTTATTATTATTTACTATTGTTTTGGTTAAAAAGAATTCCTTACTGTTTGTAAGTTTCGATCTAATCCATTCTGGTTTTTTTTTAATTGGATTAATCGGTTTGTTTTCTTTTTCTGGATGTCTACTTTTCATCTTTTTTAATTATATAAATTGTCTCATTTTTTTTACCAAACAAAAATCGTTCTCTAATTAAAATCTCAATATAATCAAGATCTAAATTAGTGCTAAGAAGTGAATTTTTATGATCCATACCTTCTATTTTACTAGTTAAGGTAAATTCTTCTTTTTTCAAGTCAGACAAAAGTTCCTTTTTTTCTATATATGAAAAAAGACCCCTTTCTCCAGATAGTAAGTTAAAACTAAAATAGAAAATAAAAAAAACAGATATTAATAAAAAATAATTTTTTTTTATTAATCGAACCATTAATTGATTTTATTCATCCTCGCTTTTTTTCCAAGTTCTTCTTCAATACGGATTAATTGATTATATTTTGCAACCCTTTCAGATCTAGCCAAAGATCCTGTTTTAATTTGATTTGAATTAGTACCTACTGCTAAATCAGCAATAAACGTATCCTCACTATCACCTGATCGGTGAGATATAATTGTTTTATATCCAATGGTTTGTGCAAATTTAATTACATCTAGAGTTTCTGAAACAGTGCCAATTTGATTTAACTTTATTAATATAGAATTAGAGGAAATATTTAAGAAACCTTTCTTTAATCTTTCAAGATTTGTTACATACAAATCATCTCCAACGATCTGAACTTTTTTTATTGATTTCATTAATTTATTCCATGCTAACCAATCATTCTCAGCAAATGGATCTTCAATGGACTTAATTTTATATTTTTTTATAATTTTTTGATATTCTTTAATAGATTTATCAACTGAGATATAACTTTTTGAATGAATAGAGTATTTATTTTTTTTATATAATTCATTAGCAGCCACATCTAGACAAATAGAAACATCTTTCCCATTAATAAATCCTGATTTTTTTATTGCGCTCACAATCAAATCTAAAGCTTGATTATTGCTACTGATCATGGGTGCAAAACCACCTTCATCACCTACTGAAGTTGATAAACCTTTATCTTTAATTAATTTACTCAGGTTTTTAATGACAACAAAACAAATCTGCATCGCTTCAGAAAAACTTTTTGCTCTATCAGGTCTGATCATAAACTCTTGAATTCTAAGACCATTATTTGCGTGTGCTCCCCCATTAATAATGTTCATTAATGGATAAGGTAATTGAAAATTATTTTTTTGAGAAAATGTTTTATACAGAGGTAATTTTTTTGCTTTTGCTGAAAGTTTCTTAACAGCCATAGAAACAGCTAGCATAGCATTAGCTCCTAAATTAGTTTTTTGTCTTGTACCGTCCAAGTTAATTAACAATGCATCAATTCTTTCTTGGTTATGAATATTTTGTCCTTTTAATTTTTTTGAAATCTTTGTGTTAACTAAATTAACTGCATTAAAAACACTTTTTCCTAAATATCTTTTATTATTCTTATCTCTTTTTTCAAAAGCTTCAAAAGTTCCTGTGGAAGCACCTGAAGGACAAATAGCAGATGCGCTATTATTTTTAATATAAACCTCTGCTTCTACTGTTGGATTACCTCTACTGTCAAAAACCTGGCGTGCTTTTACTTTTAAAACTTTACTCACTATTATTTAATTAGATTATCTATATCGTTTAATTGTTTTAATAGATTCTCTAATTTATTCAATGGTACCATGTTTGGTCCATCTGATGGGGCATTGTCTGGATCTTGATGAGTTTCAATAAATACACCTGCAACTCCAACTGCAACTGCTGCTCTTGCTAAATATTCAACAAATTCTCTTTGACCACCAGAGGATTCACCTTGGCCACCTGGTTGTTGAACAGAGTGAGTGGCATCAAATATAACTGGATAACCATTCTTTGCCATTATAGGTAATGATCTCATGTCAGAGACTAAAGTGTTGTATCCAAAACTTGCACCTCTTTCCGTGACTAGGATGTTTTTATTTCCTGAGTCTGAAATTTTTTTAGTTACATTCACCATATCCCATGGTGCTAAGAACTGACCTTTTTTTACATTAATAATTTTATTTGTTTTAGCTGCAGCAATTAACAGGTCTGTTTGTCGACATAAAAAAGCTGGAATTTGTAAAACATCGACATGCTTTGAAACAATTTCACATTGTTCTGCATTATGAATGTCTGTTAAAATAGGAACATTTAATTCCTTTTTAATTTTATCAAATACAGGAAGTGATGCATCTAATCCTGCTCCCCTTTTACCTTTTAAGCTTGTTCTGTTCGCTTTATCAAATGAAGTTTTGTAAATAAATCCAAGGCCAAATTTTGAGGTAATTTCCTTAATTTTTCCAGCCATATCGAGTGCATGTTGCTCAGTCTCAAGTTGGCATGGACCTGCAATAATACAAATCTTATTATTGTTTGAAATTTCTATATTTTCACAATTTACTTTAATCGCACTCATCTATGATTTTTTGCTGCTTTGATAAAAGAAGAGAATAAAGGATGTGGGCTCAAAGGTCTAGATTTAAATTCAGGATGGAACTGAACTCCTATAAACCAAGGATGATTTTTAAGTTCTATTATCTCTGGAAGCTTATGATCTGGAGATAAACCTGAAAATATTAATCCTTTCGTCTCAAATTTTTCTTTATATGAAATATCCACTTCATATCTATGCCTATGTCTCTCTTTGATTAATCTAGATTTATAAATATCTCTAATTTTTGATTTATCCTTTAAGATTGCATCATAAGAACCAAGTCTCATGGTGCCTCCTAAGTCTTTATCTGTTCCTTTAACTTTTTTGCCACTTTTTTCCCATTCATGCATCAAGCCAATAATATGAACACCGCCTTTATCAAACTCAGATGAAGTTGCTTTTTTAATCTTTAATTGATTTCTAGCAAATTCAATTATTGCCATTTGCATTCCATAACAAATTCCAAGGAATGGAATTTTATTTATTCTTGCATACCTTATCGCTTCAATTTTACCCTCAGTTCCCCTTTTACCAAACCCTCCTGGAATTAGAATTCCTGAAACATTTTTAAGTTTATTTTTGATTTCTGAAACTTTTAATTTTTCAGAATCTATTCTAACCAAATTAACTTTAAGATTATTGGATATTCCTCCATGAGTAAGTGCTTCATCTAAAGATTTATAAGCATCCTTTAATTCAACGTATTTTCCAATAATTGCAATGTTAACATTTCTTTTAGTATTAAGAGTGATTTTAGTTATTTTCTTCCATGGTGTTAAATTATTTGATTTTTTAGATTTTATTTTGAAATAATTTAAAACTTGAAAATCTAATTTTTCTTTAGCAAAACTAATCGGTGCCTCGTAAATAGTTTTAACATCGACAGTTTCAATTACATTTTTAATATCAACATTACAAAACAAAGATATTTTTTTTCTATGTTCTAAAGGAATAGGTCTTTCTGATCTACAAATTATAATATCAGGTTGAATACCAATACTTCTTAATTCTTTTACAGAATGTTGTGTTGGTTTGGTTTTTATTTCATCCGATGCTTTTAAATAAGGAACTAAAGTCAAATGAATAAATAATGCATTTTTTTTACCAATATCATTCGAAAATTGTCTTATCGCTTCTACAAATGGTAAACTTTCTATGTCCCCTACTATTCCACCTATTTCACAAATGATAAAATCTTCTTTAGATGTATCGTGTTTTATAAATTCTTTAATTCTATCCGTAATATGTGGAATAACTTGAACAGTTTTACCTAAATACTGACCTTTTCTTTCTTTTCTAAGAACATCACTATAAATTTTTCCAGTTGTAATGTTATCTGTTTTCTTTGCAGTAACACCTGAAAATCTTTCATAGTGACCTAGATCTAAATCTGTTTCAGCCCCATCATCGGTTACAAAAACTTCTCCATGCTGAAACGGACTCATTGTTCCCGGATCCACATTTAAATAAGGATCTAATTTTCTTAAACGAACTTTGTAACCTCTTGATTGTAATAAATAAGCTAAAGATGCTGAAGAGAGACCTTTACCAAGGGAAGAAACCACGCCGCCAGTGACAAATATATATCGCGCCATGGAAGTATCTTATAGCGAATAAAAAATGAATTGAAAAGAATTAATTAATTATTTTCTGGAATTGAAGGTGTATCTTCAGTTTTTTCCTCAACTGTATCCAATACCGACCCCGTAGGAATAAGTTCTGCTCTAGAAATAATTGTTAGAGCTAAACTGCAAATGATAAAAAGTGTTGCCACAATTGCAGTGGCTTTTGTCATGAAGCTGCCTGCTGATCTAGAGAGCATAAAATTTTCTTGGGAAACTCCAATACCAAGAGCGCCTCCTTCTGATTTTTGCAATAAAACCAAAAGAACCAAAATAACTGCAAGTATGATGTTGAATACTAATAATAAAGTTTCCATGAGGGTCTAATTAATGGTTTTTTTAATTATATCAATAAATTTTTTTGGGTTTTGCGATGCACCTCCAATCAAAAAACCGTCAATACTAGGAATTTTTTTTAATATACTTACGTTATTAGTATTTACAGATCCACCATATAAAATTTTAGGATATTTTTTTACAAATCTACTTTTAATAAATGAAATAGTTTTATTTAAATCAGCTTCTTTTGGAATTACACCCGTTCCAATAGACCATACAGGTTCATAGGCTATAATAATTTTAGATTTATTCTTTATCGATTTTAACCCTTTTTCAATTTGTTTTTTTAAAATTTGATTAGTTTTTTTTTGTCTTCTTTCTTTCAACGTTTCGCCAATACAAAATATAATTTTAAGACCTGATTTAATTGCACTTTTTATTTTTAAATTAATTAAATTATCTGTCTCACTTAGTCGTCTATTTTCTGAGTGTCCCAAAATAACAAACTTTGCTCCAACATTTTTAAGCATGGTGGAATTTACTTGGCCAGTGTAAGCACCGTAATCATAGCTCTGATGACAATTTTGAGCACCAACCTCTATTTTTGTTTTTTTAAGTCTTCTCGATAAAGGTCGAATTAATGTATTGGGTGGACAATAAACTATTTTAAACTTATTTTTTTTATTAGTTTTCGAAAACTTTATTACTTTATCAAGTGAATTTAGAGTTCTTAAATCACCAAACATTTTCCAATTAGCTACAAAATACATATATTTATTTGTCATAATTGACTTTTTAATCTATAGATTTGTTTTTTACAGATCAATAAATTTATAACGCTATGATTGAAAAATTAAAAAACTTAGGCTGGAAACAATTTGGTGGATTGGTTTTAATTGTTATAATTATTATTGCTTTTGGCTTTGGTGGTTTTGGTGGGGGATTTAGTACAAATAATCAAAACAATATTGCAAAAATAAATAAAACAAATGTCACCACTCAAGATTTTATGGATTACGTTAATCAAAGTGGAATTTCAGCAGATGCAATTAGAAATAATTTAGATAAAAATGTTATAGAGGAACTATTATCAGGACTTATATCAACCACGCTTATTAATCTAGAGATTGAGGATTTTAATATTTCAATTAATGAAAAAACAATACTTAAAAATATTAAAGAGAATAAAAACTTTCATGATGAAAATGGTAAATTTGAAAGAGTTAAGTATGAAAAATTTTTATTATCAAACAATATGTCTGCACCAATGTTTGAATTAAAATTAAAAAATAGAGAATTACAAAAACATTTATTTGATTTTATTGGTGCTGGAACTATT